>JAAYAN010000232.1 GCA_012719345.1 Ignavibacteria bacterium | reverse complement strand
TTGAAAGATGGGAAAAAATATGTTGATGAAATAAAGTCTTTTGTTGAAGAGCAATCCAATCAAACAATGACATGTGAAAGCCAAAGCCTTTATCGAAACCTTAGAAAGTTTCAGCATGTAGGGATTGTAAATTACAAAACAGGTGAAGGCAACAAAGGGCCTGAACGAAAATATTACTATTTAACTGACTTAGGGCAATCATTGCTCAATTCTTTTATAGAAAGAAACATTAATCTTTTTTTCAACGAACGTATTAAAAACTTAATCAATAAGGAGGACTAAGAATGAAAGCAATAACTAAAAATCTCGTGTTTTTTTCAATCGGGCTTATTATCTTAACTCTCCTGTTCCGGTTTTTCCTGAGCAGATTTCTACAAAACCAGCTCTTTACCGAAGTCTGGATTCTTGCAGCACTCTATGGTATATTAATTTTTATCATTGGATGGACATTTGGCAAAAAGGATAAACAAACATTACCTCTGTACGATATTGGGCTTAGGTTTCATGTAGCTACATACTTGATTTGTAATCTAATCGCTGAAATATGGTTCTTCCTTGGGTTACAGTCTGATTGTGAAAAAATTAAATCAGTCCATTTTACAGTAGTTTTTTGGGGCGTAGGGCTTCTGATTCATTACATATTGTATTTGATAACACGTAAAAACGCAATTAATGGAATTAAGAAGACTGAAATATTTGAATAAACAACTAATATCATGAGAAAAATATTAAGCCTGATTGCCTTGCTTTCAGTTGCAACTTTGCTGCAAGGCCAGCAAAGAAGTTTTGATAAATTCTCCTACGGTATCCAAATAGTCAATTTCCACAATGAGTTTGGCATTGGAGCCCACATACTCTCACCTGAATTTAAAAATCTACGTGTAAATTTCAGGTCGAACTTAAACTGGTTAAACCATCCCGATGAACAGAATAATCAAACGTGGTCGGAATTTTTGACCGCTCAAATCGGCATTAATTATCAAAGAAGTATTACCAATCGAATCAGTTTGTATTCAGAAGGCGGAATTGTAAGCGTTTTCCCAAATCCTGATTTCAGTGATGAATCAACAAGTATTGGTGGATACGGGTTATTTGGGTTTGAGTTTTTCTTAACGGAAAATACTAAACGAAACCCATCCTACTTTATTGAGCTTGGAGGTATCGGTACCAGTGTAACCGCAAATAAAATAATTTCGAATCCTATCTATGCTAATGGTTTTTTAATCTCTGTGGGATTTCGTTTCTGACACTTGCCGCTAACTAAGATTTGTAGCAATTAATTGCGTTAATTCCATTTAAAGAGTATTTACTGTTGCTATAATTCCTAAAAATCATTGGTTATTCAGCAATAAGTTATTGTTAGAATATAAATATTTATTTCGACCTTAACTTAAAAAATAAAACAATAAATGGTAAGTATTATTTTTTATACCTACAAATCTTCAAACAAATTCCCGGTCTCAAGAGGGAATAAAATAATCCCTTTTAATCTGCGCTGTCACTCCTATAGCGGTAGTTTTATTTTTCATATTCACCAAACCATCTCATAAAGAATTCATTGTATAGCGCAAATAAAACAACATTCCCAAACCGCCAATTTACAGAAAATGCATTAACAGGACACGAATTAAGGCATTTATAGCACCTTATACATTTATCGCTAAGTTTGGGATAAGGATCCATTGATATATTATTTACAGGGCATTCGCGGACACACAAATTACATTGTTTACATATATTTTGATTATTTATTGGTTTGGGTTCAAGAAAGCGTATTATCTTATCGGAACTTCCAATTATACCAACCAGATTATAAAATCCCATTTTATGCTTTAACCTCTGCTTATCGTTTATATTGGGATGACTAACAGAATGTCCGCTCAAATATTTAGATAGAGCAAATGCAAAATTTTCAGCCTTATTCAAATCATCTTCGTTTGGTCGGTTTGGTGTTTTGCCAACAAGGCAAGGGGCAGGATGGTGGATTTTACCAAGTGATAAAAATCCACCAATTACATTTGCTTCTTTTTCCTTTAATAAGGTAGTTAAATCACTTAAAACATTTCCTGCTGCTCCGCCACCGGTTGCAAACACAAAAGCATCTTGGTTTTTTGGTATAGATAAAGATTTTAGGTTATTTTTCACTGGTGAAGGAACTGTACACTCAAATGTAGGGCATCCTATTCCAAGTAAGTCACACGCAATAAGATCTTCCCCATTTAGCTTTTGCATATCGAGACTTTTTACAATATGTCCTTCTTTAGTAAATGCTTCGGACATAGCGTTTGATATTTTGCGGGTATTACCCGTTTGTGAAAAACAGATTAAAGTAATATTCATGATATCTTTCCATTTAAATTAAAACTGATAATTGGCATTGTTCCATACTGTGTTAGAAACAATGCTCAAATATAGTTTTGCTAAATGGAGAGAAAAATAATCTATATTAAGAAATACACAAAATCATCCATTACCTCTAATCTTGCTTAAAAATTCCGGGGTTAATCCAAAATATGATGCAAGCATATATAATGGGATACGTTGTACAAATTCTGGAAATTTTTCGCAAAACATAGTATATATTTCTTTACCTGATAAGTTAAACATATAATACATTCTTCTTTGATCTGCAATTCGTACCTTTTCTGCTATTATCCTAAAATAGCGGTTCATTTCTAAAGAATGATTAAGTGCTTTATCCATGTTCTCTTTGGTAATGCAGAGAACCTGAGAGTTTTCAATTGCCTGGATATAAAGGTTTGTTGGGCATAAGTTTGTTAAACTGTCATAATCTGTAATCCACCAATTTTCAATACCAAAATTGAGAATTTTTTCAGTACCCTTTTCATTAATAAAAAACGAACGGAAACATCCTTTCAATATAAAATAATGATGTTTACAATTCTGACCTTTCGTTAAAATAAATTCTTTTTTATTTATTTCTCTGTACTCAAGCAAATCATTAAATTCTTCAAATGTTTCATCGCTTGGAGTTGCAAATTGTAATATACTGTTTTTAAGTTGTTTATTTATCATTTCAATATTTTTAAATCGTTATTGTCTAAAATTGACCATAACTATTTCTATGTGCAATCCCGATTTATATCAGGACAAGTTATTGTTAAAATATAAATATTTATTTCGCCTTTAACTTAAAAAATAAAACGTTAAATGGTAAGTATTTTTTTTTCATACCTACAAATCTTCAAACAACTTCCCCGTTTATCACTCCTTTCCTTAACAAGGAAAGGGTTGGTTTAAGGGGTGAGGTTGGCTTTCCAAATTTCAAAGGGGAAGGTAATGTTTCACTCCTTCGGAGTTCATATTGCATTTCTAAATCAATTACCTATAAATATATCATCCCTACGGGATTAGAAAAGCAATATATAGGGTACTGTACTTACAGCTTTCCCGTCTCCGTTCTCCCGTCAACTATGCGCTCTGCGCTATGCAAAAACAGATTAAGAGCAAGTATCAAGATCAAGAATTTAAGAACCCTGTACCCTTTACCTTTTACCCTTTTCCGTTCTCCAGTCTGCGCTCTGCTCTTTCCGCTATGCATTTGTAACAATTTCCTTTCAGTTTCTTTTCTCTTACAGAATAAAATATTATTTTTACAGGCAATAATTGAACAGGTTTAATATGAAAAGATTTTTCCAACTGATAATAATAAGTTTTTGTTTTTCATTCATAAGCGCGCAGGATGAGCCTGTTGAAGTCAGCTTGATAGAATCGTTTATCACCCCCGAAATACCGCATACATTTGTAATTGCATTTTTCACGGGAGAAAACTGCAAATCGAAAGTTGTGCTTAAATCTGGCGAGGAAATAGAAATAAGCAATGATTATTTTGAAGATCATAAAGCGCGGGTGGACTTAACACCTTTCGAGTTCGATACGAATTACATAAAATACAATATTGTTATTGAAACAAAAGACGGCAGAAAAACAGTAAGCGAGACTTACGAAGTTGAATTTCCCGGCGAAATTAAAAATAAAGGCGGCTGGCTGCAGTATGCCTGGACTTGCTGTGCAGGAGGAGTAATTTTCGGCGTGCCTGCTCCTTCTTACGTAAACATAGACGGCGAAAGCAAGTTCGGACTTTCAA
The DNA here is from genome assembly GCA_012719345.1 of Ignavibacteria bacterium. Lineage (GTDB taxonomy): Bacteria > Bacteroidota > Ignavibacteria > Ignavibacteriales > Melioribacteraceae > JAAYAN01. The sequence goes on along the minus strand of JAAYAN010000232.1, from coordinate 91,111 downwards.
AGGAAATTCCGGTTATCTCGTTCTTTGCAAAAGGTTATAATTACCCTGCAGGGTATTTAGGACTAGAATACGCCCATATTTTTGATGTGAACCGGGCAAATTTTATGCGGACAGGTTATAAACATATTTTCCAGCCGGGAACAATCGAATACATTTCGCCCGGTGTTAATTATATTACAAATTTTAAAGGTTACAACGGCATCAGTCCCGAAGTCTCTTTCGGATTATTCCGCCTTTATAATACTTTCACTCTTTATACCCGTTACAGATATACATTTCAGCCTATAGAAAACGGAGTTGATTTCCACGAAGTATCGATAGGATTGTACTCGAACTTCTTCTCGTTTAATCTTTAATCAGATTAGGAGTAAGGTTCAAGATTAGGAGTAAGTTTACCCGCCGGAGGAGGGAGTAAGGGAAAGATAAAAACCAACACTTAATGCTCACTTCTTCGCTATGCTCTTTGTTTTTTCCGGTCTCCGGTTTCCAATATTCGGATAACTATGCGCTCTGCCCTCTGCGCTATGCAAAAAACAGATTAAGATTAGGAACTGAGAGTAAGAAAAACCCTAAATAATTTTATCTGTCATTCAAAATTCAAAATTGTATTTTTACATTGACTACATTCCGCGGGAGAACTGATTCAGCCGGTTTGCTTTTCCAGCCGGAGCTTCTTTCAACAAGATGTCTGCCGATAAAATAACCGAGAAATGCCCCAAAAAAAACATCACTCAGCCAATGCTGGTTCTGGCAGATACGCGACATTCCCGCTGCCAGCGCAGGTATATAAACTATTACTTTTAAGAATTTACTGTCGATGCGCGAAGCAAGAACCGTGGAAAGCGCGAATGATGTTGAGGTGTGTCCCGATGGGAAAGACATATAATCGTTGTTTCTAAATGAAAAAGGATGGTAAGTGAAAGCATCGCCTCCGGTTTTAGGTCTTTCTCTGCCGAATGACAATTTTAAAACTCCTGTAACAGCTCCTGTATAAAGGTACGATTGGGCAATTAAAAAGCCGAGTTCTTTGTTTTCGCTATTTTCTGCAAGCGTTCCCTGTATCAAAAAAAAGGCGCTTAATGCTGCATTAAAAGAAGGCTCGCCCCAGTATTTTAATGTTGCAGCAACGGGCGATTCGATGCAGCTTTTGCAATCGGAAAGAATAAAACCGCGCACAGGCTCATCGGCATACATCAAAGCATAAGTGCTTCCGGAAATAAGTGCAAGATTTATAAAATCGTTATTATCCCATTTACCGGGTGCTTCGGCAAGCGAAATCCCGTCTTCGAAAAATCTTTTTAAGGAATAATGGTACTGGGCATAAATATCCGAAACCAGGAAAAATAAAAGTATCAAAAATAAAACGTGCAGGAATTTCTTTTTCATTTATCAGCAGTATCTTATTATTTCAGCTTTTTCAACTGTAAAAAGTCCGTTGCTGTCCGATTTATCGAAAACTTCGTTTACAAGAGGAATAAAGGATGTAATTTTTTCTTCGGTATCAACAATTTCAACAACAAGCGGCAGGTCTTCCGAAATTGTAAGCAGCTTTGCGGAGTGAATGCGGCTGTTTCTGCCGAACCCCATAACTCCTTTATAAACAGTTGCTCCGGCAAGATTCTTTTCTTTAGCGAGAAAAACAATTTTTTCGTAAACGGGAATGCTTCCTATTTTGTCTGTTTCTCCGACGAAAATCCTTAATAATTTTGCTTCGCCCTGAATAATCATATTACACCTGTTTTGTTAATAGATAACCTAAAAACACGCCGGCAATAGTAAAAATTAAATTAGCCGCAACATTTGCCCCGGCAAGCATAAATTCGGAATCTTTAATAAGACTGAATGTTTCGAATGAAAAAGTTGAAAAGGTTGTAAATCCGCCGCAAAATCCCACACCAAGCAGAAGTTTCATTTCGGGGCTAACCAGATTTTTAGAATCGAACCCGAAAATAAGAACACCCAGTATTATACTCCCCAATATATTTACCGCCAAGGTTCCGAAAGGGAAAACAGCCGGAAGATATTTGTATATCATCTGCGAAATGTAAAATCTTAAAGCTCCGCCGGCTCCGGAACCTGCTGCTACAATCAATAATTTTTGTATCATAGAAAAACACTTATTTTTATTCTACAACAATAATAAAACTTTTCCAGTTATCGAAAGTCTTATAACTTGTATTAAGAAAAATTTTGTAAAATCAGTTATTTGGAGGTTAATATGAGAAATAATTATACCGGTTTATTTACTGCATTGATGTTTGCAATGTTTGCAGGGTTTATTTCTGCCGGAGAGCCTGTTAAAATTAAAGAGACAAAATTTCCGGCAAAAAGCGGCGAAATGCTCAGCGTGAATATTTCCGGAGGCGATATAAACGTTACCTCGTGGGATAAAGATGAAGTTGAAGTTATTATTAAGGGCAGCGAAACCGCGGCAAAAAAAATATCATTCGAAATTGAAAAAACAAGTGAAGGCATAAAAGTAGAAAGCAGCAGAACAGGCGGCGGTTTTTGGAACCTTTTCAATTCATTAAATTTCCGCGTGATAATTAAAACACCCGCAAAATATAATATGAAGCTTAAAACCAGCGGCGGTGATGTAGAGGTGAAGAAAATTGAAGGCAATACTGAAGTTTATACATCAGGCGGAGATGTTGTTGTGTACGGCGGAAAAGGGAACGGTACTTTCAAGACGAGCGGCGGCGATGTTTCGGTTACCGATTTTTACGGAACTGCAATTATTTCAACTTCGGGCGGCGATATAATTTTTAACGGGAAAAACGGCGATGTTAACGCTTCTACATCGGGCGGGGATATTTTAATAACAGGAGCCGACAGCAAAATAAAAGCCGAAACTTCGGGCGGCGATATTCGTTTAGTTTATAAAGGCGAAAATAAAGGTATTCATCTTTCTACTACAGGCGGCGATATTTTTGCAGATTTCGATGATGATATAAACGCTTACATCGATGCTTCAACATCCGGCGGTGATGTAGAAAATAATAATTCGAAATTCCGCGCCGATAAAATAACTTCTTCTTCAATAAAAGGTTCGTTAAATAACGGAGGCGAAAATATCCGGCTGAAAACTTCAGGCGGCGATATAACCATTCAATAAATAAATTAGAGCCCGGACTTTCAGTCCGGGTTCTTTTTGCTTAATCAAAAAATTCTCATTAAATTCTTTGCAATTGAAAATCCTTTGGTTTTTCTCTATTTTACCTCACTTAATCTTTCGGAATATGATAATCACAAAACCGGTTTCCAATTGAAATCAATAATTTTTTTCTTTTTGCAGATTTTGTTCATTTCGGCGCAGCCTGTAATTAAAAGTCTGAATATATATTCGGGTTCTCCTTCCGATCTTCCCGTAGGGCAGGATTTTACAATAGAATTTGATGTAAAAAACGAATTTACTCCGGAATTAAAACTTAAATTCCTTTTTTGCGATTCGCAGTGGAATCCTTACGAGCGGTACGAACTTGAAAACAGGGGACACAATTTTGATGAAGCATTAGAATACGAAAGGCTTCCGAATACTGTTCAGGGTGCCGACTTCCATTTCAAAAGGAAATATCCTTCGCAGAGAGTTACGTTTCCGTTTTCGGGAAAATGGATTATGCAGATAACAGATATGTTTGAAAACGATGTTTATGCTGAGGGTTATTTTATTGTAGCTTACGACAGTATAAACACTAATGTGAAAATTACAAAAGACCAGTCCGGCAGCTTTTCTTATCATAACAACCTGAATAAAACCATCAGGCTTTCGGCAAGTATTATGATTGCAGAAAAAATGGATCCTTTCAGGTTAAGCCATATCGAAATAATTGAAAATCAAAAACTGTTTTATCCAATAATAATAGAACGAGGACAAAACGACCGCGAAAGATATTTTGAATGGGATGCAAGCAGGAAGATGATGTTTGTTGCGCGCGATATTTATCCCGGCAACGAATACCGGAAATTGGATTTAAGAAATAAAAGCAAATATGTTTTTCCCGATTCTAAAGCTCAGTTCGAAGGAATAGAAACATCGCGTTTTTTTGATAAAGGGAATAAGGATTTTGACGGCGGAAAGCATATTATGAACTACAAAGATGAAAATGCAAATTATCTGAATATAACTTTCCAATTCCGTCCTCACGAAAAACCTTCGGGCAGCAATATTTTTGTTGTGGGCGCATTCAGCGATTGGATTGTTTATCCGGAATACAAAATGACGGAAACCGACGGACTTTACAGCCTTACTGCCGAAATTAAAAGAGGGCAGTACGATTATCAGTACGTAACAGGGCAATTAAATAACGGTTATGTAGAAAATATCGACTGGAATTTTTACGAAGGAAATTTTTTTGAAACTTCAAACACTTATACTGTGCTTGTATATTATAAATCAAACGAAAACGGTGAATACGAACAAATAATTTCACATAAAATTGTAAAATCTGGCGGATTATGAAAAAATTAAAAATCGGTGTAATCGGGACGGGACATCTTGGCTCTTTGCACGTAAAACTATTAAAAACTTTAGAAAACTGCGAACTTATCGGGGTTTACGATCTTGACTTGGCAAGAGCAGAAAAAATTGCCGGCGAATATCAGATAAAACCATTCAAAGAATTAAATAATATTTTTGATGAATGCGATGCGGTATCGGTTGTAACAAGCACAAGTTCGCATTACGAAATTGCAAAAAGAGCTTTGGAGGCTGGTAAACACGTTTTTGTGGAAAAACCTATAACATCGCAGATTTATGAAGCGGAAGAGCTTGTAAAGCTAGCGGATGAAAGAAATCTTAAACTTCAGGTCGGGCATATCGAGAGGTTCAACCCGGCTTTGCTTTCACTGGAAAAATACAATCTCAATCCTATGTTTATTCAAACCGACAGGCTTGCTCAGTTTAATCCGCGCGGGACTGATGTTGCGGTTGTTCTCGATTTAATGATTCACGATATCGATATTATTTTAAGTCTTGTTAAAAGCGAAGTTAAAGATATTAAAGCAAATGGTGTGTGTGTTGTTTCCGATAATATTGATATTGCAAACGCCCGCATCGAATTTGAAAACGGCGCTGTTGCAAATGTAACGGCAAGCCGTATTTCGCAGAAAAAGATGCGGAAAATGAGAATGTTTCAGCGCGATGCTTATTTCTCGTTAGATTTTTCGGATGGTGTATCGGAAATTTACAGACTTGTGCCTCCTTCGGAAATGGGCAGCGAGCATTTTATTTCTTTTGGCGAAATGGGCATTGGCGACAAAAAAAAGATGGTAGTTTACGAGCAGCCGCAGGCATTGGAAATTAATGCGCTTCAGCACGAGCTAAATCTTTTTGCTGTTTCGGTTTTAGAAAATAAACGTCCTGTTGTTAGCGGCGAGGACGGATTAAAAGCTTTAAAAGTAGCCGCGCAAATTATAAATGAAATTGAAAAGGCAGGTATAAAATGAAAAAGAGACTGATTTTACTGATTCTTGTTGTAATTTCTTTTAATGGATGTTCGGTAATAAAGCAGATTGCAAATTTATCGAAGTTAAAATTTAAATTAGGTTCTGTTGGAAATTTCCGGCTTGCTGGAATTGATATTAATAATAAAGCAAGCTACTCCGATTTTAATGTTACCGAGCTGATGAAACTAACTTCGTTATTTACCGAGAAGAAACTTCCTGCTGTGTTTACTTTAAATCTCGAAGCTCAAAATCCCAATGGAAACACAGAATATACACAGGCTCCGGTTATCACTTTAAAATCGCTTCCTTGGACTTTATATTTAGATGATAAGGAAACAATATCGGGAAATATCGGACAGCCGGTTCAGGTTCAGGGAAACAATTCGGTTGTAACAATTCCATTGGATATCCAATTTGATCTGCTTAAAGTTTTTCAGGATGGATCGCTGCAGAACATTGCAAAACTTGTTCTGAGTGTAGGGGGTGTTAAAAAAGATCTTACAAAAGTAAAACTGACTGCTCAGCCGGTAATTGATACGCCTTTGGGAGAAATGACTTACCCTGAGCGGCTTACAATTGTAAACACTGAATTCAAATAATATCCGGTCTGCTGATTGATGTTTCGTTTTAAATACCTGAAAAAATACTTGCCGGCAGGAATCTTGTTTTTTTTACTGGCGGCAGTAAATATAACAGGGCAGACGGAAGACTCGTCCTATGTTAAGGATATTAATCCGGATTCAGTATCCGTAACAGATTCGCTGGGTATAAAAGATTCGGCGGCTGCATTGCGGGAAAGCGATATTGATGCAATTGTATATTCAACTTCCGAAGATTCGCTCCATTTTAATATCCTTAAAAAAGAAATGAGCGTGTATGGGAAGGGCGAATTAAAATATAAAAATACAAGTCTTAAAAGCGGCAGAATTAAACTGAATTTTATCACAAATTATTGCGAAGCCGAAGGCGTTCCCGATACAAGCGCGTCCGATCCCGAAATTAGAGTAGATACGCCGGTGCTTTCTGAAGATAACGAAGTTTACGAAGGTTACCGCCTGAATTATAATTTTAAAACGCAGCGGGGTTATATATCGCTGGCAAAAAACAAACAGGACGGTCAAAGGTACGAAGGAACAAAAGTTAAAAAAGTAAGCAAAGATACATACTTCATTGAAGACGGTATTTTTACAACCTGCGACAGCGATACGCCTCACACCCATTTTACTGCTTCCGAAATGAAAGTTGTAAATAAAGAACAAATAGTTGCCCGGTGGATTTTTATGTACGTTGGCGGCGTGCCTGTTCCTATTCCGCTGCCTTTTGGAGTTTTTCCAAACAACTCCGGCAGGCGTTCGGGTATTATTCCTCCCGGTTACAGTGTAAGCTCCGGTGAATCTGCTAAGGGACAGTCCTTTACAAATTTCGGTTATTTCTGGGCGGCAAGCGATTATTTCGATTATGCAATTACAGGTGATTTTTACAGCAGAGGAAGTTTCGGGCTGCATAACAGAATAAGATATGTAAAACGGTATAGTTTCAGCGGTAATATTCAGGCAGATTATTCGGATATTAAAATCGGGAGAATTGGCGAATCGAATTATTCACGGTCAAAAGACTGGAATTTAAGGCTTTCGCACAGCCAGACTTTTAATCCTACAACTCATCTGGATGCCAATCTGTCGTTTTCTTCTTCGAACTATACAAGTTTAAACAGCTACAATTATAATGAACTGTTAAACAGAGTAGCAAGTTCTTCCGCCACTTTAAGGAAATCGTGGGACGGTGCGAGCCTTAGTATCAGTTACGGAAGAACCCAATATCTGGATAACGGTGATATTAACGAAACGCTTCCGAATATTAATTTTTCGAAATCGCATACATATCCTTTCCGTTCTTCAAAAAGCAGTACAACAAAACAAAGCTGGTACGAGCTGATAGGATTTAACTATAACGGACAGTTTCTTAACCAAAGAAATAAAAAAGGCGGAGATTTGTCGATACGCGGCGGTGTACGTCATACTGTAAGTATTAATGCTTCGCCTAAAATAGGGTACTTCAGCATTTCACCATCTTTTAATTACGAAGAAAAGTGGTACAACAAAAAAATTGAACGATATTATGAATATAAACCGATTACTGATTCAAATGGAGTTCAAACAGGAAAAGAAGCAGTTCTTGTAACAAAAGATATTAAAGAAATTAATTTTGTGCGGACATTTAATTTTAATATAAGTGCAAATACAAAAATTTACGGAATGATGAGCCCGAATATACTGGGAATTGAAGCGTTCCGTCATACAATTATCCCGTCTGTTTCTTATAATTACCGTCCCGATTTTGGAGAAAAAAAATGGGGATATTACAGTTCTTATACCGATACTTCTGGAAGAGAAATTGAGTATGACCAATACGGTAATGAGGTATTCAAGGGTGCTGGCAGAGGAGAAAGCCAAAGTATTAATTTTAATATAAGCAACATTTTTGAAATGAAGACTATGAAAAACCCTAACGATACGTCTTCGCAGTCTCAAAAAATACCTTTGCTTAATTTAAGCGCCGGACTGGGGTATAATTTTGCAGCAGACAGCCTAAAATTATCGAACTTACAGGTAAGTTACCGTACAAATATTGGCGAGTGGTTGGACATTAAAGCAAGTTCAAATTACACATTTTACAAATATGTAAATGGAAATCCTGTTAATAAATTTCTTTGCAGTGAAGGCAAAGAACTGATGCGGATGACAAATTTCAATCTAAATCTGTCAAGCACTATATCCGGAGAGAAATTTTCGCAAAAGAGCAGAAGTGAAAGCAAGGATTCGCTGGATGAAGAAGACAGTCTGATCCGCAATTCCGATTATGCCGGAATGTATGGCGAAGATCCCGCCGATTTCAGCATCCCTTGGGATATATCGATGGGGTATAATTATAGTCTAAATAAAGCAAATCCGCTGAAGGTATTTCGTTCTTCTAACATAAATGTAAATTTAAGTCTTAACTTTACTAAAAGCTGGAAATTGCGTTTCCAGACCAGTTACGATTTTGAAGATAAAAGAATTTCCGCTCCCCGCATTTCGATATTTAAAGATCTGCATTGCTGGGAAATGAATTTCAGCTGGAATCCGTTAGGCAGATACAGCGGTTTCCGTTTCGAATTACGGATGAAAGCTCCGCAGCTTAAAGATATTAAAGTTACAAAATCGAGCGGACAGTTTACAAGCGGTGGATATTAAGTGAATTACTATTTCATTGACGGTAACAACCTTGCCGGAAAATTAAAGGGTATAAGTAATATAAAGGCAGGACAAAATCAACTGATGAGGGAAAAGCTCATCAGTGTGCTGAGCCGGTATTACAGCAAGGACAGGAATCAAATTATTGTTTTCTTCGACGGATTTACCCGCGAAGCAATAAGAGCAGGCAGAATTAAAATTATATATTCCAACAGAAAAACCGCCGATGACGAAATAAAAGAGGCAATTGCAAATCATAAAAATCCCCGATTAATTACACTTATTACTTCCGATAACAACCTTCGCGAGTTTGGCAAAGCTTGTTCCTGCCGGATAAAATCCTGCGAAGAACTTTCGTTGGATATTGAAGCCTCTGTGGAACACGATGACGAGAAGGAAAGAATACAAAAAATAAGCAACAGCGAAATAAAAAAACTTTTCGGAATCTGAAAAATCACACCTCCTTATCTTAACACTTATATATGTGCTATATTAAGTATAAACACGCGATAAAAAGTGTTAATAAAACAAAAATAGCCTTAATAAGTAAGGCAAAAACATTAAAACACAAAAAAAGTAAAAATATTTCTTGACAAACAAAATATATTGCCTATATTTCGAATAGAAACTAAATAAATAAGTAAATTCGATTTAAACGCATAACTAATTAAGTTAAAACAAGAGGTATTTATGAAAAAAGTTGATGCAATTATCAGACCGCACAAACTGGATGAGGTTCACACAGCTCTTCAGGAAGCAGGTTTTTCGGGAATTACTGTGAGCGAAATCAGAGGTTACGGGCGGCAGAAAGGTCATAAAGAAATTTACAGAGGCTCGGAATATAGTCTCCAGTTTGTTCCTAAAGTAAAAATAGAACTTGTTTGCACAGATTCGATGCTTGATATTGCAATCGATATTATAGTCAAACAATCCAAAACCGGAGAAATAGGAGACGGAAAAATATTCGTTTCCACAATTGAAGAGGCAATCCGGATACGCACAGAAGAATCCGGCGATGCTGCAGTGTAAAAAATAAAATGAAAATGGAGAAATATATGAAACGATTAAAATACAACTTTTTTTACTGTTAACTTTATTAACGGTTACATTGGCGGCTCAAGATGCTGCGCCAACTGTTGAAAGCAATGCTGAAGCAATAAAAACAGTACAAACTAATTCTGATTATGTTTGGACACTAGTTGCTGCTTTTCTTGTCTTTTTTATGCAGGCAGGATTTGCAATGGTCGAAACAGGTTTAACACGTGCAAAAAATGCTATCAATATAATGATGAAAAATTTAATGGATTTCGCATTAGGTTCGTTAGCATATTGGGCTATTGGATTTGGTTTGATGTTCGGGGTATCTGCCACTGGATGGTTTGGTACTTCGGGTTTTTTCTTTTCGGATTTTAACGGAGATAACTGGACTTATGCTTTTTGGATGTTTCAGGTAGTATTCGCTGCAACGGCTGCAACTATTGTATCAGGAGCAATGGCTGAACGTACTAAATTTATCGGTTATTTAATATACAGTGTTGTTATTTCCGCAATTATTTACCCAATTTTCGGAAGCTGGGCTTGGGGAAGTTTATTAAATGGCGGGGGCTGGCTTGAAGATTTGGGATTTATTGATTTTGCCGGTTCTACTGTTGTTCACTCTATTGGCGGTTGGGCAGCTTTAGCCGGTGCAATTGTTCTTGGACCCCGTATAGGTAAATTTAATAAAGATGGAAAACCAAACGCTATACCTGGGCATAGCTTAGTACTGGCAGCTCTTGGAACTTTTATTCTTTGGTTTGGCTGGTTTGGTTTTAATCCGGGAAGTACAACGGCAGCTAATACAGATATTGCTTTAATAGCTGTTACTACCAATTTATCAGCTGCTGCCGGTGCAGTTGGAGCAATGTTAACAGCATGGATTGTGTTAAAAACTCCTGAAGGCAGTATGACCTTTAACGGTGTTTTAGCAGGATTAGTTGGAATTACAGCCGGATGCGCTAATGTATCTCCTTTAAGCGCTGTTATTATCGGATTTCTTGCCGGTATTTTAGTTGTATTAAGTGTGTTATTTATTGAAAGAGTATTAAAGATTGACGACCCTGTCGGAGCAATTTCAGTACATGGTGTTTGCGGTGCTTTTGGAACTTTAGCTGCCGGCGTTTTTGATATTGGCGGTTTTAACTTAGACAAAGTGTTAGTTCAGTTAATAGGAATAGCTGCTGCTTTCTTGTGGGTTTTCTCTCTTGCTTTTATTATGTTTAAGATAATTGATAAAACTATAGGACTTAGGGTAACACCTGAAGAAGAACTTGAAGGTTTGGATATTGGAGAACATGGCGGCGAAGCTTATCCTGATTTTGAAAAAGTATCGAAATAATATATTTTAACAACGACAATTATATAAAATTATAACAATATGAGGTAAAAAATGAAAAAAGCAAGATTATTCAGCGTGTTTCTTTTAGCAATGTTTGTATCAGTTTATGTTAATGCTCAGGAATTTAATCTTGGCGCAGATTTAGTAAGCCGTTATGTTTGGAGAGGTTTCGATTTCGGAAATACTGCAAGTATTCAGCCTGGTGTTTCATTCGGCTACAGCGGATTGGAAGCAGGTTTCTGGGGCTCTTATCCTTTAACTACAACATCAAACGGAAGCGAAGAAATTGATACGTATATTTCTTATACATTATCAACAGAAAATTCAGGCGAATTTACACTAAGCGCAACCGATTATTATTATCCTAATTCAGGCTTAAAAATTGGAAACTTTAAGGATAAAGGCAATGGAGCTCATACTATTGAAGCAGCTCTTGGTTATGCAGGACCTGAAAATTTACCAATATCGTTATTAGTTGCTGCAAATGTTTACAATGATGATGAAAACAATATATATTTTCAGGCAGGATACTCAACCGCTCTTCAGGATGTGGGAGTTGACGTTTTTATCGGCGGTACTCCCGGAAGTGATAATGCTTTATATGGAACTACAGAGTTTAATTTAATAAATGTTGGCTTAACTCTTTCCAAAGAAATAAAAATAACAGATAGTTTCAGTCTGCCGGTTTTCGGAAGTTATATATTAAATCCGAATTCAGAAGTTTCGTACCTTGTTTTCGGCGTAAGTTTATAAACACCACATGTACCTCTACTAGTACATAATCATCAAAGGAGAGGCAGGTTAATATCTGCCTCTCTTTTTTTTAAAATATTAAAGAAAATATTTTATTTTTCGCCATGCAATTAATTATTAAATATCATTTACAGGAACCAGATGAAAAAAATTGAAGCAATCATTCGTCCTCATAAACTTGAAGAAGTTCACACTGCTCTTCAGGAATCGGGCTTTGCAGGAATTACCGTTTCGGAAGTAAGAGGCTACGGAAGACAAAAAGGGCATAAAGAAATTTACCGCGGAGCTGAATATTTTCTGCAATTTGTACCGAAAGTGAAGCTTGAACTTATATGTGCAGATAAGATGAAAGATATGGCAATTGATATAATAATTAAAAATTCGAAAACAGGTGAACTTGGGGACGGAAAGATTTTTGTAAGTTCGGTTGACGATGCTGTGCGTATCCGAACAGAAGAAGCCGGCGAACAAGCTCTTTAATACTAAATAAGCTTAATATCGTCGAGAAAGGGATATTTGATTCTTGCATTTATAACAGTTTCTTTAAGGAGCTCAATTTTTGTTATGCAGTCTTCGGTACCTGCAGTAAGTATTTCTTCGGAACGGGGTCCGAAAATAACGCTGTTGCCGGAGTAATTATTGAAAGGGTCGCTGCCGGTTCGGTTAACCCCGATAAAATAACAAAGATTTTCCAATGCTCGGGCTCGCGAAAGAATTTTCCAATGTTCTATACGCTGAACCGGCCAGTTTGCAATGTTAATTATTGCATCGCATTTAATTTTTGCGTAAAAACGAAAAAGCTCAGGAAATCTTAAATCGTAGCATACAGACAATCCGATTTTCCAGTCATCAGCTTTTGTTATTACTGGTTCGGAAGAAGATTTATAGTATTTTTCTTCCTCTGCAAAAGAAAATAGATGAATCTTCCGGTAGCGGGCAGCTATCAAACCGTTTCGGTCGATATGAAATACAGTATTAAAATAGTTATTCCCGTCTTTTTCAATTATTCCGGCAAAAAAATGTTTTTTACGTTTTCGGGCTTCCGAAATAAAAAATGACAAACCTGCACCGTCCTCTTCTTCTGCAAAAAGTTCTGCTTTCATTGTATATCCTGTAAGCGTCATTTCCGGAAAAACAACAATGTCCTCATCGGTTAAGTGCTTATCTAACATTTGTTTGACGGTAATTATGTTGTTTTCTTTGTTTTCAAATTCAGGATAATATTGCACTAACGCTATTTTCATTTTTTACCGAAAAAATTAAATAATGATTTTCAAAATAATAATTATTAAAAAAAATAAATTCTTTTTTATGAAGATTCGTAATATTTTCATAATTTAGCAGATAGTTTGGTACATTTGAGCACTATAAATAAGGTAGAAAATGCTTAATTATATATGGACAGGGCTTATTGTTGCTGGAATACTTACTGCTTTGTTTTACGATATTAATGATGAGATTAAGAACACATATAAAAACGGAATCGGCATTCCTGTTGAATTAAGTTATGATTCTGATAATAACACAATAGCCCTTATTAAAGCAAAAGAATTTAACAGCATTTATGAAGAAAATATAAAGAATGATCTCTTTTTAAAATGCGGACTGATTAAAAATAAAAGTAATAAACCTGTATTTGTAAGAATTATTATAGAAGATGAAACGCCCTCTGTATTCAAAAAGATTGCAGAAGTATCCGGAGAAAAAAATGATTTTACTGCCGGAATAGAAATGTATTCCGAGTATGAAGGAATAATTAAAGCTGTAATTTTTCCTGAAAAAATATCTTTTTTGAAGATTAATGCTGTTACAAACGCGGTTATTGAATATGCCAAAACGGCTGTTAATATATGCCTCGGGTTAATAGGTATTATGGTTCTCTGGCTTGGAATAATGAAAATAGGCGAGGAAGCCGGAATTATAAATCTGCTTGCAAGAATAATGAAACCTCTTACAAAATTTCTTTTTCCGGAAGTCCCTGCAGAACATCCTGCAATGGGAGCAATGATAATGAATATGGCAGCTAATATGCTGGGACTTGGAAATGCTGCAACTCCTTTCGGACTAAAAGCTATGGAAGAACTTGATTCTTTAAATTCCGAAAAAGGTACGGCTACAAATGCTATGTGTACATTTTTAGCGGTAAATACTGCAGGTTTAACATTAATTCCTGCAACAGCTATTGCAATTAGAGCGGCTGCGGGAAGCAGCAATCCCACTATAATTATCGGTACATCATTGTTCGGAGCAGGCTGTGCAACAATTACAGGAATTTTAGCAGCAAAACTGTTTGAGAAATTTTCTTCAGGAAAAGGATTAATTGAATCCATAAAAAAAATAAATTTTAAAAGATTATTTACTTCGGTTATATCTGCAGCAATTGCAGTTTTTTTGATAATATTTTTAATAAAATATTTATTCGAAAACAATTTTGTAAATACAGAAAAACTCAAATATTTTATAAGTATTGCTTCTGTTTCGGCAATTCCTTTAATAATAATATTTTTTATTGCTTTGGGTGCAGTGAAAAAGGTTAAGGTTTACGAAAAATTTATTGAAGGAGCTAAAGAAGGTTTTAACGTAGCTGTAAAAATTATTCCTTATCTGGTGGGAATGCTGGCAGCAATAGGAATTTTCCGCGCGGGCGGGGGAATGGAAATTTTGATTAATATTCTTAAACCTGTTACAGATTTTATCGGGATGCCGGCAGAAGCCTTGCCGATGGCTCTTATGAGACCGTTATCTGGCAGCGGCTCGATGGGAATAATGGCGGAAATTATTTCGGTTCACGGTCCCGATTCATTTCTTGGCGTTCTCGTTTCAACAATTTTCGGGAGCACCGAAACGACTTTTTACGTTATTGCTGTTTATTTCGGCGCAGTAAATATTAAACGTATCAGGCATGCATTGGTGGCTGGAATTCTTGCCGATATAGCCGGAATTATTGGCGCATTATTCATTGTAAAAATGCTGTTCAGTTAATAGATAAAAAAGTCGTTGTAACTTAATTATTTTTTGCTGATAATTGAAAATTAAAAATTAAACTGAATACTTGTATTACCGAAAATTTGTAAATAAATGGATTTATCTCAACTTTTAATAATGAGTCTGTTTTAGTTAAAACTGAGTAAAAATAAATTTCATAATATTATGAGAATAGGAATACCAAAAGAAACCGCTTTCGAAGAAAAACGGGTAAGTATTGCTCCTGCGGGAGTTGATCAGCTTGTTAAAGCGGGACATACAATTTATATTGAATCTAACGCCGGTACGGGCAGTCATTTTTCAAACGAGGAATATCAGAAAATGGGAGCATTGCTTGTTTACAGCGCCGAAGAAATATACCAGCGATCCGAAATGATTGTAAAAGTGGCTCCGCCTTCCGAAAATGAAGCCGAAATGTTTGAAGATGAACAAATCTTATTTTCGTTTCTTAACATTTCGCTTAGCAAACAAAAAGTAATGCAGCTTTTTATAAATAAAAGAATCACTTCAATTAATTACGAATTGATTGAGAAAGAAGACCATTTTCCGGTATCACAATCGATGAGCGAAATTGCCGGACAGCTTGCTGTTCAGCTAGGCGAAAATTATCTGAGCAGCGATTTTGAATCGGGCAGGGGAGTTCTTTTAGGCGGAATTACAGGAGTTGCCCCCGCGGCAGTAGTAATTTTAGGAGCCGGGGTTGTTGGACTTCATGCTGCAAAAGCTGCGTTGGGAAGAGGAGCACAAGTTATAGTATTAGATAAAGATCTTTCGCGTTTGCAAAGACTTAAAACTTTAGCTCCGAGCCATTTAACTACAGTTGTTGCAAATCCTTATACAATTTCGCGGGGAGTTAAATTTGCCGATATTCTTATAACTGCAATAAAGGTTCAGGGAGAAAAAGCTCCGCACATTATTACAGAAGAAATGGTTAAGACGATGAAAAAAGGGGCAGTGATTGTGGATGTTTCAATTGACCAGGGCGGAGCTGTGGAAACAAGCAGACCCACAAGTCATTCGCATCCTGTTTTTATAAAGCATGGTGTAATACATTATTGCGTGCCGAATATTCCTTCGTTAGTTTCCAGAACCGCAAGTTATGGACTTACAAATTCGGCATTGGAGTTTATTTTATCCGTTGCCGATAAAGGGTTTATAAATGCGCTGAATCAAAAAAAAGGTCTTATAAATGCTGTTTTTACACACAGCGGATATTGTTCCAACAGTGCGGTGGCAAGCGTTTTTAATCTTGAATACAAGAAAATTTATACAAGCGCTGAAAATTAAAAGGTAAACTATGCCGTCGCAAGAAAACAAAACAAATAAATATTTCAATGCTCCCTGGATGGCAAAATATAACCAAAAAATTACATCTGCCGATGAAGCGCTTAAAATATTAAAATCGGGCGGCAAAGTTGTAATTCAACCGGGTTGCGCTGCGCCTTTCGAATTGATAAATGCAATGTGCCGAAGGAAAAACGAGCTGGAAAATGTAGAAATATATCATGTGCTTTTAGTCGGCGATCTTCCTTACCTTCAGCCGGGAATGGAAAAGCACTTTAAGCATAAAGCTTTTTTTATTGGAAGCAACGCGCGTAAAGCTGTTAATGAAGGCAGGGCAGAATTTGTTCCAATATTCCTTTCAGAAGTAACTCTCTTATTTAAAAGAGGAATTATTCAGGCGGATATTGCATTTATTCATGTTTCTCCGCCCGATGAACATGGTTTTTGCAGTTACGGTATTGATGTTGGAAATATAAAAACTCCTGCCGAAAAGGCAAAAACAGTAATTGCCCAGGTAAACGATAAAATGCCGCGGGGACTTGGAAACAGTTTCATTCACGTGAACAAAATAGATTATATAATTGAACATAACGCTCCGTTAATGGAACTTCCTCAGGTAGAACCGGGAACATCCAAAGAACTTCTTGAAGTTTACGATAAAATCGGTAAAAACGTTGCTTCGCTTATCGAGGACGGTTCAACTATTCAAATGGGAATCGGGGCAATCCCCGATTCGGTTCTTAAATATCTTAAAGATAAAAACGATTTAGGAATACATACCGAAATGTTTTCGGACGGGATTGTTGAACTTGTTGAAGAAGGAATAATTAATGGCGAAAGAAAAACATTACATCAAGGGAAAATTATTGCAGGTTTTTGTTTGGGAACAAAAAAAAGCTACGATTTTATTGATAACAATCCCATAATTGAATTTCATCCTCAGGAATATGTAAATAATCCTTTTATTATTGCGCAAAACGATAAAATGGTGGCTATAAATTCGGCAATAGAAATTGACCTTACCGGACAAGTCTGCAGCGATTCTATAGGCACAAGATTTTACAGCGGCATCGGCGGACAAGTTGATTTTATAAGAGGCGCATCGCATTCCGAAGGAGGAAAGCCTATTATTGCAATTCCTTCAACAACAAAAGACGGAAAAATTTCGAGGATTACAACTGTGTTGAAAGAAGGAGCGGGAGTTGTAACTTCACGCGGAGATGTGAGGTACGTTGTAACTGAATATGGCATTGCGCAGCTTTGGGGAAAATCTATTAAGGAACGTGCTGCCTCCTTAATTGAAATTGCGCATCCCGAATTCCGGCAGCAACTAACAGATTTTGCAAAACAAATTTATAAGATATAATATGATAGCAGTTATTGGAGATGTACACGGCTGTTTTTACACGTTAATTGAACTTTACAATAGTATCAGAAAAAAATATAAGGATATTCCAATATATTGTGTAGGCGATATTGTGGACAGGGGTAATTTCAGCTGCAATGTTATGGATTTTATGATTAACGAAAAAATTCTTTTTACCCCGGGAAACCACGATTATATGTTTTATCATTTCTTTAAAGATCCAACAAGCATTTTTGCCCGAAGCTGGGTTTTTAACGGCAATGAAGCAACTCTTAAATCATATAAAAATCAGGATGAAAAAGTATTCAAACACATCGAAGTTATAAGGTCTGCTCCGTTATATTACGATTTACCCGATTGCTTCATTTCGCATGCAGGTATTTCTATAAAATTCGGTAATGTTCTTGGCGGACTTCCTGAAAAAGAATTTTCAAGGAAAATTGAGGATGTGGTCATATCAAATTACAGAGAAGATTCGGGGGTAATGTGGACGCGGGACCCGCTGTTAAATATCGGGAAATTGCAGATTGTAGGGCATACAAAGCAGCTCGAAATAATATATATCGAAAATTCGGATGCTGTTTATATTGATACCGGCGCATTTGTAGGAAATAAACTAAGCGCTGTAATAGTAGAAGATAACGAGATAATAGATTCTCTTGAAGCAAAAACAAGTATGTCCGATATTATTTAGGTAAAAATAAATATTCATAATTAAAACATTGAATTATTTAAAAAAAATGAATAAGTTTTTCCTCGTAAATTTTTTAAAGGAGGTTTAATAGATAGTTTTTTACTATAATTGCGATTTATTTATTCACAGGTATTGTTTATTAAAACTCAAGTGAAAAACTTATTACTGCCAAAACTGTCAGCTCTTACTTTAGTAGTTGCAGGTTTATTCTTTTTAATTGCCATCAGAATTTTTCCGAATGAAGGTTTGAAATACGGGCAATCTGATTTTTGGGGATATAGAATTAATTTTCCGGAAGACAGTACAATTGTTCCGGAGAAAAATCTGCCGCAGAAAATCTTATCCGATTCTGCTTCTGAAGTGCAAAGAATTATAACCGATTCCATCAAGTCGAATAAGGATTTGCCGGATTCAATTTTAAATTCAGAAAAAAATTTTCCTAAGGATTCACTTTCGGCGGCTGATACAACAAAAATTGACCCTATGGCAATCGACTCTTCCGCAAGAATTGAGCACTTTAGGCATAAAAGAACTGATTCATATCTTCCAAAAATATCCGAGCGAAAAACTTCAAGCTTATTTCTTAAGCCAAATCAAAATGTTATTCAGAAAACAGTTACAATTGATTCTACCGGAAACTTTGTTGAAATAAGGCAAAAAGTAGGAAATTACGAAACTAAAGTCCCTTTGAAGATGCCGATTGAACAATACGTTCAGATGAAACTAAGGGAAGAAGAAAGAAGACTTTGGGAGGAGCAGGGTTACGCTTACGAACTTAAATCCGACAAAAAAGATTTAAGCCAGCTTCTTTCCGAAATAACAAATATTGAAATTCCCCTTCCGCAAAATGCTATTCTAAGTATTTTTGGAGAACCTAAGATAAGTCTGAGGATTAATGGCGCGGTAGATATTTATGCTGCTTGGCGAAGTGAAAAAACTGAAGGTTTTACTGCTTCGCTGCTGGGAAATACAAAAAATGAACCTGATTTTAAGCAGACTGTTCAGATAAATGTTTCGGGAAAAATTGGCGATAAACTTGAAATTTCGGCTGATTGGAATACCGAGCGTACTTTTGAATATGAAAATCAGCTTAAAATAAAATATACCGGTTACGAAGATGAAATAATTAAAAGCATCGAAGCCGGAAACGTTTCAATGCAGACATCTCCATTAATCGGCGGCAGCGAAGCTTTGTTCGGTGTTAAAGCAGAATTTCAGGTAGGCCCTTTAAGTCTTACAGCGCTTGCTTCGCAGAAAAAAGCCGAAGTAAAAGAAAAAACTGTAAGCGGAGGTTCTTCCACACAGCCATTTGAAATTGAAATGATAGATTACTCGGAAAACCATTATTTTGTTGATTCTGTTTATACAGTAACTGATGAGAATCTCAATCTTTTTAACAGATATTTCGGGTATGCTGAGTTTATTAGACCTGTTGGTTATGAAAATTATGAAATTGATAAGATAGAAGTTTGGCGGTCTTCTAAAAATCAAATTGACCAGACAAAAGAATATACCGCTAATGCAGTTTTAAGGCTTCCGCAGTTAAAAGAAGTAGGAAATTATAATTCATATAGAGGCGAATTAAAAGCGGACAGCGGTTTGACAGCTCGCAGAAAATTTGCGAAACTTGCAGAAGGAACTGATTATATTGTTCACAGAGAAACAGGTTTTATTACCTTTCTGGCGAGCATTCAAAATGAAGATGTGTTGGCTGTTGCATACAATACTGTAAGCGGTGATCAATACGGCGAATTTGAAGCAAATTTCGGTGATGATTCGATAAAAGTTTTCAAACTGATTAAACCCAATAATTTGCAGCCTTCTTATAAAGCTGCGTGGAAACTACAGCTTAAAAATATCTACTCGCTGCCTGGTAAAGATATTGAGAAGGAAGGATTCAGTATAGATTTGAAATATCTTAAATCGGGAGAACTTCCTAGTAACATATTGGATAATCAGAATTTACTGCAAGTGTTTGGTCTTGATAAAAGAGATGAAAACGGCGGAGACAATCCTGACCAGAAGTTTGACTTTCTGGAAGGAAGAACAATCTGGACTAAATCGGGAGATATAATATTCCCTGTTTTAGAGCCTTTCGGAAAAGATTTTCCGGAAAATTTTGGAGAAAATACCAGCAAATATAATTTTCCTGAAATATATACACAATTGAAATCTGAAACACGGAAGGATATTGAAAAAAACAAATTTATACTGGAAGGCGAATTTACAGGGAAAGCCAACGACACTTACCAAATCGGGTTTAACGTAGTTGAAAATTCAGTTAAAGTAAAACTTAACGGACGCGAACTTTCGCCCGGATCGGATTACATAGTTGATTATAATATCGGACAGGTTAAAATTAGAAATGCCGAAGCCTTGGCTCCGGGAGCAAGTTTATCAATAAGTTACGAAGAAAACGATCTTTTTTCTCTTGCATCTAAAACTCTTGTGGGATTAAGGGCGTTATATACTTTTAACAAAGAAACCCAGCTCGGGTTTTCATTGCTCAGTCTTAATCAGGAAACCCTGAGCGATAAGGTAAGAATAGGAGAAGAACCTATAAGCAATACAATTATGGGCGCTGATTTTAAAACTCTTATAAATATGCCGTTTCTTACAAAAGGTCTCGATAATATTATCTCTACAAATGCTCCTTCTTCGTTATCATTAAGCGGCGAAATAGCTTATATGAACCCTGACCCGAATACAAAGAAAAGCGAAGTTGCCAGCGATAAGGATGCAAGTATTGCCTACATCGACGATTTTGAAGGAGCAAAAAGAACGATTCCTTTAGGAGTAAATTATTCAGGATGGAAAGATATTTCGATACCGGCTCAATTATACGGAAATTCCGAAAATCAGACAAACTTCGAAATGATGAGAAGAAAGGCAAAATCATATTGGTATAATATTCTGCCTGCTCGTGTTCCGATTAGAGATATATGGGGCGACAGAAGACAAGCCGGCAGGGACGACCAGATGATTACAGTGTTGGATTTTATGTTCGATCCTAATAAAAGAGGAACATATAATTTTTATCCTGATCTTGCCCAGAAGGATTCAAACTGGGGCGGGATGATGCGTCCACTTTCAAGCACTGCTGCCAATCTTGTTGATGAAAAAATTGAATTTATAGAATTCTGGATGAAAAACGAAAGCGGTACGGAAAATGCCGAAGTATATATTGATCTCGGTATGATAAGCGAAGATGTTATTGCAAACAGGAATCTGGATACCGAAGATAAAAACAAAAATGACAGACTTGAAGAAAGCGAAGATACCGGTATAGACGGAATGACAGATGAGCAGGAAAGTGCATATTACACAAAAATTTTAAGTGATTTGGGTATAAAAAATTTCGTACTGGATGCTGACCCTTCGAATGATAATTTTATTCCGCTGAGCAACGAAAATTACGAATTTATTAACGGAACTCAGGGTAATGCTCAGGATATTTCGGGCGGCGGAAGAATTCCGGATACAGAAGATTTAAATAGAAATACTACTACTGATTTGTCTGATAATTTTTTCCGCTATAAAGTTAATCTGGCTACCGTTAACAATCCTTATATATCAGGGGAAGGCGGAGGCTATGGCTGGTATCAGTACCGGATACCTTTAAAAGATGCAATTGATTCGATAGGTTCGCCAAGTCTTACAAACGTTGAAACGTTAAGACTTTGGGTTAAAGGCGCAAGCCAGGAAGTGCACTTAAGATTTGTAGAGTTTAACCTTACAGGAACCCAGTGGGAAAAATTGATAACTAATACAACAACAAAGGATGATACTGTTTTAACTGTTTCAACTATAAGTATTGAAGAAAGCCAGGAGTATTATCTCCCGTTGGGAATTAAAAGGGAAAAGGATAAAACCCAGACTGAAGAAGAAGTTCTTAAAAACGAACAATCTCTTTTATTAAAAATCCGCGAATTAAAAGATGGCGAAAACCGCGAAGCTTTTAAAAAACTTCCCAGACCTTTAGATGTTTTTAATTATAAAAAAATGAAATTATTTATTCACGGACAAGATACAATAAGCGCCCAATTTGATAAGGACAGAATTATATCGCGTTACAGAAGCGCCAATAATTACAATTCCGAAGTTTATTTCCGTTTTGGAACAGATTCTTCGAACTTTTATGAATACAGAATGCCATTGCATGCAGGCTGGCAGGAAATTGAAATCGATTTCGAAAAAATTACTGCACTTAAACAGGACAGGTTGAATGTTACCAAAACTACTTATTTACCTGTTGAAGGTACATTAAATCACTTTTACGGAGTTAAAGGAAACCCTACACTCACCAGAATTGAATATTTTACTTTCGGTGTTTACAATCCCAGAAATATTGGTACATCCGATCCTGTTTCGGGAGATATTTGGGTAAACGAGCTGAGAGTAATAGGAGCAGATGACACTAAAGGTTATGCTTATACAGGAACTGCCTCATTAAAACTTGCTGATTTGATGGATGTTTCTTTCAATTACAGCGCTCAGGATCCTTATTTTCATAAATTGGCAGACAGATTTGGAACAAGAAACGATTCGAAAAGCTGGAATGCCAATGTCAGTTTTAATGCAACAAAACTTTTACCAACTTCAATGAAAGAAAGCAATGTGCGTATATCTTATTCGCGTTCCGAAAATATAAGCAAACCGCTTTACATTCCTGCTTCGGATATAAATACAAAAAAAGCTGCCGAAATAAGAAAACAGAATATGATTGAGGACGGATCTACAGAAGAAGATGCAGAAGCTGCGGCAGAAAAGTTAATTAAAGATTCCGAAACAAAAAATACAAGTTATACCTGGTCAGTTACAAATTTGAAGCTTGTTTTCCCCTCCAAAGCCTGGTATGTGGAAAATACAATAAACAATCTTACTTTCGGGTTTAATTATAATAATTCGAGGGGAAGAAATCCCACAACTGTTTACAGTAAAAAATGGACTTGGAATGCAAGCATTAAATATGATCTTCAGTTTGGAAGAGCAAACTTTTTTAAACCGGCAGATATCCCTTTGATTGGGGAGTTTTTTAAACTGTTCAATGATTATAAGAATTATAAAGTATATTTTACTCCGCAAACATTTAAAGCCGGCATTTCTGCAAATCGTACTCAATCGAATGCACTTTTACGTTCGCAGGGTTCTAAACCTTCTCCGTTCAGAGATTTTAAAGCCAACAGAGATGCCGGATTTACATGGAAATTTACAGAAGGCGGTCTTTTAAATTTATCTTCTAATTACAATGTAACTGTGTCATCAACATATAATCATCTTCTTACATATAATATAGGAGAAGAAGCATTCGACCGTTCGGAAAGTGCAATTTGGCGGGATTTGTTTAAATCAGGATTTTTCGGTAAGGATTTAAATTATTCCCAAACTGTCGATTTAAGAACAAGTCCTAAAATGCCGTCGTTGTGGGGATTTGATAAATATTTTACTGTCGGTTTGGGGTATAATGTAAATTATAGCTGGCAGAACAGTATAGCAAGTAAAAATTTAGGACGATCAGCAGGATATAGAAACACTTATACTTTGAACATGTCTCTTAAGCTTAAATCGTTGACAGCCCCATTATTTGCTTCGGACGACGATAAATCGGGGTCATCTAAAGCAAAACCTAAATCTGCTCCGCGAAGACCCGGAACAAATCCTGCAGAAACTCTTGCAGATACATCAAATACTGAAGAATTGCTTTTGGAAAACAAACCTTCATCCCTATCGGCTGCTTTAGGGTTCTTAAAAAGTTCAATAAGATGGCTGCTATTCGATTATGAAAATATTGGAATCGATTTTTCTCAAACTAACAGTCTAACAGCTTCCGGTCTTCTTTCCGAAAAAACAGGATTCGGCAACTTTTGGGGACCTTATAATTCAGGAGGCGGACCTTCTCGCAGCTTTATGTTCGGCTTTTCGAATAATGTAGGACCACGAGCTCCTAACGGCAACCTTACGAATAATTTTGTTCAGACAAACAGAATTAACCTTAAGACCTCAAGACCATTATGGGAAGGAGCTTCATTAAACATAGATTGGAAAGTAAATTGGGGTATTAATAAAACAGTTAATATCAGCACCGACAAAGATGGTGTTGAAAGTATTGGGCATACAGTTATTTCCGGAGATTTGGAAAGATCATTTTTTTCAATGCCGCCGAGTTTAATGCTATCGGTATTTAAAAGCGGTATTAAAACCGTAAACGAAAAATACGACAGAGATAATTCCAACAACAGACAAGAAAATCTTTCAAATGCATTTGTCGACGGTTTTGAAAGTTTACCGCTACTTTCGAAACTTCCGTTTTTAAGAGATGTTGCAAAATACGTTCCGCGTCCTAATTTCTCTTTTTCGTGGAACGGACTTGAAAAATATTCCATATTCAAAGGATTTGCAAAACGTGTTTCCATTAACTCTTCTTACAATTCATCCTATTCCGAAAGATACAGGGTAAGCGCAAACGGAGTTAAAGAAATTTCAGACCAGCGGATATCTTACGGATTCAATCCTTTAATAGGGCTTAATCTTACTTTTAAGGAGTTATTTGGCGGAGATTTAACAGGAAATTTCAGATATATAACAAAAAACAATTTTGTTCTTGGTCAGGCAAATGAAAAAATTAACGAAAATTATAACAGAGATATTAATGTATCGTTAAACTTTTCAAAATCAGGTTTCGAAATTCCGTTTTTCGGGATATCGCTTAAAAATGATTTGACAGTATCTGTTTCGTACACACGCGGTCAGAATACAACATTCGTTTATGATATGAAAGATTTTCAAGAAGATCCGGAACCTCTTGAAGGAACTGTAAGAACAACCATTGAACCTACTATTAAATATGTTATGAGTTCGCGTGTAACTTTATCAATATTTTACCGCAGATCGTCTGTTACTCCCGAGGGCGCATCATCTACTCCGGGAACAGTTACCAATGAAGCCGGACTTGAAGTCCATATTTCAATACAATAAAAATCAGGATAATATGAATAAAAAAAGATTGCTTTGGGTTGACGACGAAATTGAACTTTTGCGCTCACACGTTATTTTTCTAACCGATAAAGGCTATGAAGTTGATACGGTTACAAACGGACAGGATGCTGTTGAAGAAGTTAAAAGGAAAAATTACGACCTTATTTTTCTTGATGAAATGATGGCAGGTATGGGCGGGCTCGAGACTCTTTCTAAAATCAAAGATATAAATCCGAACATTCCTGTTGTTATGGTAACCAAAAACGAAGAAGAAAGTCTGATGAACGACGCTATTGGCGGCAAGATTACAGATTATTTGATTAAACCGGTTCTTCCTTCGCAGATTCTTATGACCTGTAAAAAAATACTCGATCAGAAAAAAATCTCGGGGGAATATGTAGCAAAGGATTATTTGCAGGATTTTGCTTCAATCAGCAGAATGCTTCTTGAGAATCTGGATTTTAACGACTGGGTTGAAATATATCTTAAACTTGTGAACTGGGAAATGGAGCTTGATGCGCATCCCGAAGTAGGTTTGCGCCAAACGCTCATTGACCAGAAGAAAGAATGCAATCAGGAGTTCAGCCGGTATATTGAAGCAAATTACCAGAATTGGCTGAAAAAAGGTTCAACGGCAGATGCGCCAGATTTAACCCCCGATATTCTTGACAAATATTTATTTGATGAAATCCGTGAAAGCAACGGACCTGTTTTCCTTTTTGTAATTGACTGTCTTCGCTACGATCAATGGCTGATAATGGAAAACCACCTTAAAGACTATTTCAATTTCAGTAAAAATTTCTACTGTTCTATTTTGCCTACAGCAACACCTTATGCAAGAAATTCTCTTTTCAGCGGATTATATCCATCTGAAATAGAAAAGGTTTTTCCTGGTTTTTGGAAAGGGAACGATGACGATGAAAACAGTATGAATAAATATGAAAAAGAACTTTTACAAGAATTGTTGAACAGAAAGCGGATAAAGTTGAAAACCGATTTGAAGTTTATTAAAATTATCGATCCCGATGTAGGACGCTCTTTTGAACAAAATATTCATTCGCACAAAAAAACTCATTTTATGTCTGTTGTTGTTAACTTTTTGGATATGGTTGCTCACGGTAGATCGGATTCTGAAATACTTCAGGAAATTTCTCCTGACGAACCGGCTTACAGATCGCTTACAAACAGCTGGTTTATGCATTCGTCTCTTTTTAACACATTTAAAGTAATATCCGGTATGCCCGGAGCAAAAGTATTTATTACTACCGATCACGGAAGTATTCGCGCAATGCGTGCAGCAAAGGTTATTGGCGACCGGGAAGCTTCTACAGGATTGCGTTTTAAATTCGGAAGAAATTTAAAAGTAGATGAAAAACACGCTTTATTTATTAAAAATCCCGAAGAATATAAATTGCCTTACAGAGGATTATCTGTAAGTTATATTATCTCGAAAGAGGACTTCTATTTTATTTATCCAACAGAATATCATAAATTTCAGAACTATTACAAAGATACTTTTCAACACGGTGGTATTTCGATGGAGGAAATGATTTTACCGGTTATTAAAATGGTGCCAAAAAAATGACGATTGCCACATCCGAATACATCTCTTCTTCCGAAAATGAAACTAAACTTATTGCCAGCGATATATCCCAAAAATTGAAACCGGGCGATGTTATTGCGTTGGTAGGTCAGCTTGGCACAGGAAAAACCTTTCTTGTTAAATCACTTTGCGAAAAATGGGAAATAAGCGATGTTACAAGTCCTACATTTTCAATAGTTAATCAGTATTCTGGGAAAATAAATGTAAATCATTTTGATTTTTACCGGATAAAAAATCCAGAGGAACTTTACAATATAGGATTTGAAGAATATTTAATGTCTGGAAATACAATTACATTCATTGAATGGGCTGATATGTTCCCCGAAATTTTACCTAAAGATATTATTAAAATTATAATTACGTACTCAGAAAATAATAAAAGAAAAATTACAATTGAATAAATTAAAGACACCTATATTAGCAATTGAATCTTCTCAGGAGTTGTGCAGCGCAGCAATTTTTTTTAGCGAAAACCATTATGCCGAAAAAAACACACTTCAAAAACACGTTCATTCCGAAAAATTACCATTATTCATAAATAGTCTTGTTGAAGATGTAAAAATAGAAATTAAGAATTTATCGTGTATTGCAGTTTCTTCTGGTCCTGGTTCATTTACCGGATTAAGGATAGGTTTTTCTTTAGCAAAAGGAATAGCTTGCGGCGCATCAATCCCTATTGTGCCGGTACCATCCTTTTATTCGCTTGCTTTGCAGATTTGTACTTTTCTTCCAGATGGGATAAAATTTCTAATTGCAAACAAGGTTAGCCGCGACGAATTGTATTATCAGAAATTTATTTCTTCTTCAGGAAATTACAGACAAATTACAGATGTTCAAATAATTAGTAATATAAATTTTCCCGATGTTATTGAAAAGGATGAAATTATTTACGGAAACAGCGATTTTAAAGGTTCTGTTAAAATATCATCTTCTTCAGCTTTTTTTACTGCAAAATGGGCTTATATTTTTGGAAAGGATTTATTAAGTTTGGAATATGATTATTTAGAACCGTATTATTTGAAAAATTTCAATCCGAAGGTATGATTATGAAAAAAATAATTTTAATCTTTTTAGCTTTTATTTCTGCTGTCTCAGCTCAGTTAAACGGACCAAAAATTTCTTTTAATGAAGTGTTTTTTGATTTCAAAGATG
The DNA here is from genome assembly GCA_012719345.1 of Ignavibacteria bacterium. Lineage (GTDB taxonomy): Bacteria > Bacteroidota > Ignavibacteria > Ignavibacteriales > Melioribacteraceae > JAAYAN01. Next base: position 63,244 of record JAAYAN010000232.1, on the reverse strand, counting down.
TAATTGAAGGCGAAAATGTTTCATACGATTTTATTGTTACAAATACCGGAAATGAAAAACTTATTATTCAAAGTGTTAAAGCAAGCTGCGGATGTACTGCAGTAAAACCGGAAAAGAACGAATTGGCTCCGAATGAAACTACGAAAATAAAAGTAATTTATTCCACAAGAGGCCGTGTTGGTAAAACAGAAAAATATGTTTATGTTAAATCTAATGATCCCGAGAATTCGGAAATCCGTTTAAAATTTGCGGCCAATGTTATAGAAAAAGAAATAACCGGATCAATAATATTTTTAAACAGAAAATTATTCAGCGTAAATGAAGTTGCCGAGGGTCAGAAGCTGAATTACGAAGTTGTAGTAACCAACAGAGGCAAAAAAATACTAAATATAAGTAAGATTACTCCTACTACTGATAAAATTACTGTGAAAATAGATAGACAGACAATTCAGCCCGGCGAAAGTGCTTCACTTAAAATTAAGTTTAATACAAAAGGACGTTCAGGATTGGTAACAGAAAGAATTAAAATTTTTTCGGATGCCGAAAATTCTGAGGAAGAAACAATTACAATTACCGGTGAAATTGTTAAACGGAAAAACTGATGGGCTGGTTCAAACGCACAAAAAAAAATATTTCGGATAAAAGCCAAAAACGAAATATTCCCGACGGACAATGGGTGAAATGTGTTGATTGCGATGAAATAATGCATAAAAAGCAATTCGAGCTTAATTTATGGGTATGCGTAAAATGCGGAAGCCATTTCAGAATAGGCAGCGACGAATATTTATCTTTTCTGCTTGACAAAAATTCTTTCAGCGAAATGGATAGAAAGTTGATTTCTGCTGATCCTCTTGATTTTACCGACACACAAAAGTATTCCGACAGGATTAAAAGTTCCATCAAAAAAACAAAATTAAATGATGCTGTAAAAACCGGCACCGGAAAGATAAACGGAAAGAAAATAGCTATAGCAGTTATGGATTTTAAATTTATCGGCGGAAGTATGGGATCGGTTGTAGGAGAAAAAATTGCTCGTGCTGCCGATAAAGCATATAAAGATAAAATCCCGTTGATAATTATTTCTTCCAGCGGCGGGGCAAGAATGATGGAAGGAGCTTTTTCGCTTATGCAGATGGCAAAAACCAGTTCGCGTCTTGCCAGACTTGCAGATGCAGGAATCCCTTATATATCAGTGTTAACCGATCCAACAACCGGTGGAATTACTGCCAGCTATGCTATGCTTGGCGATGTAAATATTGCTGAACCGAATGCTCTTATTGGTTTTGCCGGACCACGCGTTATAAAAGAAACAATCGGACGCGATTTGCCTGCCGGATTTCAGAAATCTGAATTTCTTGTTGAAAAAGGATTTATCGATTTTATAGTTAACCGTAAAGACTTAAAAAATAAAATATCATTGCTTCTCGAATATCTGACCTGAAAACTATGAAAAACCAAATTAAAATTATTGAAACCTGCGCCCAAATGCGTGAATATTCACTCAATTTAAAAACTGAAAATAAAACAATCGGGCTTGTCCCTACTATGGGATATTTGCACGAAGGGCATTTATCGCTGGTTGATGCAGCTTCCGAAAAGTGCGATGCTGTTGTTGTTTCAATTTTTGTGAATCCGACGCAGTTTGGGAAAAATGAGGATTTTAGTAAATATCCCAGAAACTTTGAACGAGATATTGAGCTTTTATCACAAAAAAAAGTTGATGCCGTATTTTTCCCGTCAGCCAAAGAAATCTATTCCGAAAATTACCAGACTTATGTTGAAGTTGAAGAAATTACAAAAAAACAGGAAGGCGAATTCAGACCCGAGCATTTTAAGGGAGTAACTACAATAGTATCCATTTTATTTAATTGCGTTAAACCGGATGTTGCCGTTTTCGGCAGGAAAGACGCTCAGCAGGCAGCAATTATTAAAAGGATGACGGATGATTTGCAATTCGGGATTAAGGTTATTGTTGCGCCGATTATTCGTGAAATTGACGGGCTGGCAATGAGTTCGCGCAATGTTTATTTGTCGGGTAAAGAAAGAAAAGATGCGTTGGTGTTAAGAAAATCACTCGATTCAGCCGTTAAGATGATTGAATCGGGTGAAAGGAACACTAAAAAAATTATTTCGGGAATGAAAGGTTTGTACAGCAAAGTTGATTCTGCAGAACTTCAGTACATCCGAATTGTTGAAGAAAAGAGTTTCCAGGAAATTGAAATTCTTGATAAAGGGAATTCTTACTATATTTTAATCGCTTGTAAAATAGGGGCAACACGTCTGATTGATAATGAACTGATCGGGTTGTAATTTATTCTCTTAAAATCAGTAAAAGTCCCGCAAGAATAAAACAAACTGCAATTATTCTTTTTAATAATTGAGTTTCCTTAAATATTTTTCCTCCTATCAAAGTTGCCCATAAAACCGATGTCCGTTTTACAGATAAAACCAAGGCAACCGAAGCCAGATTTACTGCTAACACTTGTGTAAATCTGTATCCGATAGTTAAAATAGAAATAAGCGAAATCCACCCGGCATCGTATAAGATCGGTTTCGAAAATTTTATTCCATTGCTATTTGATTTTAATAAAAAGACAGCTCCAAAAAGCAACGCAAACCATAAATGCTGAATTCCTGTGAGAGCAACAGGAGTAAGGTTCAATTTTATCAATAAAACTTTGTCGAGAATTGACGAAGCTGTAAAAAGCAGCAATGCTAAAAGAATTATCCTATGGACTTTGGAGGTAAGAAATAAACTTAAAGGTGTGGAAAAATCCTTTAAGTTTTTACTTTCAAGGATGTATGTCCCGGCTGTAAGCAAAACCAATCCGGCTATTTCGGAAATGGCAAGAGATTCGCCCAGTAAAAAGAATGCAAAAACAGCAACAAAGCCCGGTGTTAAAGCAAGCAAAGGAAGAGCTCTGCTTATTTCCAAATTTTTCAAAGCAGTCATTACACATAAAAAAGCGCCGACCCCCAAAACAGATTTAACAAAAAGGACAATCATATTTGCAGAATTAATTGTACGGTAATCGATAAAAAAGAAAAACGGAACTGAAAAAAGTAAATTTACAGCCGAAAGAAGAAACGAGAATTCAAGCGGATCTCTTTTAAGCAGTACTTTTTTTTGCGTAATGGCTGCAAAAGCTGAAAGAAAAGATGATAAAAGGGCTATTGAAAACCAGAGCATTTATTTACCAGGTTAAGTTTATCTTAAAGTAAAAATTCCGTCCGGGTTCACTTTTAACTAATCCGCGGCTTGTAGAAAGATGATCGCGGTATTCGCGGTTAAAAATATTTTCAATGCCTGCCGAAAAAAGACAATTTACTAATCCGAAGTAAAATTTACCAGAGGTTAAATATAAGTTGTAATATGCGTAACCTGTTGAATAAATTTCACCTGGAGCTGTTTTATACTGGCTGTGGATAAATGATCCCGAAAAATCAATTTCAACTTCAGAGAAAATATCCGATCGGATTCCGGTAACAGCCTTTAACGGAGGAATTTGAGGCAGATTAGATTTGTCTTTAACGTTTTCGCCTCTTACAAATGATGAGTTTCCATAAATTGTAAATTTATCAGAAATTTGTGCCGAAAAGTCGAAATCGTAACCATATAAAAAAGCCTTACCTATATTTACTTTTACAAATGCATTTCTGTCTTCAAATACCGCTGGTTTTTCACTAACAAGCTCGCGGAGAAAATTAGCAAAAATACTTCCGTTAAAATTTGCATTTTTATTTTTAAGCCTGATCCCAAAATCAAAAAAATTACCTGTTTCGGGTTTTAAATACGGATTACCCAAACGAAGAATGTTTCCTAAATCGATATATTGAAACCTTTCTTCGAGCGAAGGAGACCTGAAAGAGCGTGAAACATTAAATGAAAATACAACATTATCGGAGGCAGACCACAAAATGCCCAAATTGTAAACGTACGAATCGTTAATTGAACTGCTGCTGCTCCAAAGCTTGGTTTGTCCTGGAGGGTTATAATTAACAATTCCGTTATTAATTTCATATAAAGGGCTGCTCACTTCATTATTTTTTATTTTTATTAGGTCGTACCTTCCGCCTATTATTATCCGCAGGTTTTTATCTGTCACTTTTATTTCATCTTGGAAATACATACCGGCATTCGAGTAAACAGCATCGGGCAAAGGTTTTTCGAAAACTGTTTTATAAATAGTATTGTTAGTTTCGCCTGTTGCAGGATTAATAAAATCAATTTTCTGTTCTCGGGTTCTTTTCCCGTTATATTTTCTCTGCCAAAGATCAATTCCTGCAATAAAATAATGAGACCGTTTATCGGTCAGATTTATCTGTGCCTGCAAACCGTTGGTATTATGTTCTGCCGAAGGATTTATACTTAACACGCTCACTCGTCTTACCGGCTGTCCGGGAATAATTTGAACAGTGTTTGGAATATTTTCAACATCTCTCAAAACAAACTGATTGAAATATTTTACTGAAAATCTATTAAAATAATCGCTGATATTACTTATTTGATAGGAAACAGAAAACAATCTGCGTAATTCAACCGGGTAGCGGACAGAAGCATTATCCGGAAAAACTCCGTAAGCTCCGGGTATTCCTGCATCTTCGGCTTTAAATTGCTGGAAATTAAAACTTATTTCGTTATTTTGAAAAGGAATAAACGATACAGCCGCATTAAAACTGTAATCTGTAAATTGACTGTTTCTAAGCACAGAAGACGGGGTTTTTGTGTTTCCGGCCTTTCTGAATGACGCGCTTAGTTTTGTCCGGAAAAAATTGTTACCGGAAAAGAGCGATATGTTGTTAGAAAGATTATTGTTAACCGAGTTGAAAGAGCTGACGGTGCTTCCGTTGATATAAAAATTTTCTTTATAGACTGCTGTTTTAGTAATCGCGTTTATCATTCCGCCTGTAGCTCCGCTGCCGTAAAGATAAGATGCTGCGCCCTTAATAACTTCAATCCTTTCGATATCCGAAACATCAATCATTGATAATCTTGCGCTTAAATCTGTGGCAGTTTCAATACGGTTGCCGTCAACCATTGTTACAATGTTCGAGCGGCTTAATCCTCTTATATTAAGTTCGGTACTCCAGCTTCCATCACGGATAAGAGCCAGTCCCGGTTCGTTTTTTAATAATTCAGAAACAGTAGCTGAAGGAGATTTAAAGATGTCCTTTTCAGTTATTATGCTTGAAGAATAAGTTAAATCTTCTTTTTTTTGCTCAAATTTACCCGAAGTTACAATAACATCTTTAAGACTGATTGTTTTGGGTGATAAATAAATAGTTAAAACAGTATCCGAATAAATTTCAACACATGAAGAATCAGGTTCATAATTTATATGTGAAAAATGCAATTTTATAAAACCTGATTTGATATTTCGAAAATAAAAATATCCTGATACATCGCTTGTAGTATTTTTTCCGCCGGATTCGGAAATGTTTACGTTTTGAATGCGTTCTTTTTTTTTCGAATCAATAATAATCCCATTTACCGAAAATTGCGCATAGTTTGAAACTGAAAGCAAAATAAAAAATATTATAACGGATTTTCTCATTTATTTCTCAGTGAAATATATTTTCAAAAACAAGTTATTAAATAAAAGAAGAAAAATAAATATTTCAGACTATTTATTATAAGAATATGAGTTCAAAAAAAATTAAACTTGTATGAATATTCAGATGATTTCATTAAATTTCAAAAGATTGTTTTATCTTTTAATAACAGCCGTATCTTATTTAAAATGAATTTTTTCAAAAATATAAGAACCTTTAACGGCGGAATTCATCCGCCCGAAGAAAAACAAATCACCAAAGACCTGCCCTTAGAAACAATGCCAGATCCCGAGATGATAGTGCTCCCAACCGTTCAGCACATAGGAAGACCAGCTAAAATTATTGCCGAAAAAGGAAAAATTGTTGCTGCCGGCGAAGTTATAGCCGAAGCTGACGGTTATATATCGTCACCGGTATTAAGCTCTGTTTGCGGTAAAGTTGAAAAAATCGGAATGAATTCAACTGTTAGCGGTTTTCAAAAAGAATGCATCTTTATATCGAAATCGGATAACGGTGAAATTCGTAAATATGATCCGATAAATCCTGAGTATGCATCACTTGACGAAATTCGTACAAGGATTAAAATTGCCGGAATTGTAGGACAGGGAGGGGCAGCTTTTCCCACTTTTGTGAAATTGAGTCCGCCGGCAACAAAAAAAATAGAATACTTAATTATTAACGGTTGCGAGTGCGAACCATACTTAACCCGCGATTACAGACTGATGTTAGAAAGACCTGCTGATATTATTGCCGGTTTGAAAATATCGATGAAAGCATCCGGTGCAGAAACCGGAATTATAGGAATTGAAGAGAATAAACAAGATGCAATAAATATTTTAAGCAAATTAGTTGAAAATGAGAATAGAATATTTGTTGAATCTGTAAAAACGAAATACCCGCAAGGCGCCGAAAAAATGCTTATTAAAGCAGTTACCGGAAGAGAAGTTCCTCCCGGCAAACTTCCTGTTGAGGTAGGCGCGGTTATTCAAAATGTAGGGACTGCAGTAGAGGTTTATGAAGCTGTTGTTAAAGGAAATCCTCCTTTGTACACTTGGTTAACAGTTTCTGGCAAAGGGATAAAGAATCCAAAAAATCTAAAAGTGAAAATAGGAACACCTTTAGAGCAAGTAATAAATTTTTGCGGCGGACTTACGCAGGATGCTGTGAAAATTATTGCCGGCGGTCCTATGATGGGCGTGGGGCAGTATGAATTGTCTGCTCCTGTTATGAAAGCTACTTCCGGAATTATCGTGCTTACTGAAAGTGAAATCCATTCTCATCAGGAAACAAACTGCCTGCGCTGCGGAAAATGCATTCAGGTTTGTCCAATGAATCTGCTGCCTACCCGTTTGGCAAAGCTTTCGCAGCTGGGAAGAATTGAGGAAGCAGAAAGTTTAGGAATTAACAGTTGTATGGAGTGCGGTTCCTGCGTATACGGATGCCCGGCTAACATTCCTTTAGTCCAGTGGATAAGAATTGGTAAAAAAAGTCTGCTTAAACTAAACCAGCAGAAAAAAACTGTTTAAATAGGAAAATTTTAAGAATGATGGAAATTATTGAAAAGAAACAGCTTAAGCTTAAATTAACCAGTTCGCCGCATATTCATTCCGACTTATCTTCAAAAAAAGCAATGCTTTATGTTATAATAGCATTACTACCCTGTGTTATATCTTCGCTGGTTTTTTTTGGAGCAAGACAGTTTTTGATAATTTTAACAAGCATTTTTTTTACTGCCTCCGCAGAATTTACAGTAAGAAAAATTAGAAAGCAGGAATCAACATTATCAGACGGAAGTGCATTTTTAACAGGTCTTTTACTTGCGCTTATACTTCCGCCGGATTTTTCACTTAGTTCTACAGCAATTGGAGCAGTTGTTTCTATTGTGATTGGAAAAGAAGTTTTTGGCGGACTTGGCTGCAACATTTTTAATCCTGCTTTAGTGGGGAGAGCTTTCCTTCAAGCTGCATTTCCTGTTCCTATGACAACTTGGGTGAAAACAGAATTTCCAGTTGATGCATTTTCAGGGGCTACACCTTTATCAGCGTATAAATTCGATAAAGTTATTACAGATATATTTCCTATGTTTTTAGGAAATACCGGCGGCTCGCTCGGCGAAACATCGGCAATTGCTATTATTGCAGGAGGAATATTTTTAGTTTTTATGAAGATTGTTAATTGGAGAATCCCATTTTCAATTATTACAGGCAGTTTGGTTTTTTCCGGCATATTTTATTTAATGGGAAAAACACCCGATCCAATATTCCATATTCTTGCAGGCGGACTTTTATTCGGCTCGTTTTTTATGGCGACCGATTGGGTTACTTCGCCGCTGACTGCAAAAGGAATATGGATATATGGATTTGGGATTGCCTTTTTAGTTATTGTTATCCGAGTTTTCGGGGGACTTCCCGAAGGAGTAATGTATTCGATTCTGTTGATGAATGCTTTTGTACCGTTGATAAACAAATTTACAGTACCGTTAATATTTGGAGGTAAAGATGAATAATACACTTAAAATGGTTATAACTTTAACGCTTATTGGTGTTATTTCGGGGGGGGTATTGTTTGCTGTTAATAAATGGTCGGAAGACTATATCCGCGAACACAGCGACAATTCAACAAAAGATGCAATATTCCAAGTTATTCCGGGTGCTTCCGATTATAAAACAAAAACATCTGGGAAATTAAAATATTTTGAAGTTTTCGATAATAAAAACAAACTTGCCGGTTATGCTCTTCCTTGTGAAGGGAATGGTTTTCAGGGAAAAATTAAATTAATGGCAGGATTATCCCCCGATATTGAAAAGATTACAGGAATAAAAATACTGGAACAAACAGAAACCCCTGGTTTAGGAAGCAAAATAACTGATAATGGTTTTTCAGGACAATTTGTCGGTTTAGAGGTGCTGCCGAAAATTGGCTGTGTAAAAGGCAAACCTGCTGAAAATCCAAATGAAATTCAAGCAATAACCGGAGCCACAATTTCTTCTAAAAGTGTTGTTAAAATTTTAAATGAAGGAATAAAAAAACTTCAGGAAATTGTTAAAGAGGAAAATTAAGTGATTAGAATATCATATTGGCGCGAATTTGTTAAAGGAATTCTTGATCAAAATCCTACTTTCAGACAGTTATTAGGAACTTGTCCTACTCTGGCTGTCACAGTAAGTGCTGTTAACGGAATTGCTATGGCTTTGGCAACATCATTCGTCCTAGTTTTTTCCAGCGTGATAATTTCAATGATTCGGAAACTGATTCCTTCGCAAGTACGTATAGCTTCATATATTGTAATTATTGCATCGTTTGTAACCATTGTAGATCTTGTAATGAAAGCGCGATTTCCGGAACTAAGTAAAGAACTGGGCCCATATATTCCTCTTATTGTTGTTAATTGCATAATTCTTGGAAGGGCAGAAGCATTTTCATCAAAGAATACCATATTCCGTTCATTTTTAGATGCTTTGGGAAATGGAACCGGATTCCTGTTAGCATTAACACTTATAGGTTCAATCCGGGAATTAATCGGGTCGGGGAAAATTTTCAATTTCGGAATATTACCTGCAGAATTTAATCCCTGGCTTGTTATGATTTTACCGGCAGGCGCTTTTATAACATACGGACTTTTATTGGCTTCAATCAATCAAATTTCAATCCGGAAAAAGCGAATAAAAAAAGAAAAAATGATTGAGGAAATCATCGGCAAAAAAAAGGAAAGTGTTTTACTTTCGGAGGTGGCATCTTAAATGGAAGTGATTCTGATATTTATTTCGGCTGCCATAATTAATAATTTCGTTCTTTCCTATTTTTTAGGGATATGTCCTTTTATTGGAGTTTCAAATAAAATATCATCTGCATTTTCTATGGGAATTGCAACTACGTTTGTTTTAACAGTTACTGCAATTGTATCATGGCTTATATATTTTATGATTTTGCTTCCGTTCAAGCTCGAATTTTTGCAGTATGTAGCTTTTATTCTTGTAATTGCTTCGCTTGTTCAATTGGTTGAAATGGTTATAAAAAAAGTTAGCCAGCCTTTATACAGAGCATTAGGCATATTTTTGCCTCTTATTACTACAAACTGCGCAATCTTGGGATTGGCGCTTTTTATTGTTTTAAGAAATTACTCATTTATTGAAAGTATCTTTTTTGGATTAGGAGCCGGCACCGGTTTTACAATGGCAATTACAATAATGGCTGGAATTAGAGAAGAATTAGAACTTGCTAACGTGCCTGATGCTTTTAAAGGTGCGCCAATTACTTTAATTGTTGCCGGAATTCTAGCGCTTGCCTTTATGGGATTTTCGGGACTATTATAAGAGGTATTTTTTGGAAACTGGATTAATAATAGCAATTGCAACAATGGGCGGATTAGGATTATTATTTGCCGGGGGTCTTGCATTTGCCGATAAAAAATTGCGTGTAACTGAAAATCCTTTGATAGGAAAAGTTTTTGAGGTTTTGCCGGGAGCAAACTGCGGAGGATGCGGTAAAGCCGGATGTTACGATTTTGCTGTAAATGTTGTTGAAGGGAAAGCTAAAATTAATGGTTGTCCCGTTGGAGGAAACGAAACCGCGGAAAAAATTGCACAAATACTTGGTGTTGAAAAAGGTGTATCCGAAAAAATGTTGCCCCGTGTTTTATGCCGCGGAGGAAACAAAGAAGCTGTTAAGAAAATGACAGAATATCTGGGTCCGGTAAGCTGCGAAGCAATTACAATAATTTCGGGAGGCGATAAGCTGTGTGCTTACGGTTGTGTAGGCGGCGGAGATTGTGTTAATGCATGTCCTTTTGATGCAATGTACATGAACGATAACGGTTTGCCTGAAATATTGGAAGATATTTGCACTGGATGCGGTATTTGTGCAAAAGTATGCCCGCGCAATGTTATTGAGATGCATCCTGCCACCAGAACAGTATTTGTCCTTTGTAAAAATCAGGATGAACCGAAGACTGCCAAAGAAGTATGTTCGGTTGCTTGTATTGGCTGCGGCATTTGTGCCAGAAAATCTGAGGGAGGTATTGAGATGAGGGGATATTTGCCAGTTATTAATTATGATAAGCTGGATGAAGGATTAATCCCTTTCGATAAATGCAAGACTGGTGCCATCGTAAATTTGAAAAAATTGAGCTGAATTGATGTTTAACGAGCAATTAGCTGAAAAAGGGCAGGTGTTAGAAAAATCCGGAGAGAAAATACGCATCCAAATCAATTCAAACGTAAATTGCGAAGATTGCAGCGCGAAAATATTCTGTAATCCCTGCGAAATAAAAAAAATTATTGAAGTGCGTTCCAACAAAAATTTTAAAAAAGGTGATGAAGTTAAAATATCTGTAAAGGGCTCGCAAATAGTATTATTTTCCTTGCTTTATTACGGCATTCCTCTTGTCTTGCTTATTACCGGAATAATTATTTCGGATTATTTTATTAAAAACTCAGGTATCAAAGACCTGATATCTTTTTTATCGGGTTTATTGCTTTCGATTTTATATTACATAACTTTATATTTTACTGCCCGCAAAAAATATCTTAAAAACTGCTTCATAGAAATATCTAAAACCGATTAAAGGAATGCGGATTTTTGGAATATTTGTGATTTGCTACAACATAAAAGAGAAAAATTTATACCATATTTAATTATGTAGAAAAAATTTACTCTTGAATTACAGTTTATGTTGTGAAGTTTAATATATTCTGATATTTTTAACCACAAGATTTTAAATAATATATAAATATCCGATATTGGTTTTGGAGTTGCCCTTTGAATTATAATGGTTTCGCTGATGTTCATTCAAATAATTTTAACGAATTCTTTAAATCCATAGTTGAAATTACAGATATAGGAATTAGCGTTGTTGATAAAAACGGAATATTTGTTTATGTAAACCAAGCTTACTGTAATTTATACGATCTTGAAATTAATCAGCTGAAAGGCAAGTCAATTTCAGAAGTTATTCCTTTCGATAAAGTCCAATCGTCGTACGATCAATTGAATGAAATTCTTTCAACCGGTATTTCCGTTGACGGTGAAACACGATTTCGCAAAAAAGATGGTTCGGAAATCTATCTTAAAGTTGCAAAAAAACGAATTAAGGCATCGGAAAGCGAGTTTTACAGATTAACGACAATTACAGACATTACTGAATTTAAAAGAAACGAAGTTATCCAATCTGTACTTCTGGAAATTTCCCACCAGTCAGGTCTATCGCAAAATACTTTTGAAATTTATAATAACATTTGCGAAACCTTAAACGAAATTATTCCGGCAGATAGTTTTTATATCGGACTAATAAATGAAGCAACAGGAAAATTCTCTTATATTGAAAAAAATCATTCGGGTGAACTTTTTTCCAAGTACGATAATCTTCAATTTGAAAGCCTGCTTAATTTTGTTCTCAATACAGGTATGTCGTTACTTGTAAACAAAGAAAAAATTATCAAATTATCGGCTCTCGGGAAAATTGATAATATTAAAAATATACCTGAAGTATGGATAGGCGTTCCTTTATACATCAAAGAAAAAATAATTGGGATAATCGCTTTGTTCAGTTTTTCGGGTAAAAACGCTTTTACCGAACAGACAAAAGAAATTCTTGAATTTGTTGCTGAACAGATTGCACATGTTATTGAAAGAAGAAGAATTCAGGATGAGTTGATAAAAGCAAAAAACAAAGCCGAAGAATCGGACAAATTGAAATCGGAATTTTTAACCCAGATTTCTCACGAAATACGCACACCTATAAATTCAATTTTAAGTTTTTCGGAATTGCTGAAAAACGACTTAAAACCTCACGTTACCGATGAACTTAACGATTCCTTCTTGATGATAGAAAGAGGCGGCAAAAGGCTTATCAGAACGATTGATATGATTTTAAATATGTCGCAGATACATAATTACGAAAAATATCTTGAATTTAAAAAATGCAATCTGCAACACGACATCCTTATCCCGATTATTGCTCAATTCCAGAATCTTGCTCAAATTAAAGGTATTAAGCTTGATTTTTATTGTGAAATTGAAAATCCCAATGTTATATGCGATTACTATTCTGTGAATCAGATATTCTTAAACCTGATTGAAAATGCAATTAAGTTTACTGATTACGGCGGGGTTGCTTGTAAACTCTATTCACTCAATTTGAATAAACTTGTTGTTGAAATTGAAGATACAGGCATCGGAATATCGGAAGAATATATTCCTAAATTATTTTCTGTGTTTCTGCAGGAAGAAAGGGGTTATACCAGAAAATACGATGGCAACGGACTTGGTTTGGCTTTAGTAAAAAAATTTGCAGATTTAAATGAAGCAGAAATAGAAGTAAAAAGCAAAAAAGGGAAAGGAACTGTATTTTCAGTAATATTTAAAAATTGTCTTCTTTCTCAATATTCAACAAAAAATTAAAGATGCTTACAAAAATTAAACTTCCAAACAAAAAGTAAATCCTTTACAAAGTGAAATAATTTTTCAATCTTTATTTGTGGAATAAATGCAATTTTGCAAATTGTTATAAGCAGATAATGAAAAAAAACATATACTACTTTCTTCTCCTCTTAAATTATTTTATGTTTAGCCCCATATATTTGCAAGCGCAAACATATCTTGTTCATAAATATCTTAAAGAAGACGGACTTCCAAGTAACATTGTTTTTGATGTCTGCCAGGATAAAAATGCAAATATGTGGTTTTCTACAAAATCGGGCATAACAAAATACGATGGCACAGAATGGACGTATTTCAAGCAGAATAACCCCTCGGCAAAAAAAGAATATAAATTTATATCCAACGACAGCAATGGCAATATATGGGCAATTTCCGATAATGATAATCTTAGTGTTTCTAATTACAACGGAAACTCGTGGAATGAAATATTCAGTTCAGATACTCTTGAATTTTATACAGGAGCAGTAACTTCTTTTGTGTTATTCGAAACAGATGAAAAAACAATTCCTATATACGCTTCGGATGGCGGCGGTTTGTTTGTCCTTTCCGATAACAACCTGAATTTAGTTCAAAAACTTTCAAAAATCCGGATAAATTCTTTAAAAATATTTAACCGGATATGCTATATTGTTACAGAAAAACTTGTGTACACAACGTCGGACGGTAATACCTTTCCTGTTTTAAACATATCCGAAAAATTACCAGCAAATTTTAAAATTAAAGATATAAGCATTGATGCGAAAGGAAGAATATACTTTTTGGGAGAAAGTGAAATTGCAGAAATTTCCGATACAAAAATGATTATTCACAAATTAGGTTATTCTCCGGAAAAAATCTTTATTGATGATTTTTTCGGCTCTCTTGTTTTAGGCGGCAGCGATGCAATTATTTTATGGGATAAAGAGGACAAAAATATAAAAAGATTAAGCAGCGATAACGGGTTATCTGCCGACAGAGCAAATGAAGTTTTTGCAGATATGGAAAAGAATCTGTGGATTGCAGGAAATAAAGGTGTAAATAAAGTTGCAAGTTTCCGTTTCAGTAACTATACCCAGATGCAAAATCTGCTTAACGACAAAGTTACGTCTTTAATTAGTTTTGAAGGAAAAATATTTGCAGGACATCCAGAAGGAATTTCTGTACTGCACGGATCGAAAATTTCCAGCATAAAATTTCCTATAACTAATCTGCGTATCAGCAAAAGTTCGGAATATGCTAATTTATATAAAACTTCAAACGGAATAATTGTGTCGTCTTCCGCAAACGGATTCGGGTATTTAAATAATGATAAAATACAATGGATTAACCCGGCAGAACACAAGAATGAAAAAGCTGTTGCAGTTTCGGAGGATAATTCCGGAAAAATTTATTGTGTTACCGATGCTTCGCTTTACGAAATAAATGGGTTTAATCTTATCAAAATTCCTTTGCCCGAAAATTTTGATGGAATTAAAATAAATAATATAACAGCAGATAAAGGTAATATTTATATTGCAACAAACGGCGATGGTATTATTCGTTTTAACAGAGATAATAAATGGCAGCAGATATTTTCGAAAGAAGTTTATTCTAACAATACTGTTTACACAGTAGTTGTTATTGGTAACATATTATTTGCAGGCACGGCTGAAGGGATAGCTTCAATTCAGGGAAATGATTTGCAGAGTTTTGAAATCGGCGGGAAAAATTTACAGGAAGCGGTTTATGCTCTTTTCCCCGATAAAAATAACACATTATGGATTGGTACCAGTTCGGGAGTATATAAATATAATGGGACAAAAATGACGAATTATGGTCCCAGACAAGGGCTTGCAGGTTTGGAAATTGGTGTAAATTCAATTATTCAGAGCAGCGAAAATATTCTTATCGGTACCGATAACGGTCTTTCGGTTTATAGCTTGGAATTTGATTATAATAATTTTTCAGGACCAATTGTAAGTATTGAATCTGTTGAAGCAGGAGGGAAACGAATAAGCATTTTCGAAAATAATTCGGTTTCATTCAATAATAATAATTTAATATTTAAGGTAAATATTGGTTCTTTTGTTGATGAAAGACTGAACCGGTATTCGGTAAAACTTGACGGATACGACAGCGAATGGATTGAGAATATTCCTGCAAATCAGAAATTTTTACAGTATTCCAACCTGCCTCCGGGAAAGTATAAATTGCTGGTAAAAGCTAAAGATGCTATAGGGAACTGGAGCAGTCCGATTGCAACCGGTACAATTAATATAAAAATTCCATTTTATAAAGAAACTTGGTTCTTTTTATCGCTGATTATTCTTACCGGAATAATAATATTCAGCCTGGTTATCTATTTTGAAAGAGCCCGTTATGCTGGAAAGCTTGAAACTGAAGTTGCAGAACGCACTAAACAGGTTGAAGATTCGCGCAAAAGATATCATCTGATGTTCGAAAATAATCAGGCTGTACTTTTAATAGTTGATGGGAAAACAGACGACATTGTTGATGCGAACAATTCGGCAAAAGAATTTTACGGTAAAGATTTTAATAAAAATGTAAAAATAAAATTTTCCGAACTTAATGCGGACGTTGAAAACATTAAAAACCATAAAATCAGTCTCGAAAAAATTTATTATACAATTAAACATAAAGCGAAAAACGGTATTATAAAGGATGTTGAAATTTATATAAGCCGTTTTTCATCGGAAGCAGAAGATTTGTTCTTTATAATAATTCACGACATTACGGAAAAACTGCAAAGCGAGAAACAGCTTAAAAAGCTTACGGCGGCAGTAGAACAAAGTTCGCATATTATATTTATTACAAATACAGACGGGATAATAGAATATGTAAATCCGACTTTTTGCAGTAAAACAGGATTTCTAAAAGAAGAAGCACTAGGGAATAATCCGAGAATATTAAAATCGGGTAAACGAAATAATGAAGATTACAAGAAAATGTGGAATACCATATCAGCCGGAAATATTTGGAGCGGAGAGTTTCTTAATAAAACCAAAAACGGCGAATTTATATGGGTATCTGCATTGGTAACGCCGGTGCGGACAACAGATAACAGAATTTCGCACTTCCTTGCAATTGAAGAAGACATTACCGAAAAGAAAAATGCACAGGAAGATTTAATAAAAAGTGAAGCAAAAATTAAAGCAATATTAAATGCAATTCCAGACCCGTTAATGCAGGTGTCAATTGACGGACGGCTTAAAGGATGCCACTATTGCGAAGATATTATGCATTTTTCGGATATAGCGGATAATATCGGTAAAAATATCAAAGAAGTTTTTCCGCATGGATTTGCTGATTTATTGTTTGATAATGTAATGAAGATGGTTAAACTGAATAAACTTATGAAATTCGATTATAAATTCGGATTAAACGGAACTGAAAAATATTACGAGTGCCGGCTTATCCGGAATGATGAAAAAACCGTACTTGTAATTTTACGCGATGTAACACAGCAAAAACTTTACGAAAAAGATATTATCCTGGCTAAAGAAGAAGCTGAAAAATCGGATAAACTGAAAACAGAATTCCTTGCGCAAATGTCCCACGAAATCCGTACTCCTGTGAACTCTATTGTGAATTTTGCGGAATTAATTCGAGAAAATCTTGCCGATAAACTTTCGCCCCACGTCTTTGAAAGGATTTCTTATATAGAACAAAGCAGCAAAAGACTTATTAAAACGATAGATTCAATAGTGGAAATTGCAAAAATTCAAAGCGGTTTGTATCAGGCAGAATTTTCGGATTTTAATATTGTAAATTGCCTTACAACTGTAATAAACGAACTTGAACAGACTGCAGCAGACAAGAATATTGTTTTGTGGTACACTGCCAAATACGAAAACATTAATGTTTATGCCGATTATAATTCAGTTAGAAGTATATTTTATCATCTTTTAGATAATGCAATCAAATTTACAAATACAGGAAAAGTTAAAGTTAACCTCGATATTATAAATGAAGCTGAAGTTAGAATAGATTTTATTGATACCGGAGCTGGAATATCCGAAGAATTTTTTGCAAAAATATTCAATGTCTTTTCGCAGGAAAATACCGGATATTCCCGTAATTTTGAAGGGAATGGTTTGGGGCTGGCTCTTGTAAAAAGTTATTGCGAAATGAATAATACACGAATTGAGTTTGCCAGCGAAAAAGGAACCGGCTCCACATTTTCGGTATATTTTACGAAAATGCAAAAAAAAATAAAACCGATAATCTAAATTAAACATCGCATGCGAAATTGTTTTTAGTGTCTAATAAAAAAACAGAAACTAAAAAAAATCTAAACATATAAAGATTTCAGCCGATAAATAAAACCAAAATATTTTTTATGGAGTATTAAAGTCATTAAAAATAAGATTATTGGAGGAATAATGATAAATAGAAATATAGTTATTTTATGTGTCGTAATGTCTTTTAGTCTTTTTGCACAGGAAATATCATCCTTAAAAGTTGTTGCGGTAGGTATTGGCACAAAGAACCCTACTTTCGATGAAAAGAAATTTCCGCATATTGAATTTTATTACACCCCCGAATTAATTTCGAAAGCGGAAATAAGTGAAACAGGTAAATCGGCACTTGCACTATTGGCTGAAGATGCAACACGCGAAGTTTTTGAAGGAAAACCTGAACTGTTAAGTAAATGGTGGGACGAAAGAGATCTTCGCTTTTATTCTACACTATTCGACAAAAACGGAGTAGGAGCTTGGCAAGGCGAGTTAAACAGAAGTGATGATTTAATGGCAATAAACGGGAAAGGCGTTGAATCGGGATTTGAAGATGCATTGGAGTGCTTGATTGAGGATGGTGAGGTTGCAGAATTTGATTCTGATAAGGAATTCGATTACGAAGATTTTGATTGTTTGATTGAAACAAAAATGCCCGATTTTGAAGTTGTTGGTGTTGACGGTGTAAAAAAATCAGTAAAATCTGTAATTGAAAATGGGAATACTACTTTACTTGTCTTTTTCCAAATCCCTTCGTCGGTGGATTTAAATGCAGCTAAAAAAGAAGTAAAAGAGGAAAGCGGATTCGGAGGGTTTTTAAGTGCAATGACTCAGTCTGCTGCCGGCTCGCATTGGGAAAGCACATTTATAAATATTGAAAGTATTATTTTTGAACACAAAGTAACTGAATAAAACTAATGAATTTCCCAAATCAGGTTAAAAGTATTGTGATTCTTGACAAAAAATGAAAAAAACTAATAAAAAAGTAATATTTTACTTTGAAGTCTCGTAAAACTGATATATTTTAGCACAGTTCTTAATTCACTATTTTACAATAAACATAAGGATCAAAAAAGATGAAAAAATCTTTTCTATTAGTAGCTGCCGTTGTTATGATGGCATTCGCAGTAAACACAAACGCACAAATGGCTGTTGGAATTCAAGGTTCGTTGGCATTACCTACTGGCGATGTTGGAGATTTGTATGATATGGGATTCGGCGGAACAGGTACATTTTTATATTCCGTAACTCCAGAAATTCAGTTAACAGGTTCTGTTGGATACTTAATGTTCAGCGGAAAAGATTTATATGACGGATTTGATTTCTCAATTATCCCTATAATGGTTGGCGGCAGATATAATTTTGAAGCCGGCAGTGTAAAACCTTACGTTTCTGCAGAAGTTGGTTTAGCAATGTCATCAATGTCTGGTGAAGTTTCATTTTATGGATATACTTATGAAGTTGACGAATCAGGTTCAGATTTTGCAATAGCTCCTGGTGCAGGTATCGTTATTCCTGTAAGCCCAAATGTTGGTGTTGATGTTAATGCAAAATATATTATGGTTATGACAGAAGGCACAAGCACAAATATCATTGGCATTAATGCAGGTGTTCAAGTAGCTTTATAATTATTAGATATGATTATGTATTAAAAAAGGGGCTGAATAAGCCCCTTTTTTATTTTAAATATTTCAATAAATCTTAGCCAATTCTTTCGGGCTTCTTACTTTCCAACTTCCTTTATGGTAAGCGTATCCGGCAATCAACGGCAAAGCTAAAGTTGCTTCAGAGTAAACCATTTGCTCGTAAGTGGTTTCAACTTTTCCCCAGCTGCTTGCTTCTTTTAATGTTGAACTTGAAAGAGCTCCGTCGCGAACATCTGCAACTGTAATTTGTATCGCGTATTTGTGCATCGGTGCGTCTTCCTGTAAAATATCTGCAGCAACAACAATATCCTGCGTGAAGTTTTTAGGAACGCCGCCGCCAACCATAAATATACCTGTTTCTTTGCTGGCAAGTTTTATTTTTGTCAGTTCAAGAAAATCCTTGGCAGAATCAATTGAAACGTGCTTATCCGGATTTTTTGTCTGATGAACCACAAAACCGAAGCCTGCGGAACAATCGGAAAAGGCAGGAACGAAGATTGGCACATTCTTTTTGTAAGCAGTGTAAACAACGCTGTCGTCAACTTTCGGTCCGCCGTTATTTTCAAGGTATCTGCCGAACTCGTATAAAAGTTCACGCGATGAATAGGGACGCGGCTCAAGGCTTTCGAATATTTTAGCTGTTGTATCGTCGCAAATTCTTAATTCATCTTCATCAATAAAAGTATCGTAAATTCTATCGATGTGCAGATCGCGCATTTCATTGTCATCAACAAAAGGAGTTCCAATGTAGTGTTTAAACCCGAGCGCTTCAAAGAAATCCTGATCGACCATTATTGCACCTGTTGAGACAATAGCGTCAACCATGTTATTATTAACAAGATCAAAAACTATTTTTTTCAAACCGGCACTGAACAAACTTCCGGCAAGAGTTAGAATTACTGTGCAATCTTTATCCGCAAGCATTTTATCGTAAATTTGGGCAGCTCTGTTTAAATCGCGCGCGCTGAAAGCCATTTTCTCCATAGCTTCTACTACCGGAACAACATTATGTTTTTTGATATCGAAATGTTGAATTGTTTCTTTAAGGTAATCTTTTTTTTGTGACATTTATTTCTCCTGTTTATTTGCGTGGATAATGATTCAGAAAATTAGAAGTAGATACGAAATTTATGAAATTGAGAGGTAATTACAAAATGTTAAAAATCGAATTACTTTTTGAAATTTCTTAGCATATTTGAAATAATCTCGAGACAGTAATCAACTTCCTCAAAAGTATTTTCGGGAGAAAACGAGAATCTAATCGTTCCTTTTGCATCTTCGTCAGATAATCCCATTGCCGAAATTACGTGCGATATTTTCAATGTACCCGAGCTGCAAGCTGCTCCGTTTGAAGCCGAAATTCCATTAATATCCAAATACATTAAAATCGATTCCGCATCGTTTTTATAAAAATTATTTTTTAAAGTTATACTTAAAACATACGGGAAACCGGTAACTTCATTATTTATTAAAATTCCTTGGTTATCAAGATTTTTAATACCCGAGATTAATCTCGTTCTTAAAGTCTGCACGATTCCTGAATTATTTTCCATTTCCAATTCTGCAATTTTAACAGCTTCGGCAAGCCCGACTATTGCGGCAACATTTTCCGTTCCGCCCCTCCGGTTTCGTTCCTGCGATCCGCCGACAATTAAAGGGTTTACTGGCGTACCCGATTTGATATATGCAAAGCCGATTCCCTTTGGTCCGTATATTTTATGTCCTGTAGCGGATAATGAATCTACACCAAGTTTTTTTACATCAATTTTAATTTTTCCAAAAGATTGTACCGCATCTGTATGAAAATAGGTGTTTTCTTCTTTAGTCAAGGATGCAATCTTGTGTATATCATTTTCCGCCCCGGTTTCGTTATTAATGTGGATTATCGAAACAAGCGAAGTGTTTTCAGAAATGGAATTTGGGAAATATTCAAGATTATTCCCTCCATTTCTATTTAACGGAATTCTTTTTATTGAATAGCCTTCTTTTATTAAGACATTAGCAGGTTCCAGAATGCAAAGATGTTCACCTTCGGAGATAATAATTCCGGTTTTCCCGGTTTCGTTTTTGTTCGCCCGCGCAATTCCCAAAACCGGAAAATTGTTTGCCTCGGTTCCGTTGCTGCAAAAATAAATTTCTCCGGGGTCAGCATTTATAAAATCTGCAATTATTTCACGTGCAGATTCGACTGCAACCCGGGCATTCCGCCCGTGATAATGGATTGAAGATGGATTTCCAAAATTCTCTTTGAGGAAAGGCAGCATTTTATCGAATACTTTTGGATGGATTACTGTTGTTGCAGCATTATCAAAATAAACTCTTTTCATTGGTTTAATTCAGCAATTTTTTTAATTCCGGTAGGAACAAGATTTTCAACAAATAAATAAGGAATGTTCAAGTATTCCAAAATAAATTCTGCATTTCCTCCGGTTAAAATAATCGGCTGTTTCTCAGCGTCGGAATACACGGAATGATAAACTTTTTCGAGAAGTCCGGTTGAAGAATTAATTATCCCGCTTGTAATTGCCGATTGAGTTGATTTCCCGATAATTCCGGAATAATCTCCCAAATTTACTAATGGCAGTTGGGCGGTTTTATTATTCAGCGCTTCCAACATAGTCCGCATTCCCGGCGCAATAATCCCGCCTTTTAAAATGTTTTCCTCTATAAAATTTATTGTTGTTGCCGTCCCTAAATCTGCAAATAATATTTTCCTATTGAATGAAATAACACTGCTTTCAATTAAACTTATTGCTCCCGCTGTTCCGCAAATACGGTCAATTCCCAATGTCTCAGGTGTATCGTAATCGATAGTAAAATTCAGTTTAGCATTTTTTGTGATAATAAAAGGCGTAATATTCTTCTTTATCAAAAAGTTTGATAAAACTTTAGTTATTTCGGGAACAACGGATGAAATTGCAACACTGTCAAATTCAAACCGCTCTATTCTTAGCGAATCAATTTCTGAATTTGAGAGGGAATACTTGCATTTGATTTTATCGCCATCGAATGAAATAAACTTCGTAAACGAATTGCCAATATCGCAGGCTAATAATTTCAAAGCTGACTCACATCACCGCAATAAATTGTTTCAAGTGCAGTAGCTGTTCTTAAAAGCATAAAGCCGTTTTCATCAACTTCTTCAAACAAACCGTACTTAAGGTTGTCGCCGTCTTGAACTTTAACCTTTTCGCCTAAAAATCTGCTTTTGTTTTTCCAGTCGTTTATTATTTTTTCGGGATTATCTTTTGCGGTAAAAAGTAATTCTTCAAGATTGTTTAAAACTTCGCTTAACAGATATTCTCGTTCAACCTCTTTACGATATTCCTGTTTAATTGAAGTCGGGGTGAAATTAAATTTTCCCTGAAAGGACGGCTGGTTTACATTTATTCCTATTCCTAACACAATTTTTTCCATTTTTTTTCCGGTAGAAACGGATTCAAGAAGAATTCCAGATATTTTTTTCTCGTTAACCAGAACATCGTTAGGCCATTTTAGGTTTGTTTTAAGCTGGAATAAATTTTCGATTGACGAGGCAACAGCCATTGAGGAAGCAAGATTCAGAACATTTGGTTTGGAATATATAAAAGATTCCTTAAGCAATATCGAAAAAGTAAGATTCTGTGCGTTGTTACTTATCCAGGTTCTGTCTTTCCTCCCTTTCCCTTTTGTCTGATATTCGGCAAAAAGCACTGTGCCTTCGGTATTATACTCTTTGCTGTTAAGTAAAAAGTTGTTCGTGGATTCAATTTCTTCGCAATAAATAAAATTTCGTCCGATTATATCTGTATCAAGCTTAATATCAAATTGTTCAAGATTAAACAAGTAAACTCCATTAATGTTATATAATTAAATTAAAATATAATATTTAATAAACCTTAAAATCAAATTTTAATATTTGTCACAGTCAATGACAAAAAGTAATATAACAGCCATAATGGCAGGCAAAAAGTAATAATGGCAAACACAATGTAAAAACAAAATTAATGTTAATTCATTATATCATAATAACTTAACCTGTTTTAATAAAATTGGCACTATTATGGTTGTGTTTATACAGATTTTTTAAAATATGGAGTTAATATGGGAAAAATTATTGGAATCGACTTAGGAACCACGAATTCGTGTGTTTCGGTTATGGAAGGAAATGAACCGGTTGTAATACCTAATTCCGAAGGAGGAAGAACAACGCCTTCGGTAGTTGGATTTACAAAAAGCGGCGAAAGATTAGTAGGACAGCCTGCAAAACGACAGGCAGTTACAAATCCAAACAACACTGTTTTTTCGATAAAGAGATTTATGGGAAGAACAATAAATGAAGTTCAGCAGGAATTAACTGAAGTGCCTTATAAAGTAGTTCAGGGTGATAACAGCACGGCGCGTGTAAAAATTGATGACAGACTTTACAGTCCTCAAGAAATCAGCGCAATGGTACTTCAGAAAATGAAAAAGACTGCTGAAGATTATTTAGGTCAAACAGTAACTGAAGCAGTTATTACAGTTCCCGCTTATTTTAACGATGCGCAGAGACAGGCAACAAAAGATGCCGGAGAAATTGCCGGACTGACAGTAAAAAGAATAATTAATGAGCCTACAGCTGCCGCTTTGGCGTACGGACTCGACAAAAAAAATAAAGAAGAGCTTGTAGCAGTTTACGACCTAGGGGGCGGTACATTCGATATTTCAATTTTGCAGCTCGGAGACGGGGTATTCGAAGTAAAATCTACCAACGGCGATACTCATCTTGGCGGTGACGATTTCGATCAGAGATTAATTAATTTTCTTGCAGATGAATTCCAGAAACAGGAAGGAATTGATTTGCGCAAAGATCCAATGGCACTGCAAAGGCTTAAAGAAGCTGCCGAAAAAGCCAAAATTGAACTTTCATCTTCAATGCAGACAGATGTAAATCTTCCTTTTATTACTGCAACACAGGATGGACCAAAACATCTTAACATTAACATTACACGCGCGAAATTTGAGCAGCTTGTGGATGACTTAATAGAAAGAACTGTTAAACCTTGTGTAAATGCATTAAAGGATGCAGGCGTTACTGCATCGCAAATTGATGAGGTTATACTTGTTGGAGGTTCAATCAGAATTCCTAAAGTACAGGAAAAAGTAAAAGAAATTTTCGGAAAAGAACCTCATAAAGGTGTTAATCCCGATGAAGTTGTTGCTATTGGAGCTGCTATTCAGGGCGGTGTTCTTGCCGGCGATGTTAAAGATGTTCTTTTGCTAGATGTTACGCCTCTTTCACTTGGAATTGAAACTCTTGGCGGTGTGATGACTAAATTAATCGAATCGAACACAACAATTCCTACAAAAAAAAGCGAAACATTTTCAACCGCATCCGATAATCAGCCTTCTGTTGAAATCCATATTCTGCAAGGTGAAAGACCGATGGCGGGCGATAATCGTTCGCTTGGAAGATTTCATCTCGACGGTATTCCGCCGGCACCAAGAGGTATTCCTCAGATTGAAGTTACTTTTGATATAGATGCAAACGGTATATTGCACGTTGCAGCTAAAGATAAAGCTACAGGTAAAGAGCAGAGTATCAGAATTACTTCTTCGAGCGGTTTGGCTAAAGATGAAATAGAAAAAATGAAACAGGCTGCAAAAGAACATGCTGCTGAAGATATAAAGAAAAAAGAATCTGTTGAAATAAGAAATAAAGCCGATAATTTAGTTTTTTCAACAAAAAAACAAATTGCCGACTTAGGTGATAAAATACCTGCAGACTTAAAGAACAGACTTGAAAGCGAAATTAAAAAAGTTGAAGATGCAATTGCTACAAACGATACAGCCAATATTAAAACTGCAACAGAAAATATGGAAAAAGTATGGAGCGAAATATCTCAGGAACTTTATAAAGCACAGTCTGCCCAGGGTCAGCAAGCACCTAATGAAGGAGCTGCAAATAACGAACCTCCGAAAGAAGAACCGAAATCCGAAAAGAAATCCGACGGTCCGGAAGTTCAAGATGCTTCGTACGAAGTTGTGGATGATGATAAATAAATATATAAAGAAAAAGGCTGCTGAATGCAGCCTTTTTTAATTTTTGCTATTAAATTATTTCATCAAAATTAGTTTCTTCACCGATGAAAATTCTCCCGCCTGCAAATTATACAAATAAATTCCGCTCGCAAGATTTGAGGCATCGAACTTAACTTCATAATATCCTGCTGGTTGCTGGGCGTTTACAAGTGTTGTTGTTTCTCGGCCAAGCATATCAAAAATTTTAAGTACTACGTACACGGTACTCGGTACTGAATACTTGATAGTTGTTACCGGATTGAACGGATTCGGGTAGTTTTGAGAAAGTATAAATTCTGTTGGTAGAAATGATGCAGCATCAACACTAATTTCTTTTGAATATGTGAAAGAACCGTCAAGATCAATTTGTTTTATGCGATAAGCGTATGAGTAAGATGTAAGATTATCAGTAAATGAATAAGATTTTGGAGTATTCGAATTTCCTGAACCTTCAATAAAACCAACCATTTCCCACTCTGCCTGCCTGCCGTTAGGCACGGCGCTCTGCGCTTTGCCCTTTGCCATTTTTTGTATTTCAAATCCGTAATTATTCACTTCTGTTGATGTTTTCCAGTTAAGAATAACCTTACCGTTAGAAACAGAGGCAGCGAAAGAAGTGAGTTCTACAGGGAGAGGATCTTCGCTGTCGCCAACTGTAAAATATGACCAACTGGTTATAGGAGAAGATGATTCAACATAACTTGATGTTCCTGCAGACTGAACTGCTCCAGTAGGAATAGCTTCCCAGTTGCTTCCATTATAATGAAAAATTGTCGGGGCTCCTGTAAATTCAGAAATTGCAGAGGTTGGAAAATAAAGCCTGATATTTGCATCTCCTGTTGAACTGATATCCCAGTATCGCCCCACAGTTCTTTCTCCTGAAGAGTTTGGCGGTGTTGAAATTGATAATTCTATTATAGAACTAATATTGCTGCCAACAGATGCAACAGCAAGACTTTTTCCTGGAATGATATTATCTGAAATAGAATTATCGATAGAATTATAAGTTGCAGAAGCAAATGAAATAAATTCTTCTATACCCATATCGATTATTGGTTCACCTCCGGATTCAACTGCTGAAAGCGGATCCCCTGTATTAATACAAGGTGATGATGATTGAAGAGTGAAATTATTTGAGGCTGCATTAGTGAATAGAGGGTCTGTTGTTACTTCATTATTGGAAGTAACATTTTCATTTGGGTGGTTATTGTAAAAACAATTATAATCTATAGTAATTGATGTTAACGAAGAATTTCGAATGCAGGCTTCGGTAAGACGAGTTAAATATTTGTTTTCTGAAAAAATATTATTTTTTATAACAGGTGTTCCAGATACTGCATTAATAGCATTTCCAAGATATGTTGCATTATTTGCATTATAATAAACTGCAGTATTTTTATAGAAGACGTTATTTTCAATTGTCCCATTAAAAGAGGTTAAATACAATGCCCCCCCGCGTCCAGTGGCCCCTAATCCATATCTCCCTTCATTTTCATAAAAAGCATAGTTTGAATTAAATGTATTGTTTTTAATTAGAGATGAACTTTGGTCTAAAGCTATTGCACCGCCGCAGGCATACGAATCGGTAGAACCGCTGGTAATATAACGCCTGAACCCCCAATTATTATAAAAAATATTATTTTCGATTAATGGTGAACTCATTGAAACTTGTAATCCGCCTCCTAAACTTGGTCCGTTTGAATAAAAACCTTCTCCAACAACATAAGTGGCAACATTATTTGCAATATAATTTCCTGTTATTGCCGGGTTACCGCCACTAGTATTGGTGTTATAAACTGATATTCCGCCACCGTAACCTGGATTGTTTGTGTAAGTAGCATAATTGTTATCAATTCTGTTATTGCGTATTATCGGTTCGCTGTCTTGAATAAATATTCCGCCGCCAGATGTTGCATAACTTGCTGGTGATGGTGCTGTTGTGTTTGCTCGGCATTCTGTAATCCAACATCTTTCAATAATCGGATCTGCACCGCCTTTTATTAAAATTCCACCACCCGATCGTCCATTAGTACTTGAAGATGTAGCATTGCCTCTGTATATCTTAAACCCTCTAACAACAAGTGAATTGGTTGTAGCTGATGATGTGAACTGCAAGACCCTATATAGATTTGCTCCGTCAAGAATGCACAAACTAGAATCCGGTTCCGCATCATCCCATTCGGTTCCATCTCCGTCATCCGAAGAAATCTTTATGTTTGCAGATAGAGTTATCGTATTTGCTAAGGTATATGTGCCATATTTAATAAGCAATACATCCCCTGCGGAACAGTCAATCAAACCTGCAATAATTGTTTTCTCCGCAGTAGCCCAAGTCAAACCGTTTCCGCCGTCGTTAGGTCTTGCGTTATCAACATATACCGTTTTACATATCAATATATTTTGCGTTGATACAAAAACAAAAAATAATATTAATGCTAAATTGAGTATCTTTTTTCTCATTATTTTCTCCAAGTTTATTATTAGTGGCTTATTTTGGATTTTATTGATATTATTTTTTTAAAATTATTTAGCTTTTAACAATATATTTTTTTGGATAATCGAACTTATATATATTGTTTAGAATTTTTTTATAGAAAATATTTATAAAAAATATTTATAAAAAATATTGAATTAAGATTTTGTGTGATTTGGATAATATTGCGAAAATTAAACCCAAAATAGTCATTAGAAAATACAATATTGTGGCTGAGCTTTTATTATTGACTATTTTGGGTAATCCCGAATTAGAAAATTATACATTCAGTTTCTAAGGAATGTATGGATTATTAAGTCGATTTATCCGGCTTTTTACGGATCCGCCATTGTTTTTTGTTCTAATGGCGGATTTGGGTTAAACTTTAAAAGGTATAGTTAAGGTATAATAATGATTCTCAAAAAAGTAAAATTCCTAAAAGTACCCAGATCTAACTTTATTAATAACTTTATCTTGAAATATTCAGTAGGTGTTTTCTGGAAACAAGTGTATAAATCATAAAGAGAAATGAAAAAATTCTTTAAGGCTGATTATGAATTGTAATTGAATTTGAGACTTTAATTTTTTATCCTTAAGTCCGAAAAAAATGTATTAAATCCATTTTATTAGAACGGAGTTTTTATGAAAAGAAGGGATTTTGTAAAAAAAAGTTTAGTAGCAGGAATTGCAGCCGGAGCAGTCTTTTCGGCAGGCAGTTATGCAAATATAGTTAGCAGCCGTAAAAGTCTTTCGGAAAAGAAAACGTATGATATGGTTGCAATTAAAGGCGGTGAACCTGATGAAATGTTTGAACGCGCCATAAAATCTTTGGGCGGAATCAAGAATTTTGTTAAACCTAATCAGAAAGTGTTAATTAAACCTAACATAGGCTGGGATGTTGTTCCTGAAAAGGCCGCAAATACAAATCCGAAACTCGTTTATAAAATAATAAAAATGTGCAAAGATGCTGGCGCAAAAGATGTATTTGTATTCGACCATACTTGCGATGCCTGGAAAAAAAGCTACGAAAACAGCGGAATTGAAAAGGCTGTTAAAGATGCCGGCGGAAAAATAGTTCAGGGAAATACTGAAAGTTATTATCAGGAAGTTGAAATTAAAAACGGAAAAAGATTGAAAAAAGATAAAGTACATGAACTTGTTCTCGACTCTGATGTTTTTATTAATGTTCCTATTCTTAAAGATCACAGTTCGGCAAGACTTACGATGGGTATGAAAAATTTAATGGGGACAAACTGGGACAGAGGATTCTGGCACAGAAATGATCTTCATCAGTGTATTGCGGATTATTCAACATTTTGCAAGCCTACCTTAAATGTTATAGATGCTTATAAAGTAATGCACCAGAACGGACCAAGAGGAGTTTCTCTATCGGATTTAACTTTAATGAAATCGATGATAATTTCTACGGATATAGTTGCAGCGGATACTGCTGCAGCAAAGCTTTTGGGTTTAACTCCCGAAGATGTTCCTTACATAAAAATTGCATCGGAAATGAATTTAGGGAAAACAGATTTACAAAAACTTTCAATTGATAGAATAATATTATAAAATATGAAATATGAACATCTGAAAAAAATCCGTGTAGTAATTTCATTAATTGTTATAACTCTTGTAACATTATCTTTTGTCGATTTTTCGGGATATTCTGCTGAAAATATAAGCGGGAAAGTGTTGTTTCTTCAATTTATCCCATCATTTCTGCAGTTTTTAACAATCGGCGGAATTATATCTTCCGGATTTATTATAGTAATTATTTTTACATTATTGATAGGCAGGGTTTACTGCTCTTCGGTTTGTCCTCTTGGCATTTTACAGGATGTTTTTACTTGGTTTGCAACCCGGACAAAAAAGAAGAAAAGAAGATATAAGAGTGAAAAGCCACACAATAAATTAAGATATTCAATTTTAATTATCTCAGTAATCCTGTTTTTTACAGGCAGCATATTAGGTTTAAGCCTGCTTGATCCTTATTCCAATTATGGAAGAATTGCAGCAAATATTTTTTATCCCATAGTAATTTTTACAAATAATGTTGTTTCGTATATATTTGAACTTTTCGGCAATTATTCTGTCTATCCGCTGGAATTAAGAAAAGTAAAAATTGCTGTTTCTTTGTTTTCACTAACTGTTTTGGGAATAGTTTTTTATATGTCTTTTAAATATGGAAGGTTATTCTGCAATACTGTTTGTCCCGTAGGAAGTTTTCTGGGATTTTTATCAAAATTTTCATTGTTTAAAATTCAGATTGATGAAGAAAATTGCAGAAGTTGCGGAGCTTGTGAAAAAGTTTGCAAAGCAAATTGCATAGATTCTGAAACAAAAGAAGTAGATTTTTCAAGATGCGTAAGCTGCTTTAATTGTTTTCAAGTTTGTCCTACAGACGGACTTAAATACACTTACAAATTTTCATTTCATCGAAAAAAGGGGAATGAAACAGACAATTCGAAACGCGAATTTTTTAAGAACTCCACTTTGTTTTTTGTAGCTTTAACTTCAATTTCGAAAGCAAGCGAAAAAATAAAAGTTTATGTCGAAAATAAAATAAAACCAGATAGACATTTCCCTATTGCACCTCCCGGTGCAGGAAGCATCGAACAATTTAATGACAGATGCACTGCCTGCCATTTATGCGTAAGTGCTTGTCCCACTCAGGTGCTGCAACCTTCGTTTTTAGAATATGGTTTAAGCGGTATGCTTCAACCAAGGATGAACAACAAGAAAGGATTCTGTAATTTTGAATGTAATGTTTGCAGCGAGGTATGTCCGAACGGAGCAATAATGCCAATTACACTAGAGAAGAAAAAAGTTACTCAGATAGGCATTGCAAAGTTTATTCACGATAATTGTGTTGTTGTAACAGAAGGCACAGACTGTGGGGCTTGTTCTGAGCACTGTCCTACAAAAGCCGTAAAAATGGTGCCCGAAGGAAAGCTTCGTATTCCTAAGGTTACCGGAAATATTTGTATCGGTTGCGGAGCCTGCGAGTACGCTTGTCCAACAATTCCGAATAAAGCCATATATGTTGACGGTAATCCGGTACATAAAAAAGCTTTGTTGCCCAAAAGCGATTCCGAAGAACAAAAAGTAAATATAAAGGAAGATTTTCCATTTTAAAATACAGCACTAAAAATTAACACTCGATAGTTAGAATAATTTTAATAACTTTGTATATGTAATTTTTTTTTATGCTGAATTAAATAATCAATTCATTTTATATGACAAGTTTATTTTAAGCCTGAATTTAGATTGCAGAAATTTATTGATTTAGTTCAGGAGTTTTTAGTATATGCAGATTCCAAAAATTATTCAGGGCGGAATGGGTATTTCCATTTCCGATTGGTATTTAGCAAAAACTGTTTCGATGACAGGCCAGCTTGGGGTAATATCAGGCACAGGCTTGCACATAACCCTTATTGCGCGATTAATGGATGGTGACCGCGAAGGAAATGTAAGAAGGGCGCTAGATAATTTTCCTTTTCAAGAACCGGTAAAAAAAATATTGGATAAATATTTTGTGCCTTATTCCGGCAAAAGAAAAACCGGATATAAAAGACCTCAGATGTGGGGTATTAAACCTACGAATTCAATAAACGAATTGACAGTAATTGCTAATTTTGTTGAAGTGTTTCTTGCAAAAGAAAATCATAAAAATGCGGTAGGTATAAATTTTCTGGAAAAAATCCAGCTTCCTACATTGGCTTCAATTTATGGTGCAATGCTTGCGGGTGTTAATTATATTTTTATGGGTGCAGGAATTCCTATGCAGATACCTGCAATAATAGAAAAATTATCGAACCACGAAGATGTAAACTATAAACTTGATGTAACTGGAAGCAGCAAAGAAGATGATTTCAGAATTAACTTCGAACCAGGAAAAATATTCCCTGAAATAGGAGAAAAAATTGGAAATCTTTGCAAACCTTATTTTGTCCCTATAATTTCATCTGTTGTATTAGCAAAAGCTTTGTTGAAACGAGCTTCTGGAAAAATTGACGGATTTGTTATAGAAAACAGTACTGCCGGAGGACACAATGCACCACCAAGAAGTGTTTCTGCAGAAGGAAAAGCTGTTTACGGTGCAAAAGATGAAGTAGATTTACAACAGATTAAGGAAATTGGCTTGCCATTTTGGCTTGCCGGTGATTACTATTCACACGAAAAGTTTCTAGCGGCTATTGAACAAGGAGCTGCCGGAGTGCAAGTGGGTACAGCGTTTGCGTTTTGCAAAGAATCTGGAATGGATCCTGAAATTAGAAAATCGATAATTGAAAAAATAAAAAAAGACAGCATTGAAATTGTTACGGATTTTAAAGCTTCACCAACAGGATTTCCGTTTAAAGTAGTTCAGCACAGCGGATCTGTTACCGATAAAGATGTTTATAATGAAAGATGCCGTATTTGCGATATAGGACTTTTGAGGCAGGCGTATAAAAAAGAAGACGGAGAAGTTGGTTTCAGATGTTCAGCAGAACCGGAAGATGCCTTTATATCTAAGGGCGGCAAGGCTGAAGAACTAGAAGGGACAGTATGTCTTTGCAATAACTTGTTTGCAACAGCAGGGATGCCGCAGATTCGAAAAGATGGTTACACTGAACCTCCAGTAGTTACTTCTGGTGACGCTTTAAACTCGATAAAAAATAATTTCCTTAAAGGTTGTAATGAATATTCGGCATCAGATGTTATTGATTTAATACTTGGAAAGAAAACTAAAAGTTTATAAGTTAGATTATTAGTGTTATTAGATAATTGTTTTTTTGTCTAAATTTCACATTTAAATCTTGATAAATATTTTATTACAGTTTTACAGACTGAATATTTTATTGATTCCCTATCGAGCAACATTATTTTTGAAATTATTCAATGTTACGCATCATTTTATTCGCAAATAAGGATTAAACTTAATGAATGAAATAATATTAGGTGCGCTTTTAATAATGTGTCTTCGTATATGCGATGTTACATTAGGTACTTTTCGTACAATCTTGGTGGTACAGGGAAAAAAATATTATGCTGCTATGGCAGGTTTTTGCGAAGTATTAATTTGGATTTCTTCAATGAAATATATCGTTAGCCATATGGATCAAAATGTTAATTTAGTTGCTTATGCTACAGGGTTTGCATTAGGAAATATTTTAGGAATAACTCTCGAAGAAAAAGTTGCTCTTGGATTTGTTCAGTTAAATGTAATTTCTCTTAAATTTACCGATTTTATAGCTGATACACTTCGAAAAAGTAACTTCGGGGTTACAATTCTTCCAGCCGAAGGAGGCAGGGGAGGAGTTTCTGTTTTAGTTATTTTGATTAAGCGACGCGAAATGAAAAGAGTAATACAGCTGATTGAATCGATAGACCCGAAGTGTTTTATTACCGTTCAGCATTCGCGCCCTTTCAGAGGTTTTGTTCACGGGTCGCGAAAATAATTTTTTTTTCGCGATTAGAGGTGTTATTTTTGCAGTGAATAAATTTAAAGGAATTTATGAATATTTATCTTGTTTACGGAGCTTTCATTCTTATTGTCCTTTTATTACTTGCTCTAGATCTAGGAGTATTTAATAAAAAATTGCATGTTATAGGAATTAGAGAAGCTCTCGGCTGGTCCGCATTTTGGATATGTTTAGGGTTGCTTTTCAGTTTGGCGGTTTACTATATATACGAACATCATTGGCTTGATATTGGAGATTTAAAAGCTGATAATATTTCCGGGCAAAAAGCTTTGTTCGAATATCTTACTGGTTATATAATTGAGAAATCGCTAAGTTTAGATAATATTTTTGTAATAGCCCTGATATTTGAATATTTTAAAATTCCTTTAATATACCAGCACAGAGTTTTATTTTGGGGAATAGTTGGCGCTTTACTATTGCGCGGAATTATGATTTCTGCCGGTGCTATTATGATAAGCCAATTCACTTGGACAGTTTATGTATTCGGGCTTTTTCTTATTTTTACTGCAATTAAAATGCTTATTTCGGGCGATGAAAAGATTGATCCGGATAAAAATCCTATATATAAAATTGTAAAAAAGTTTTATAAAATTACTGACAAAATTGACGGGATGCATTTTTTTGCCAAAGTTGACGGCAAAAAGGCAGTTACACCTCTTTTTATTGCTTTAATTATTGTTGAAAGCAGCGATGTACTTTTTGCTGTTGATTCGATACCGGCAATTTTTGCTGTTACAAAAGAACCTTTTATCGTTTTTACCTCTAATATTTTTGCAATTCTCGGCTTACGGTCGTTATATTTTGCATTGGCAGCTATGATTCAAAAATTCCGTTATCTGAAAATAAGTCTTGTTTTTATACTTTCGTATGTCGGCGTAAAAATGGTTTTATCGCATCATTATCCCATACCATCCTGGGTTTCGCTGATATTTATTGCTGTTATTCTTGCTGTAGGAATTATTGCTTCGATGATAAGAAGTAAAAAATAATGAATTCACTTTTATAAATATATAAATTATAAAAGTGTATTCTGATTTGGAAAAAAATTAAAAGTTAACTTCTCAAATTTATAACTTTTTAAAAATCATTTATAAATATTATTATAATTATCACTGATATAATTCTTGATTCCGTTACTTATATAAATTTAAATTATCAAATAATGTGGGAATGAAAAATATATATAAAAGTTATCAGGATTACCTCAGCGAAATATTCCCATATAAAGTTCGAAAAATACCAGTAAATTCAGGTTTTACTTGTCCTACAAGAGACGGCGCAAAAAGCTTTGGCGGATGTACTTACTGCAATAATGAATCCTTTAGTCCTTGGTATACGAAGCAAAATGAATCTATTTTGTCGCAGATTGAAAAAGGAATCAATTTCTTTTCGGATAAATACGGCAAAGGCAAATATCTCGTTTATTTTCAAAGCTATACAAATACTTACAGCAGCATTAAAGAAATGAATAAAATATTTACTCAAGCAGCTAACAGTAATGATGTTGTAGGGCTGATAATAGGAACCAGACCGGATTGTATAAACGAAGAAATTCTTGATTATCTTAAAAAATTATCCGAAAAATTATTTATAGCAGTTGAGTTTGGAATTGAAACTATTCACGAAAAAACACTAAAATTTGTAAACAGGGGACATACATACAGGGATTCTGAAAAAGCAGTTCTTTCTGCAGATAAAAAGGGGATTCATACAGGAGCTCATTTAATTTTAAATTTACCGGGAGAAACGAAAAAGATGATGCTTGAAACAGCGGTTCAAATTTCGCAGCTTCCGCTGAAAACGCTGAAAATTCATCAGCTTCAGATAATTAAAAACACAATTATGGCTAGGCAGTTTTGTAAAAACCCAGAGTTATTTATTTTTTTCTCACCGGAAGAATATTCGGAGTTTATTGCAGAATTTCTTGAATTTCTTAACCCCGAAACAGCTGTTGAAAGATTTATAAGTGAAACACCTCCGATATTTAGAATTGCTCCCGACTGGAAAGGGATTAGGCATAACGATATTTTAAAAATGATTATATCAGTTATGAAAACGGGAAATAAGCAGCAAGGCAGATTATTTAACAGATAAATAAAACCTAAACTTTTAAGAAAATATTACGAAAATATTAAAAAAGAAGTTATTATTATGAAAATAAATGAAAATATGAAAATGTTTTTGCAGACCGAAAAACTGATTCCGGGGAGCAATAAACAAATTAAAACCTCCGAAAAAAAGGACAAAATAGAAATATCGAATACCTCTAAGGTTTTTGAAAGGGTTAATGATTTTTTAAATTTAGGAAAACCTAACAGATTGGATACTTCTGACCTGAGTCCTGAAGAAAAGGAAGAATACGTTAAAATGATTGCTGCTTTAATACAAAAAGGCGTAATCGGTTACGAAATACGCGAAGTTAACGGGAAGCCTGAAAAACATTATATTGTAAATCAAATTGGAAATCAGCGGCTTTATGGAACAAAATTATATAACCGTCCTGGTTATTACGACAGATAAAGGTTAATTGTAGTAAGGTGGTGGGTAAAGTAAGGGGACAGCAAAAAGCTG
Source organism: Ignavibacteria bacterium (assembly GCA_012719345.1). Classification (GTDB taxonomy): domain Bacteria; phylum Bacteroidota; class Ignavibacteria; order Ignavibacteriales; family Melioribacteraceae; genus JAAYAN01. Next base: position 27,846 of record JAAYAN010000232.1, on the reverse strand, counting down.
TCCCTTTTATTTTATTAAAGTTAATTTCTTGGCTTGTGAAAAATCTCCTGCTTCGCTTGATGAAGATAATCTGTAAACATATACCCCTGATGTAAGGGCAGATGCATCGAATTTCACTTCGTACGTACCAGCAGGTTTTTGCTCGCTTACAAGGGTTGCTATTTCACTCCCTAAAATATCGTAAATTTTCAAACTGACAAAACCATTCATTGGTAATTGGTATTTGATCACTGTAGAAGGATTAAAAGGATTCGGATAATTCTGTGAAAGTGAAAATTCTGTTGGTAGAAGCAACTGCTCAACGGAAATTTCTTTGGAATAGGTGAACTTACCGTCAAGGTCAATTTGCTTTAATCTATAAGAGTATGAGTAAGAAGTAAGAGTAAGATTATTGTCGCTGAACGAATATTCTTTTGGGCTGTTCGAATTTCCTGCGCCTGCAATAAAACCGAGAACTTCCCATTCCATTTTTCGGTCTCCGGTTCCCATTCTCCGTTCAACCTCGAAACCGTAATTGTTATGTTCCGAAACAGTCTGCCATACAAGTTCAACTGAAGAACCGTTAACATTTGCTGAAAATGAATTTAATTCCACCGGCAACGGCGAAGTGTTTTTAAATAAGAAGTCTTGATCTTTTATTGCCCAAACTTGTTCACCGAAATTAGCAAAAGTAAAAAAGACGTCTGTTTCATCAGCAAAACTTTCATTTGACCAGCTAAGTCCGTTGTTAAGAGAAAGTAAAGCTGCTCCATCATAACCGCAACAGAATATTTCCCCGTTCGCGATGTATTTGATTTTATTTAAATCTCTTCCCTCTCCAGGTTTGCTGCAGTCAATCCAATCAGCTCCGGCATTTGTTGTTTTCAGCAAGGTTCCAAATTCTCCGCACGCAACTCCGTTGTTGGCATCATAAAAATGGATTGAGTAAATAGGAGTGGGACTATAAGTGGCGGTAGCCCAGGTGTCCCCTCCGTCAGTAGTCTTGTGAATCTCTCCTTCCGGGTTAAAACCGCATATATATCCGTTATCAGAATCTGTAAAATAAAGCCCAGTTAGTATTATTGAACTGAAGTTATCTTTTATCACTGACCAGCTATCGCCTCCGTCGGTAGTTTTAACAATCTGAGTTTGTGTAAGAATATAACCGGTTAAAAGATTAGTGAATTGGACTGAGCTGCAATTATTGACACCAACAGATGACAAAGATAAAGTATCCCAATTTACTCCGGCATCTGTTGTTTTTGCAAAATAGTTATCTGATGTTACTAAATAACCGTTTTCGGGGCTTATAAAAAAAATATCCATTATGCCACCCAAAACACCCTCTGAATTTTCTAAAGTATAGGTATTCCAGTTGCTGCCTCCGTCTGTAGATTTGTGAATATCGGCTCTTGATCCGTTGCAAAGATATAATGTATTTAAATCAGTTGCCCAGGATGCGTAACAATAACCTGCACCTGAAACCGGATGATTAAGCTGTTCCCAATCTGCATTTGTTTTGCTTAAGTTTTCGAACTTATTATTCGAATTTTCCTGTGATAACAAAAAAGTTGATAAAAGTGCAATAAACAGTGCCGCTCTTTTCATATTGTCTCCGATTTTATTATTTTAAAGTAATGAAAAAAATATTCAATTATAGCAAAATTTTAGTAGCAAGAATAAGTTTATATCTGAAATCTAGTAAAACAGATTCAATTATTTTTACACTAAAATTAAAATGACTTGACATCTTTATAAATTCTTAGTTATTTTTGGCACAAAAAAGGAAAGAGTTATAGAAATATTTGCTACATTATTGAAACGTTACTCAAAATTCGGAAAACGAAATTAGTTGAAGCAAACTGATTGGAGTTATATAATGAAGCGAAAAATTTTTATAATTCTTTTTTTTATATCCAGTTTTAGCTTTTCTCAGGATATTAAAATAATCTCATCGGACCAAAGCCGCATTGTTATACAGTATATTCCAGAATCTACCGATACGCTTAATTTAAAAGGCATTAGAGATAATTTTGTAAGGCTGGTTTTTTCGGGGACAAGCATAGATAACGCCGGAGAAACCGGAATGCCCGAAATACCGGTTAAAATTTTGAATCTGGGGGTGCCTTCTGAATATGGGAGTCAGATTAAAATCATTTCGGAAAAACGTTCGCAAATCAACGGAATGCCGGCACCGGTTCCTGAGTTATCAAATAATGAAGGTCTTTTAGAAGAAAGATATATTAAAAATGAAAACTATAATAATTTTATTTATCCCGAAACAATAATGTTCGGCAATTTCGGTTATGCTGCTTCTGTTCCTGTTCAACAGGTTAAAATTTATCCAATGACGCTTGATAATTCAGGGAAAATATCAATTTTAAAAGAAATTATTTTCGAAGTAGTTTTCTCAGGTTCCGGTTCCGGAGTAAAGATTCCGGGTGATGATCTTATTATTTCGGGTATAATTAATTGTGATGCAGCAAAAAATTGGGGGAAAGTCACTGCAAAGAAATCATATAATAAAATAAATGCATCGGCGGATTTATCTTCAGGAAATTGGTATAAGTTCACTGTGGGCACAGAAGGGATTTATAAAATTTCTAAAAATATGCTTCAATCTTACGGTATACCTGCAGATGTTGATCCGCGTACAATAAAAATATTTAACAACGGAGGTTATCAGCTTCCGGAAGATGTTGATCTGGATTCAGAAAACTTTAATGAAATTGCAATAAAAGTAGTTGGTGAAGAAGACGGTGTATTTAATGATAATGATTACATATTGTTTTATGCAAGAACAACAAATTTTGTTGACCCATTGAGCAATGGAAATTTAAAGAGAGTTTATAACCATTTTTCTAAAAGTAATTATTATTTTATAACCTCGGGGGGAAACAAGGGGAAACGGATGCAGGTGAAATCATCAGTCGATACAGATGGTTTTTATGAGCAAACCGTGACGAATAATTTAGTATATTACGAGATTGATAACAGAAATATTGGCAAATCGGGAAGGATGTATTTGGGAGAAGACTTTACGAGTGCAAATTCGCAAAGGACATTTATCAATACACTTTCTGGCAGGATTCCGGGAACCTCCATAAATTATTCTGTTCAAATGGTAAACGCAAGCCAAAAGGGAACTTTAAACCTGAAGATGTACGAAAATGAATCGCTTATTAAAACAGGTACAATTATAAGTACAAGTGCAAGCATTAATGGTAAGTATAAAATCGGAATAGCAGGAACGTTTAGTTTTACTTCTTCAATGAACCTGCCTTCAAACAGAAGCATGCTTAGAATTGCTTGTGAATCGAATAGTGAATTGAACGGATATCTTGATTATTTTGAAATTCAATATAAGCGAGATCTCTCTTCTTCAGGAGATTCTGTTTTTGTTTTTGGAAAAGATACAACTGCTGCAGTAAAATATAAACTTACTAATTTTACTAATACAACAGAAATCCGTGTTTATGATATTACCGATTATGCTAATGTTATGGAAATATCATCTGCTGATGTAAGCGGGGGAGATTTTTCTTTTACTGCAAACGAAACTGAAGGAGTAATTTCGAAATATTTTGGAACATCTACTGCTAAGTACAGGTCGCCCGGTACTGCTGAAAAGGTAAAAAATTCATATTTAAAATCTGAAACATCCGGAGCAGAATATATTATTATCACTCCTGCTGAATTCGAAACTCAATCGCAGAGATTAAAAACATACAGGGGAAGCAATTCCAACAAATATCCTGTTACTTCAAAGGTTGTTCTGGTAGAAGAAATATTTAATGAATTCGGTTGCGGTCAGAGAGATCCTTCGGCTATTCGCAATTTTATAAGATATGCTTTCGAAAATTGGTCTGTTAAACCGAAACATGTTTTACTAATGGGTGACGGAACATATGATTATTTTAATGCTGAAGGTAAGAATAACAATTTTATCCCAACTTACCAGACTATTGAAACCTTGTACGAATTATCATCGTACGGAACGGACGATTATTATGTAAAAGTTGCAGGGAATGATAAGTTTTTAGACTTGACAATAGGGAGATTCCCTATAAATTCTGCTGAGGAAGCTGATAATCTTATATCGAAAATTATCAATTACGAAAAGGATATTACCAGCGGCATTTGGAGAAACAAGATATCTTTAGTTGCTGATGACAATTACACATTTGAATCTTCAAGTGAAGATGAACATACAACGCAATGTGAAGACTTATCTCGAAATATTCCGGACTTTATGGAAATAAACAAAATCTATTTGGCAACATATCCTTTAGAAGAAACAGGAGCTGGCAAAAGACGTCCCGAAGTAACAAAAGCTATTATTAATGCAGTTAATGATGGTACATTAATAATGAATTTTGTAGGTCACGGAAGTCCTGATGTATGGACACACGAGTATGTATTAACCCGCTCTAAGACTATCCCTGAATTTAATAATGATAAACTATTTTTCCTTGTTGCAGCTACGTGCGATTTTGCCAAATTTGATTTTACCGATGAAACAAGCGGCGCTGAAATGATGCTGCTTAAAGAAAATACAGGCGCTGTTGGTGTTTTTGCAGCAACAAGAAAAGCTTACTCAAGTTACAATGCGGCATTGAATAAAAGTTTTTTTACTACTTTACTAAATCAGAGAGATATTGATTATAACCGGGTAACTTTAGGTCAGGCTTCAGTTCAAGCAAAAAATGCAAATATAAATTCGAGCTTGATTAATACGAGCGTTTTTCATTTATTATGCGATCCTTATCTAAGACTTAATATTCCGGTTATGCCTGTTGAAATAGATTCGTTAAATGGAAGTTCACTTAGCAGCAATGTTCAACTTAAAGCACTCAGCCATTCTAAAATCAAAGGAAAAGTAATTGATAAATTCGGAAATATTGATCAAAATTTTAGCGGTGAAGCCTATATCTCTGTTTATGATGCCCGCACAACAATTACAATACCAGATTTTATGGGTATAAAAATGGTGAAGGAAGGGGGAGCAATATTTAAGGGCAGAGTTAATGTTGTTGATGGGTTTTACGAAGCAGATTTTATTGTCCCAAAAGATATTTCATACACCAACAGCAATGGTAAAATGGTTGTTTATGTTTATAACGAAAGCACTGACGGTATTGGGTTTACGAAAAATGTAATAATAGGCGGATCCGATTCGACGGCAACAGATGACAAAAAAGGACCCGATGTAAATATTTACTTTGATGATACAAAATTTGAAAATGCATATTTGGTTAATCAAAATTTTAAACTTATTGTCGATTTATCAGATGAAACCGGACTTAACACAACAGGATTAGGAATAGGACATAAAATTGAAGCAACATTAAATAATGATATTAAAAATTCAATAGACCTTTCCAATTACTTTTCTGGAGATCTAAATTCCGGCGGGAAAAGCGGTAAAATAGAATATAATTTTATTGATATGCCGGTAGGAAATCACACACTGAGTGTGAAAGCTTGGGATGTTTTTAATAATTTAACAATTGAAGATGTAAATTTTACAGTTGTTAGCAATGAATCGCTTGCAATTAAAGATGTCTATAATTATCCAAATCCTTTCTCGGACAAAACCTTATTTACTTTTCAACATAACATAAGCGATTTTATTGATGTAAAAATAAAAATATATACTATAGCAGGAAGGCTTATAAAAGAGATTGAACAAAATCAGGTATTAGATAAATTTGTGAAAATAGATTGGGACGGACGGGACGAAGACGGTGATCTTCTGGCGAACGGAACGTATCTTTACAAGTTAATTATTAAAACCGGATCTCAAAACGAAACAAAAAGCGTTTTGGGCAAACTTGCAGTAATTAGGTAAAAATAAGTAATGCGAATAATATTTTGGAGGAATGAAATGAGCAGCAGAATTAAATGGATTTTTTTGTTTTTATTTTTCATATCGGCTAAAGGGATATTTGCCCAAGGCGAAGCAGCGGTTCCTTTTCTTCAGCTTGCCCCGGATTCCAGAGCCGGAGGTTTGGGTGAATCGGGTACTGGCTTGGCAGATAATGCCGCAGCAGTTTTTTGGAATCCGGCAGGTATTGCATTTCTTACCGGTTCCGAAGTTTCTATTACGCACAGTAACTGGCTGCCTCAATTCAATTTAGATGATTTGTTTTACGATTATTTAGCATATCGCGGATATGTTGAATCGCTTGACGGACACATTACAGCAAGCGTTACTTATATGAATTTCGGTACATTTGTAAGAACAAGTTCTGCAGGAAATGAACTTGGTACATTTAAAGCGTTCGACGGAGCTTTGACTGTTGGATATGCCACAAAAATTCATAATGATTGGGGTTTAGGTTTCAATTTCAGAGTAATTCACAGTAACCTTTCGGATAAACCTACAGAAAATGAAAAAGGTTCGGGTAAAGCTACTTCTGTCAGTTTCGACATAGCAACTATGTGGCGTCCGGAACAGCTGGAGATTCCATTTGCCGGTATCGATTTAAGTAATAAATTCAGTTTGGGTATTAATTTAAGTAATCTTGGTCCTAAACTTACATATATCGATCAAGCACAGGCAGACCCGATTCCTACAAAATTTAAACTCGGTATGGCATTCAGATTATATGAAGACGAGTTCAATTCGCTTACATATACAATAGATTTTGGTAAACTTCTTGTTGACCGTGGCAAACCGATTACTGATACAGATTCAACAGGAAAAGTAACTAATACATACGATACTAAAAACCGTAAAGAATTTTACGAGGCAATTTTTACAGCCTGGGGCGATCAATCGTTTTCAGAAGAATTGCGTGATATAAATACTTCTATGGGTATTGAATATGTTTACGGCGATCCGATGGATTTCCAATTTGCACTCAGAGCTGGATTTTTCTATGAAGATCCAAGTTACGGAAATCGTAAATTTGTAACTTTCGGAGCAGGTATCCGGTACGATGTTTACGGATTTGATTTCGGATATATTACAACAGACGTTTTTGAAGGAGGCGATAATCATCCGCTTTCGGATACTATGAGATTTACACTATTGATTAACTGGGATGCAAGTCCGAAAAGTCAGGAAGGATTTCCGCGAGGATATTAAAAAATGAAATTAAAATCGTTTTTCCTATACACAGTTTTTACTGGAATAATATTATCTCAAGGTTTTATTCCGGAGGCACCATCAGAGATAAATATCTTTGCCGTAATGGTCGATTTTCAGGAAGACAAGGATAATGCTACTGCCGGAAATGGTAAATTTGGTACAATATATTCCAAAGATTACGGAAAAAAAATACTCGATCCGCTTCCGCACGATGCTTTGTATTTTGAAAATCATCTGCTTTTTGCAAAGAATTATTTCAATAAGGCTTCCAACGGGAAGCTGGAAGTTAATTACACGGTATTTAACCAGATAATTACTGTTTCAAAAACAATGCGTAATTATACTTCGCTGAATAAAAGCGAAACACCGGGGCAGTTAAGCAATCTTGCCCAGGAAGTATGGACGCTTGCCGCTCCTTTATTGGTAAATACCGATCTTACGGAATATGACTTGTTTGTAATATTTCACGCCGGCACAGGCGGCGATGTAATCACTCCGGGAAGCATTATTTCTTCACGCGATATTCCTTCGATATATATTAGTGAAAAAACTTTAAAAAACACTTTTGGAGCAGAATTTCAAGGATTTCCTGTTAATAATAAACGAGTTAAAAATTCGATGATTATCCCTGAAACAGAAAGCCGCGAGATTGATGGACTTACAGGTTCAGCTCTGCTTGAACTTTCAATTAACGGTTTAATTGTATCAAGTATTGCCAGCCATATGGGACTTCCCGATCTTTTTGATACCGAAACAGGGAAAAGTTCAATCGGACGATTCGGGCTGATGGACGGACAATCGATTTTTGGTTTTTCGGGAACTTTTTTACCTGAACCTTCTGCTTGGGAAAAGGTAGAACTGGGATGGGTTCAACCGGTAGTTGTAAATCCGGGAGAACATAAAATAAACATTACACCGATGGCCATTGCCGGAGCGGGAGATACCTCCATTGTTAAAATACCAATCAATTCGGATGAATATTTTCTGGTTGAAAGAAGAACCCGCGATTTAAATAAAGATGGCATTACAGTTACTATTAAAGACGGGAATAATGTTTATACAAAAAAATTCTTAAAGGATACTGTAGGCTTTTACAGCTACAATACCGATTCATTAAGAGGTGTTATAGTTGATGTTGACGATGCTGACTGGGCTTTACCAGGGGTTAATGATGATTACGATCCTCTTAAACATAGTTTTCAGGATGTGGGGATTTTAATCTGGCATATTGATGAAAAGATAATTCGGCAGAATATTGAAGAAAATAAAATTAACCTTAAAGATAACCGTGCAGTAAAACTTGTTGAAGCCGACGGTATTTATGATATCGGCGAAGAACTTAAAACAGTTTTCGGTGATAATGTAATTCTGGAAGGCAACCGGCAGGATACTTGGTATAAAGGTAATCCCTCAAAGTTTTATAAAAACGTTTTCAGTCCGGATTCAAAACCTAACACCGATGCAAACGACGGAACTTCGAGCCTTGTAACAATTTCGGATTTTTCTTCTATCGGACAGAAAATGAGCTTCTCCGTGAAATTCGGAAGTGAGAAATTGAAGCTTGCTTTACGGCAGGATTTGGGTTCTGAACAGCCTGTTAAATATTCTTTTGTTTCACCGTTAAATCCGTTACATACTTTCTATGTTGCAGGTACTTCACTTTACAGCAAAACAGGCCAAAATTCACCTGTTTTAATTTCTGAAAATTTTACAGAGTTCAGACCGGTGATGTTGATTGATACAGACAATATTATTTTTGCAGGATTTATTGGTAAAAAGGTTAAAGTTGTTCAGATTAAAGAGGCTCAAATTCTTTCATCGGAGTTGGAAGTTGAACAAACATTAATTAATAAGCCGGTTTTAATTTCATCAAATAATTCAGATTTTAAAATAGTTTCTGAGGTCAATTCAAATAGCTTTGTTGAATTTACAATTAAACTTGAAGATCTGAATATTTCGGTTGCATATTTAAGTCAATATCCTTCTGAATTATATAATATCAGTAGTTCGGAAAATTTAGATATAAAAAACTTTATCTTATCCGATATAAAAAATGACGGCGAAAATTATTTCGTTTATACTTCGAACGAAAAACTTAATGCAGTTAACAGCCAAGGTGTAATGGCAGATAATTTTCCGTATAGTGATTCTCAGGAACAAGAGTTTAGCAAGTATTTATTGTCTGCCGATTTAAATAATGACGGCATGGAAGATATTATTTCTATAACCGAGGACGGAAGAATCATTTCAGTATCAGGCAAAGATGGAAATATTTTAGATGATTACAGCGTTAGTCTCGGCGGAAAACCCGGATCGTATCCCGAATTATCTTTCAGTAACAATTCTTTATATTTAAATGCAGTTACGGAAGAAGGAAAGCTTTCGCGTTGGGAAATAATGAATATACCTAGCAAACTTGGCTGGACATCCGAATTTGCTAATTACGGTAACACTTCTGATGTTCCTGAAGCTTCTTTCCAAAACCTTAAAACACAATATTTTCCGGAAGAATCTGCATATAACTGGCCAAATCCGGTTTACGGCAGCGAAACGAATATCCGATATTTCGTTTCGGAAGATTCCAGAGTAAATATTAAGATATTGGATATTTCCGGCACTTTAGTTGCCGAGCTTGAGGATAATGCTTCAGGCGGACTTGATAACGAAACTATATGGAATGTTTCGAATATTCAAAGCGGGGTTTATCTTGCACGAATTAAAGCAGAATCCGTTTCCGGTAAATCTGCCGAAAAAATAATTAAAATAGCTATTGTTAAATAATCTGTTATAAAATGAAAAAAATACATCTTTTTGTTCTGCTGAGTTTATTCAGTTCTTATAAAATATTTGCCCAGTTTAATGAATATCATCCCGAATACGATTGGTACACCATAAAAGGTAAAAATGTGGAAGTGCATTACCACGAAGAAGCTGAAAGAACTGCCCGTGTTGTTGCAAAAATTGCCGATGAAGTATGGGGACCTATTACATCTCTTTATCAGTACGAACCTGATAAAGTTCATTATGTAATAAAAGATATTGACGATTACAGCAACGGTGCAACATACTTTTTCGACAACAAAATTGAAATATGGGCATCTGCGCTGGATTTTGATTTGCGGGGCACGCATAACTGGCTTCGCAATGTAATAACACACGAATTTACTCATATGGTACAAATACAAGCGGCAATGAAAATAAGCAGATCAATTCCTGCAATTTATCTTCAATTCCTTAATTACGAAGATAAACGCCGTCCTGATATTCTTTACGGATTCCCTAATTTTGTTGCATCGTATCCTGTAGCTACTGTAAATATGCCTGCTTGGTTTGCCGAAGGAACTGCGCAATATCAACGAAAAGAATTAAATTACGAAAATTGGGATTCGCACCGCGATATGATTTTACGATGTTATGCTCTTGATGACAAAATGCTTACCTGGGATGAAATGGGGGTATTCGGAAAAACAAGTCTTGGCAACGAATCTGTTTACAATTCCGGTTTTGCTTTAACCCGCTATATTTCGGGAATATACGGTGAAGATAAATTAAGGCTCATAACCGAAAAACTTGGGAAGCTTACAAATTTTACTGTTGATGCTGCTTTTAAAGATGTTCTTGGTAAAGATGGCGATGAAATTTACGATGAATGGAAAGACTTTATAACAAAAGATTATAATGCAAGAACTTCCGGATTGCGTAATAATTTAGTGGAAGGCGAGCAAATAGGAAAGGAAGGTTTCGGCAATTTTTATCCTGTATTTACCGAAGACGGAAGCAAAGTATTTTACCTTTCGAATAAAGGAATGGATTATTTAAGTCTTACTTCATTATATGAATACAATTTAAAATCCGGTGAAGAAAAACTTATATCACCAAAAGTTAAAACAACAGCAAGTTTAATACCGGGTACAAAAAAAATCGTTTATTCTAAACTTGATGACGACAATCCACGCTGGGTAAATATTCACGATTTATATGTTTACGATACTGAAACTGAAGAAGAGACAAGAATTACTTTCGGACTTCGCGCGAATAATTCATTTGTTTCGAATGACGGTAAAAATATTGTGTTTGTTTACCAGAAAGACGGTACAACAAATATTGGGATGGTAAATATTGATGGCAAAAATTTCAGAAGAATTACAGTTTTTGAAAATGGCGAGCAGGTTTTTAATCCGCGTTTTTCACCCGATGACTCCTTTATAGTTTTCGGTTTTGCTGAAGGAAACGGGCAGGATATTTATAAAATTGATACAAATGGTACAAATCTGACTGCTGTATTAAATGAAAAATATGAAGAAAGAAATCCAGTATTCGGCAAAGACGGTAAGTTTTACTATTCATCTGATAAAACCGGAATATTTAATATTTACAGAAAAGATTTAGAAACCGGTGAAGAAACACAAATTACAAATGTTACGGGCGGTGCATTTATGCCTGCAACAGATTCGTATGGAAATATAGCTTATGCCGGTTATACTTCTTCAGGTTACAAGTTATGTTATTTGAAAAATGAAAATCTGGTTCAGGTATCACCGGAATATTCTTATCAATCCGGCGGAGTAATTTTTACTGATGAAAAAGCCAAAGGCGATATTGCAAATTTCAATATAGATTATCTCAAAAACTATAACGACAGAGAAACCCCTGATTATGAAAAAAAACGATATTCAGGTTCGTTTACAAAAATTATGGCTGTCCCTTTTATCCGTTATGATAATTACAGCACAGGAAATACAACCCTCGAGAAATTTAAACCCGGCGTTTATTTAATGTCTTCCGATATGCTTAACCGAATGGATATTTTTGCAGGAGGTTCGATTAATTCCCGTATGGAAAGGGATTTGTTCCTTCAGTTTAATTACAGAAACAAACTTCCTTTAATTTACAACCTCGGGCTTAAACCTGAACTTTCACTTGAACTTTACAGTATCAGCCGTAAGGCAGATGCCGATATTATGTTCAATGTAGATTCCACAAGCGGAACTGCTATTGCAGATTACCAATTAAAAACTGAAGTAGCTTATAATTTATTTGAATTTGATATTGCTGCAAAACACAGACTATTTATAGAAAACAGCAACATAGAATTCAGGTATATTTACAGCCGTTATACTTCTACAGTTGGAAGTTTTAACTATTACTCTTTTGTTGAAGAAAAATACTTGAACAGTCCTGCTTTTAATGATGTCTATTTAAAAGGAAGTAATTTTCAGATAAAATATACTTTCTCTGCAGAGATGCCGTATATCGACTCTGATATTAACCCGATCGGGATGGAAACAGAAATTACTTATAATTATGAAATGAATAAGTTTAATTCCACACAGGAATATGAATACGACGAAAGTGTGGGATATATAGGAAAGTATACCGATTTCGATTTTCACAAACTCGATTTTCTTCAGAAGAATTATTTCAGTTTAGGGAAAGGGCATACACTGAATGCAACATTACGGGCAGCAACAATTTTCGGCCCAACGGTAGATGATTTCTTCGATTTTTACCTGGGCGGTTTAATAGGAATGAAAGCCTATCCGTTTTATGCAATTTCGGGAAATGAACTCGGCTGGTTTAATCTATCGTACCGGTTTCCGTTGTACAGGAATATTGATTCGCGGTTAGGACATATATATATAGATAAGATTTTTATGTCTGTTTACGGCGACATAGGAAATGCATGGAACGGGAAAATGCCTTCATTAAATAAATTTAAAAAAGGCGCAGGCGCAGAACTAAGAATCCAAATGAATTCGTTTTATCTTTTCCCGACAACTTTGTTTTTTAATGCAGCTTATTCATTTGATACTGTAGAAAAGGTAGTAAGAAGAGAAACTGTTAAATACGGTAAAGAATGGCAGTTTTACGGCGGAATATTATTTGATTTTAGTTTATAAACGGAAAGATTATGAAAAAATTATTAATCTTGTTTTTTACACTTTCGATTTTTGCCCAGCAGAATGATAATAATTTTACCGGGGTGTTATCGGTGGATTCAAAAATTGTCGGATTAGAAAATGATCAAGATAATATTCCCGAAAATACTTTGCAGCCGGTTCAAAAAAAATCAGGATTTCTTGCAGGTGTTCTCTCGTTTGCTGTTCCGGGGGCAGGAGAATTTTATACGGAAAGCTATCTTAAAGCTGCCATATTTTTTGCGGTGGAAGTTGCAGCTGTATCGGGAGCGATTATATATAACAATAAAGGTGATGATAAAACTTCCGAGTTCGAAGATTATGCCGATCAACATTGGAATGTGCAACAATATGCACAATGGACAAAAAACAGGTTTGAACAGAATTTTCAAAATCCTGCAAAGTACGATTTTAGCAGCGGAGTTAATTGGAATGTGCTTAACGAAATGGAAGAAGAAGTCGGAAGAACCTTGGAAGGAAGATATTATTCCCACAAACTTGCTCCCAAAGGCGACCAGCAATACTACGAAATGATCGGGAAATATAAACAGTTTAATGTAGGCTGGAACGATTTTCCCGGCGGAGTAAACGGTTCTTTCGACTATTATAATGATAAAGTAACTCAAAGATTTGAAGAATACAGCAATATGCGCGGCAAAGCAAATGATTATTATAATATTGCTTCAACAGCTGTAATAATAGTAGTAGCAAATCATATTTTAAGCGCTGCAGATGCCGTATGGTCGGCAAGCAGATACAATAAATCGGTTTCAGCAAAAGTAAGTCTCGAAAAAACAAACTACGGATTTGTAATTGATTATCATCCTGAGTTAAATTTGCAGATACGATTTTAATTTTAGGATGAATAATGAAAATACCCCTTGTTGTAATTATCGGCAGACCGAATGTCGGTAAGTCAACTCTTTTTAACCGTCTTACAAAAAGCAATATAGCCATTGTTGAAGATTTCAGCGGTGTTACTCGCGACAGGCTTCATGGAGATGTTGACTGGAACGGAAAAATATTTCAGCTGATTGATACAGGCGGGTATGTGCCAAAATCGGCAGACCTTTTTGAATCGGCAATACGCGAGCAGGTGGAAATTGCCGTTAAAGAAGCCGATGCGGTTTTTTTTATGACCGACGGCAGAGCAGGGCTGACTCCTTCCGATGCAGAAATTGCAGGAATGCTGCGCGGTTCAAATAAACCTGTTTTTATTTTAGTAAATAAATCGGATAATGTTGAGCAGGGTTTAAACAAAGCTGAGTTTTACAAACTGGGGCTTTCGGATGTTTATGATATTTCTGCTCTCAGCGGAAGAAATCTCGGAGATGTTCTTGATGATCTTATTACACGAGTTGATTTTTCGGAAGGAGAATACGAAGCGGATGAACGTTTAAAAATAGCTATTGTAGGAAAACCCAATGTTGGGAAATCGTCACTTACAAATGCCTTGCTGGGTTACGACAGAAGTATTGTTACAAATATTCCCGGTACAACCCGCGACAGCGTGAACTCGGTTTTAAAATATTACGGCGAAGAATTTGTTTTGGTTGATACTGCTGGTCTGCGAAAAAAAGCTAGAATTACCGAGAATCTAGAATTTTATTCAAGTGTAAGAACCTACAGAGCAATTGCCGAAAGTGATGTATGCATTATTCTTGTCGATGCTGTTGAAGGTCTGGGTAACCAGGATCAGAAAATTATTCAGGAAGCGGTTCAGAGAAGAAAAGGGATGATTCTTGCCGTAAACAAATGGGATTTGATAGAAAAAGATACAAATACAGCTCGAAAATTTGAAATAGAATTACGGCAGACTTTAGGATCGATAGATTACGTTCCGATAATATTTATTTCTGCTCTTAACAAACAAAGGATTTACAAACTCATTGAAATGGCGAAAGAAATAGAATCGGAAAGGAAAAAACAGATTTCTCCGGATGAACTCACCGAAGCACTACGCGAGGAAATTGAAAAAACTCCTCCGCCAACAACACCAAACGGAAAGGAAATACGGATTAAATTTATTAATCAAGTAGGCAGCAAATATCCTGTATTTCTTCTTTTTGCAAATGATATAAAATATATTCCCGATTCTTACAGAAGATTTATAGAAAAGCTTATAAGAAGAAAATACGGATTTGAAGGAGTTGCAATAACAGTCAGTTTCAAGGAAAAATAACTTTTACGGGAACAGGGTGCTGTTACAAATATGAAAAATTTAATTGTGTCTTCGAACCCTTTAGTAAAAAAAGATTTAACCATTCTCCGGAATAAAGAAACAGACCCGGAACATTTCAGGAATGCTTTAAACAGAATTGCATTTATTCTTGCATCTGAATTTGGTATCAATATAAAGCTAAAAGAATCAGAGGTAGAAACACCGCTCGAAAAAACAAACGGCTATATTTTGGAAAAACCGGTGGTTATTGTCCCGATTTTACGCGCAGGATTAAGCCTCCTTAATTCCTTTCTTGAAATAATTCCCGAAGCAAAAGTAGGGCATATTGGAATTCAGAGAGATGAAAATACTTTACAGCCTGTTGATTACTATTTCAAAGCGCCTGAAAAGTTAAATATTTCTCAGACTGTTGTACTCGATCCGATGCTTGCAACCGGCGGCAGCGCTTCGGCAGCATTGAAAATTCTTAAAGAAAGAGGCGCGGGCGAATGTTTTTTAGTCAGCGTTATTTCGGCACCTGAAGGTATAAAAAAAATAAATACAGAACATCCGGATGTGAAAATATTTACGGCTTGTTTAGATAGACAATTAAATTCTAAAGGCTATATTCTGCCAGGACTTGGTGATGCGGGGGACAGAGTTTTTGGGACTTTTTAAGTATTTCATATTGTTTCTGTCCGCTTCAATTCTTTTTGCTCAGGAGTTCCCCGATGAGAAAATAGACAAAATATTAAAAAACGGAATAAGCGATATTCTAAATCAGAAATATGATGAAGCTGAATTTACATTTAAGCAGCTTTCAAAAGATTATCCCGCAAATCCTTTGGGCTTGGTTTATCAGGCGGCGGTTGAAATAGCAAAAAGCGTTGATTACGGTGAAAAATTTAACAGCTTTAAAATTACCGGTCTGCTTATGGCGGCAGAAAGATTATCCGATTCCCTTAACAGCCATAACCCGGATGATAAATGGAATATGTATTATTCAGCTTTAATTTCCGGTTACAACGCATATTTTTATGCTCTCAGCGAAAATTATCTTGTTGCTTTTTCCGAGGGATTCAGCTCGATAAACAAATTCAAAGACTTGCTAGAAAAAGATAAAAAGTTTTACGAAGCCTATACCGCGATTGGTACTTACCGTTATTGGAAAAGCAGAAAAACAGATATACTGAACGTTTTGCCTTTTTTTGAAGATGATACCGGCGAAGCGATAAAATTGATTAAAGCAGCTGCAGAAAATCAAAACTACAGCAGGCATCTTGCGCTAAACTCTTTAATCTGGATTTATATCGATAAAAAACAATATAAAGATGCTGTAAAAATTGCCCGGGATGAATTAAAAAGCTTTCCCGAAAGCAGATTTTTCAAATGGGGTTTAGCCCGGGCGCTTGAAGATATAAATAAAGATGAAGCTGTTCTTGTATATCAGGAAATATTAAACTCCCATTTAGGAAGAAAAAACAGCAACAGCTATAATGAAATAGTTTTACGTCATAAAATTGCGATGCTTTTGCATGCTTCGGGAAAAAATGTTCAGGCAATTGAATACTGCCGCGAAATATTTAAAACAAAAGTTACATCCGAATTTGTAAAATCTTCCCTCGAAGACAGAATGAAACGGGTTAATGAACTTTGGGAAGAATTGCTTAGTTCACAGTAAAAATATTTTTATTGCATTTTAATATCTTAAAAATATATTATAATGCTTTTGATTAAAGGATTATTCGGATATTTATGGAAATTACAAACCCGAAACATAAGGCTATGCTAGATGAGCTTCTTAATAATTGCAGAATGAATCTGCCGTCGGTTAACGAAGCCCTTGTTGAAAAAGCATTTAACCTCAGTTACGAAGCCCATAAAAACGATTTCAGGGCATCGGGGGAGCCTTATTTTTATCATCCCTACCAAGTTGCAACAGTAGTTGCCCGCGAAATTCCTCTTGATGATATTTCGGTAATTGCTGCTTTATTGCACGATGTTGTTGAGGATACGGAATTTAAAATTGATTTTGTTGAAAAAGAGTTCGGAGCCGAAGTTGCCGAAATAGTTAACGGTGTTACAAAAATAGGCGGAGTTTTTAAGGGACACGAAATTACCCAGGCAGAAAATTACCGCAAACTGCTTCTTTCGATGGTAAACGATGTAAGAGTAATTCTTGTAAAATTTGCCGACAGACTTCATAATATGCGGACTCTGGAATATGTAAAGCCGCATAAACAGCGCCGTATCGCTCAGGAAACGCTTGAAATTTACGCGCCTTTTACTCACCGATTCGGTTTGGGAAGCGTCAAATGGGAGTTGGAAGATCTCGCATTCAAGTATCTTAACAGAGATGCTTACGACGATTTAGCTAAAAAAATAAAAAGCAAACGCAGGGAAAGAGAAGCTTATTTAAAGAAATTTAATACGCCTATTGCCGAAAAATTAAAAGAGCATAATCTTAAATTTGATATTGGCGGACGCGCAAAGCATCTTTACAGCATTTATAAAAAGATGATTCAGCAGAATAAATCGTTCGAGGAAATTTTTGATCTTCTTGCGGTACGTATTGTTCTTGAAACTGACGACCCGAATGAGTGCTACCTCGTTTTGGGAATAACAAACCAGCTTTATAAACCTATTTCTGACCGCTTTAAAGATTACATTTCAATTCCCAAAAAGAATAATTATCAGTCAATTCATAACACTGTAATCGGTCCCGAAGGCAAACTTGTAGAAATACAGATACGTACCCGGAAGATGCACGAAATTGCCGAAAAGGGTGTTGCAGCGCACTGGAAATACAAAGAAAAAAAATTATCATCCGATAAAGACCTTGAAGAATGGGTTAACTGGGTACGCGATATTTTCGAAAATGCTTCGAAAGATGAAGCTACAAAAGATATTCTTGCAAGTTTCAAACTTAATCTTTATCAAGATGAAATTTACGTTTTTACACCTCTCGGCGATTTAAAAAGGCTTCCTGTAGATTCCACTCCGGTAGATTTTGCATTTGAAATACACACACGCGTTGGATTTAACTGCATCGGCGCAAAAGTTAACGGAAAGATTGTTCCGCTTGATACAAAACTTAACAGCGGCGATCAGGTTGAAATTATAACTTCCAAAAACCAGATACCGAATAAAAGCTGGCTTAAATTTGTTCAGACTTACAAAGCAAAATCTTTAATACGTAAATTTATTAACAGCGAAGAACAAAAGATAATTGACGGAGGGAAAGCTATTTGGGAACGAAAAATTAAGAAACTTAAAAAGAGTTTTAATTCCGATGAAATTTCCAAAATTGCGCGGAAAAATAAATTCGATAATCCCAATCTGTTTTTTACTGCCATTTATCACGAAAAAGTTGATCTCGATCAGATTCTCGACCCGGAAACAACTGAGCATAAAGATCAGACAGCCCCGATGGAATTTGACAGATTTGCAAACCTTGCGCGCAATACCGCCGGCGGAGTTATGGTTTCGGGGGACGCAAAAGGCATAGTTTACAGTTATGCAAAGTGCTGTAATCCTATTCCCGGAGATCCTATTGTAGGTTATATAACCATAGGCGAGGGATTAAAAATCCACCGTAAAAACTGTAAAAATCTTTTTAATATGCTTAAAAAAGAGGAGCAGCGGCTTCTGGATGTGGAATGGCCACAGAGTAACGGAGATTATTTTGTTGCCGGAATAAAAATAAGCGGCGAGGATATGCCCGGACTTCTCTCGGAAATTACTAATTCCATTACTACATATCTTAATACAAATATTAAAGCTATAAATATAGGCAGCAGCGATAACTCTTTCGATGGGACCATAACTGTTTATGTAAAAGATATTAATCATCTTCAGCGGTTGATTGAGCGGATGAAAAAGATTAAAGGCGTATTTGTGGCAGAACGTTTTGATAACAGCAATTCTTGAAGATGCAGCTAAAAACAGGCGAAAGAATACTTGCAATTGATTTCGGCGAAAAAAGGATTGGCATTGCTGTTACCGATCCTCTCAGAATGTTTGCCCAGCCCCTTATAACATTAGAAAATAACGAAAACTTCTGGCAAAGATTTTTGAAGATTCTTTCAGATTACGAAGTTAAACTGATAATTCTAGGCTATCCTCTTAAAGAAAGCGGCGAAAAAACACACGCCACCGAAAAGGTTGAAAAGTTTTTTATTGAACTTACCGCTAAAACCAAAATTGAAGTTCTTTACAGGGACGAGCGTTATTCATCGGGTATTGCCCAGCAAAGAATAATAGAAACTGTAAAATCCAAAATGAAAAGACGCGATAAAAGTCTGATTGACAAAAATGCAGCGGCAGTAATTTTGGAAGATTATCTTAATGAAATTGCGTAAAAGTAAAGAATGATTTGCTGTTAGCTGCTAATGATTTCACGGAGCGAGAAAAAGCGTATATTTATTACTTTCCTTTCACTTGAAATTGAGCTTCTTCTTTTTTATTATTAAAAAAATGATTTTGAGAAATAAATGAATACAAAAAATATTTTAGACAATGCTTTAAATTTAAGCGCTTCTGAAAAAATTGTAATTATTGAGATGCTTTCAAAAAGTTTAAGCGAACCAAATAAAGATATTGAAGAACTGTGGAAAGATGAAGCAGAAAGAAGGTATAATTTATTTAGCAGCGACAAAATTAAAAGCATTCCTTATAGCGAAATCCTGAAAAATGAAAATAGATTTTCTTGAACCTGCTTATAAAGAATATCAAGAAGCAATAAAATATTATAATTTGCAAAATGATGATTTGGGTGACAGATTCATTGAAGAAATAAATCGAACTATTTCAATTATAAGTAACTATCCTGAATTATTTTCAGAATATAACGTTAATACCAAGGAAAGTGTTAATAAATATTTTTACTTTATTATTTTTTACCTTGATTGTATATCACATAGGTGATATATTGTGCCGGTAAATAGTGAGGTTAAAATGTTAAGGACAATAATATCGTTACCATCCGAATTAAAAAATTGGATTGATAATTACAGTCATATAAATAAAAAAACCGCAGCCGAAACAATCCGGCAAGCGATTTTAGAATATAAAAACCGGATAGAAAAGAGCGGTGATAATTCCATTTTAAGTGAAACATCGGGAATTTGGAGGGGCAGAGAGAGAGATGCGTTAGAATATATTGATAAAATGAGATCCGAATGGGAATGAAAACGCATTTGACATTCTTAGTAGATTCGGTCATTATTATTGATCACCTTAACGGAGAAGCTAAGGCTACAAAATGGCTGGAAGACAGTTTAAGTAAAGGATGCGCAATATCCTTTATTACAAGGGCAGAAGTTTTAGCTGGGGCTGACGATAATGAAATAAAACTAATTAAAATGTTATTGGACAGTTTTGTTTCTTTGAATATTGACAATGATATTGCAGACCTTGCAGCGGAATTACGCAGAAAAAATAAATTGAAACTGCCTGATGCGTTTCAAGCGGCAATTTCAATAAAAAACAAGCTTAAATTAGTAACGCGAAATACAAAAGATTTCAATCCGGACTTGGAGTATGTTCTGATACCGTACACAATATAATATACTTTCCGCCAGATGTTAACTATTCCTTTTACAAAAATTACCAATATTCCTGTTTTTAAATTGACATTTAAGGGCTATTAAACTATTTTCGGGCAGAAATAAAATAAAAATGGGGAGCAAAAAGATGACGATTGAAGCGCTCGGGATAATTGAAACAAAAGGTTTGGCAAGCGCAATAGAAGCCGCCGATACAATGTTAAAAACTGCAGATATTAAATTAACTGGAAAAGAAATTATAGGCGGCGGTTATGTTAGCGTAATAATCCGCGGGGATGTAGGTTCGGTAAAAGCAGCAACAGAAGCTGGAGCCGAAGCAGCGAGAAAAACCGGCGAACTTGTTTCGGTTCTCGTTATTCCGCGTCCGCACCATGATACCGAAAGTTTACTGCCAAAAAAGGGATAAATAAAAGCTATGGAAATGGCATTTGGATTGATCGAAATAAAAGGTTTTGCCGCAGTAATTGCCGCAGCGGATGCAATGTTTAAAACTGCCGATATAAAACTGATGAATAAAGAATACTTATCCGGCGGCACTGTTTTTTTGCAGATAGAGGGAGAATCCGTTTCGGTTCAGTATGCAATAGAAGCAGCGGAAGAAGCCGTAAAACGGATGTCGATATTTGTTAATACGCGCATAATCATTAATCCTGCTGCAGTAATAAATTCCTCAACTGAAAAGGAAAAAACGATATCCTGTGAAGAAGAAAAAGAACAAGACAATCAGGAAAAAACTAAAAGTAAAAGCGAAACACTGATTTTACACGAAGAAACTGAAAGCATTGACGAAAAAGCAATACCGCAAGAAAAACCTGAAAAAGAAATTGAAAAAGAAATTGAACAGGGAAATCCGATAAACTCTGATGCTGAAAATTCCGGAGAAATAATTTATAAAGAAACAGAAGCGGTTAAAGACGGATCTTTTTCGGAATCTTACAAGAAAAGTGTTGAATTACCGTTAAAGGAAACAGAAAGAGATACATTATTTCCGGAAGAAAGCAGTGAGGAAAAACTGAGCATTTCGAATATTCCTCCTATCGAAGAAATGGATAATATGAATGTGCACGAATTGCGTCACTTGGCAAGGATTACAGAAAATTTTCCTATTTTCGGAAGAGATATTTCGAAAGCCAACAGAAAAGAACTGCTGGATTATTTCAGGACAATTCTTAAATAAATTTATAAAAACCGGATAAAAGAGATTCATTTTTTTTATATTTCATACCATGAAAAGAAAATCATTAACTATTATTTTTGTATCGCTGTTTTCGGTTATTCTTTGGGTTTATGTATCGCTTGCCGATGAATACCGCGCGGTAGTTAAAGCAAAAGTTAAATTCATTCATCTTCCCGAAGGATTTGCAGTTGGATATAAAAGTTCCGATGAAATTGATTTTACAATTAAAGGGCGCGGAATTAAACTTGTTAAGCAGATTTGGAGCAATACGGGAGATTACGAAATTTCCGCTAAAAACGAAATTGGAATGAAACACGCTTATATAAGGAACGAGCTTGACCAGAATATATGGTTAACAAGCACGGGGCAGATTTTGGAAATTTACCCCGAAAAAATTGATTACTACGTTGATAGAATTGTAAAAAAAACAGTTAAGGTTAAAACTGATATAAAATTAAATTTTAGAGAAGGTTACGGACTTGCATCGGATGTGTTTTATTTTCCCGATTCAATAAGAATAAGCGGACCCGAAACACTTGTGCAAATAATTGACGAGGTTAAAACCGAACGTCTCGAGCTTAAAAATCTTGAAAAAGATTACTCCATTTTTCTGCCGATAATTATGGAGCAGGGGATTTCTTACGAATTTAACGGCTGCTCGGTAAACTTCGAAGTCCAGAAAATTGTTGATAAAAAGTTTGACAAAATTTTGGTAAAAGTTACAAATTCGCCTGCCGGCAAGGAACTTATGTTGTTACCAGGAACGCTGGAAATTACTTTGCGCGGCGGGATAAAAAAACTTGCTTCGATGAAAGATACGGATATTGCTGCAGAAATAAATTTTTCCGCGGCAATTTACGATACTTTAGGAACTTTAAAGCCCGTTATTAAGGTTCCCGATTATGTTACGGTAATTGATTATCAGCCAAGAAGACTTGATTATATAATTAAACAGAAATGATATGTTCATAACATTTGAAGGATTGGATTTTTGCGGAAAATCGACGCAGGTAAAACTTTTATCGGATTTTCTTGAAAAACAAAATAAAAAAGTAAATTTAATACGCGAACCGGGCGGCACTTTAATCTCGGAAAAAATTCGCGAAATACTATTAGATAAGAAAAATTCGGGAATGTTTGAAGATTGCGAATTGTTGTTATTTGCATCTGCGCGCGCGCAGCTTGTACGGGAAGTGATTCTTCCGAAATTGAAAAACAATGAATATGTAATTTCGGACAGGTTTCACGATTCGTCTTTTGCTTATCAAGGTTTCGGACGCGGAATTCCTGTTCAGTTTATTAATGACTTAATGAAATTCGTTATTTCGGAAGCTGTTCCCGATATTACTTTTTTTATCGATATTCCTCTCGAGGTGATTTCGGAAAGGAAAAAAGCTATTGCAGCACTTGAGCTTGACCGGATTGAAAACACAAAAGGCGATTTTTACAAGAAAGTGCGCGAAGGATATTTGTATCTGGCAGATACCGAAAAAAGGTTTGTAACTATAGACGGAACAAAGTCCATAAGCGAAATTCACGAAATAATACAAAATAAGGTTTTAAGTATTTGAAAGGGAAATGGAAATTTATGAAAAATATAAACGCTAAATTCTTTCTGGTTCCTGTTTTAATAATAATTACGGCTTTTGTACAGGGTGATAGCGATATTTACTTCAAAATGAACAAGAGCATTGATATATTCGGGAAAATTTACCGCGAAATATCACTTAATTATGTGGATGTTGTAGACCCGGAGGTTTTTATGAAAGCAGGAATTGAAGGAATGCTTTCTACGCTTGATCCTTATACAAGTTATTACGATGAACAAAAACAAGAAGATATTGAAATTATAACAAACGGAAAATACGGCGGCGTAGGTGCAACAATAGGCGTTAGAAATAAAAAAGTAATTGTTGTGGATTTAATTGAAGGCTATTCGGCATACAGACAGGGAATAATGATAGGTGATGAAATTGTAAACATAAACGGCGTTGATGTAAACGAGAAGAATTACAGCACAATAAGTTCGCTAATAAAAGGAGATGCCGGTACGGAAGTGGTCATTATAATTCAGCGCGAAGGCAATGAAGGGAAAATGGTTTTTAATCTTCTCCGCGAAGAAATTGAAATTAAAAATTTATCGTATTACGGTTTTTATCCCGAAAAATCGGGTAATGTTTATCTTAAACTTACAAGCTTTTCGAGAACTGCCGGCGACGAAATTAAAAAAGCTCTTATCGAGCTGAAAGACAAAGGTGAAATAAATTCCATCGTGCTCGATTTGCGCGGAAACCCGGGCGGATTGCTTGATGCAGCAGTGGATGTAACAGAAAAATTTGTTGAAAGCAATTCATTAATAGTATCTGTTATAGGCAGGGATTCAACTGATATGAAGAAATTTAACTCCAAAGAAAAACCACTTGCCGGCGATACAAAACTTGTTGTTTTAATCGATCAAAATTCAGCATCGGCTTCCGAAATTGTTGCAGGAGCAATTCAGGATCACGACAGAGGAGTAATTCTGGGAACAAAATCGTTCGGAAAAGGACTTGTGCAGTCTATAATTCCGGTAACGGCAAAAACTTCTTTAAAGATGACCACAGCTAAATATTACACCCCAAGCGGAAGATGTATTCAAAAAATAGATTACAGCAATCACAATTTGAACGAAGACAGACAGGAAGTTATTGACAGCATCGATTATTTTACCGGAAATAAAAGAATTGTTAAAGGCGCCGGAGGAATAAGCCCGGATACTCTTGTTTCTAATACATCCGAGTCCGATCAGGTAACAAATCTTCTTGCACGGGGAATGTTTTTTAAATTTGCTACAAACTATTTCAACACAACAAATCCTGAAACTAAATTATCAACTTCGCAGGATCAGCTTTTTGAGAAGTTTTTAAAATATCTTAAAACTCAGGAATTCGAATACACTTCCAAAATTGAAAGTCTGGCAAAACAGCTTGAAAAAGAGGCGGAAGAATCTATCGCTTCCAACAAAGAGATTTCGTTAAAAGCAAAAGAAATACTTGGTGAAATTGAAAAAGAAAAACAGAACGAGCTTATTAAATTTAAAGGTGATATTCTTGCCCAAATTAATGAAGAAATAGCTGCCCGCAGCAATGGAAGAAAAGGCAGAATTGAAGAATCGTTAAAATATGATAAGCAATTTGCAGCCGCCATTTCGCTGCTAAAAAAAGAAAAGAATTATAAAAATTTCTTAAAAGAATTAGAGTAATATTTTATAAACAGAATTCATTTTATCTAAAAATCTTATTATTTTTAGCGCGCAAAAAATCAACATTTCGGAAAGTAATATAAAAATGTTAAGAAATATCAGAAGATAATTGATGACAAAATTAGGAGGAATTTATGGCAAATGAAAAAACTCATACCGAACAGCACGAGTTTAAAGCTGAGGTAAAACAGCTTTTAAATATTCTGGTTCATTCTCTGTACACCCACAAAGAAATATTCCTGCGCGAGCTTATTTCGAATGCTTCGGATGCTTTGGATAAATTGAGATTTGAATCGAACCGCGGAACAAAGATTGTGGATAACGAACTTCCGCTGGAAATAGCCATCAGTCTCGATAATAAAAACAATACAATTACAATTGAAGATACCGGGATTGGTTTAACTCGCGATGAACTTATTGCCAATATTGGTACGATTGCAAAATCTGGTTCTGCCGATTTTATTAAACAGCTTGCAGAAAACAAACAAAGCGCGGATAACATAATCGGCAAATTCGGTGTCGGGTTCTATTCTGTATTTATGGTTGCTTCCGAAGTGGAAATAATCTCAAAATCATTCAAAGAAGACTCAGCCGCTATTCACTGGAAATCGGATGGACTTGGCAGTTACGAAATTGAAGAACTTGAAGATGCAAAAAAACGCGGGACAAAAATAATTATTCATCTTAAAGAAGAAGAAAAAGAATTTACCGAGAAATACAGGATTGAATCCACGATTAAAAAACATTCGAACTTTATCAATTTCCCGATTAAAGTTGAAAATGAGCAGATAAACAAAGTATCTGCAATCTGGCGCGAACCAAAAACTTCGGTAACAAAAGAACAATACAACGAGTTTTATAAATTTTTAACTTACGATAACGACGAACCGCTCGATATAATCCACCGTTCGGTTGATGCGCCTATTCAGTTTAACACTTTGCTTTTTATCCCCTCGCGCAATATGGATATGTTTGGCTTTAACCGCGAGGATTACGGGCTCGATTTATATGTTCGCCGGGTTTTAATCCAGCATCAAAACAAAGAATTGCTGCCGGAATATCTCAGTTTCATAAAAGGAGTTGTTGACAGCGAGGATTTGCCGCTGAATATTTCGCGCGAGACTTTACAGGAAAACATAATATTTACGAAAATATCTCAGAGCGTGACAGCGCAGGTTCTTTCGCATCTCGATAAAATGGCAAAAGACGAGAAAGAGAAATTCGGCAAATTCTGGAAAGAACACAACCGTATTTTCAAACTTGGATATTCCGATTACGCGAACAGGGAAAAATATGCCGAGTTATTACGTTTCAATTCTTCGGAATGTAAAGAGACCACGGATTTTACTTCTCTTGCTGAATATGCCGAAAGAATGAAAAAAGATCAGAAGGAAATTTATTATATATCCGGCACAAACCGCGCTTCGGTTGAGGTTAATCCGCATCTCGAAATTTTTAAGAATAAAGGAATTGAAGTGCTCTATTTGTTCGATCCGCTTGATGAATTTGCTCTCAACTCTTTAATGAAATACAAAGATTACGAAATGAAATCAGTTGACCAAGCCGACCTTTCTAATCTCGATAAGTTTGAAAATATCGAAAAAAACGAAGAAAAAGCCGAAGAATTATCGAAGGACGATTCTTTGCATTTTGACAGCTTGATGTCGAAGATTAAAGAGATTCTCGGCGATAGAGTGAAAGAAGTCAGGATTTCCAAAAGATTACAGGATAGTCCTGCCTGTCTTGTAAACCCTGATGGAAGCATGTCTGCAACAATGCAGAAGATAATGCAGACAATGTCAAAAGATTCTTCGATTCCGCAAAAAATACTTGAAGTGAACCGCGACCATAATCTTATGCGAAATCTTTTGAAAGTTTATAAAAGCAACCCGACAGATGAGTACATAACTAACGTTGCCGAGCAGCTTTACGAATCTTCTCTTTTGATGGAAGGATACTTAACCGACCCGCATAAACTTGTGAACAGAATTAACGATTTGCTGAACAAATCAAGCGACTGGTACACGAAATTAAAAGATATGTAAATCTTGAAATTAAACTTTTAATTAAGTAATATAAGTCCCGTAAATTAACGGGACTTTTTTTTTATGAATGGAGCTATTCAAAACCCTGCCGGACTTGACCCGACCTTACCGGAATTCTGGTATAAAATACTTGTTGCTTTGTTAATCGGACTTTTAATTGGTCTTGAACGTGAAACCAAAAAGAAAATCGGGTCGCACTCTTTTGCAGGAATTCGCACGTTTCCGCTTATTGCAGTTTACGGGTTTTTAGCGGCTTTTATTGCAGGGATAATGAGCATTTACGTGTACGTAATAATGTTTTTTGTTTTCGGAATGCTTATCTCAATATCCTACTATTTTGCAGCACGAGACGGTAAACCCGGCGGAACAACTGAAATTACACTGATTCTTGTATTTATTCTCGGCTCACTTGTCTATTGGGGTTTCCTGCTTCTTCCTGTTGCAATATCTGTCATAATGCTAATTTTCCTCGCGCTCAAAGCCGAGTTCCGCGCGTTTGCCGGAAAGATAGATCAGGAAGATTTTTATGCTGCAATCAAATTTGCAATAATTACAGTAATTGTTCTTCCGCTTCTGCCGGATAAAACATTTCCGCCGCTCGATGTTTTTAATCCGCGTAAAATTTGGTATATGGTTGTGCTTATTGCCGGAATAAGCTTTAT
>JAAYAN010000231.1 GCA_012719345.1 Ignavibacteria bacterium | reverse complement strand
TAATATTTTAAATTGCTTGTCATTTTCTGTTAATTTAACTGCTTTTTCGTAAGTTCCATCGGTTGAATTATCGTCAAGAATAAACACTTCAAAATCAGAATACAAAATTTCTTTAAGTGAATTGATTAAATTTTCTATGTTTTTTGCTTCGTTTCGCGCAGGAATTAGTATAGATACTTTTTTGCGGATTTCACTGATTTTAGTCATTTCAAAGGATGAAAATGATTTCAGGTTTGTATTAAAAAACAAATTATATAAAGCAACAGTTGCGGGCGTAAAACCAATTACAAACAGAATAAGAAGTAAATTGTCGCCGCTCATTCATTTTCCTGTTTTAATGAATTTATTACTTCTTTTTCAAGTCCGGAAATGTTGCTGAGGAAATCATCATAATACGCATCCGGGTGAAGATTGAAACGGGTTAGCGGACAGAATTCGGAAAATTTATAAAACACGTCGGGTTTTCTTTTTGTGCCGTATTGAATCCGGAAAGCGCAATTTAACAGATTTGTTTCAGCCGGAGCTTTACGTAAAAAATATTTTAAGCCCGATTTAAGACTTAAAGGTTTTTTATCCTGCGGTTCAATTTCGCCTTGGATGTAAATTACAACGCAACTGTTTTTTCCGTTCAGAATTTCCGAAATGTAATCCGAAGCCTCGATTATGCTGCTGGGATTTTTAGGATTGATTCCGAAACAGCCGGTGTACTTGAAAAACCAGTATTTTTCAAGCTGGTCTTCCAACATTAAAATGTGTGGAACCCGTTTAAAATGTTTTTTAACGGCGTAATAAATAAAGAATCCGTCCCACCAGCTTATATGATTAGGGGTTATTACAAGAGGTCCAATTGTGTTTTGAATTTTTCCGGAAAAAATTAATTTGCCGAAATCCTTTTTCAGCAAAAAATTAAGATACATATCAATTATCCAATGGGCAAAAGAATTGTCTTCGGCGCGTATCATAAACTCTTTCCATTCAAATTTTTAATTATACTTTCTGATGCAATTTTTGCAGAAAGCAGCACAAGAGGAATTCCGCCTCCGGGATGAACCGTACCGCCGCAATAATAAAGATTTTTTAACTTTGCCGAAACCGAATTTTTCCGCCTGAAAGCGCTGAACATTGAATTTGAAGAATTTCCGTAAATACTGCCCAAACTGCTTCCAGTAAAACTTTCAATATCATTGGGTGTAAATATTTTTTCAAAAATAATTTTTGATTTTAAATTTATGCCTGTCCGTTCTTTTATTTTTGAAAGAATTTTTAATTTCAGACTTTCTATTTCATTTTTGTAGTCAAATTTCTGCGGATTTGCAAGCGACGGCGTATTAATCATTACAAACCAATTTTCGCATTTTTCGGGAGCGTCCTGCAGGTTAATTTTTGAAGAAATATAAATGTAAACGGACGGGTCGCCGGGAACTTTCCCTTTCCTTAAATCTTCGAATTCCTTTTTGTAATTTTCCGAAAAAAGTACGTTATGTAGATGCATTTTGGCGGAAGTATTTTTAACACCCCAGAAAAATATGACTGCCGATGTTGAAGGTTCCGAAATTTCAGAAGGCTTTATTCCGCTAATCATTTTTTCGGTTTTAAACACATCAATCGATGAAAGAACTGTATCGAAAACTTCTTCCTGCCTGGTTCCGTTTTTGAAATATTCCAGCATTACTTTACTGTTTTGCTTTTGAGATATCGAAATAACCGGTGCTTCATAAATAAATTCCGCTCCGCTTGCGGCAGCTTTGCTGTAAATTATTTCAGGAAGACGGCGCATTCCTCCGTTAATATAAAATCCGCCCAGTCCGTTTTCTACCCACGAAATAATATTCAGCGTTGCCGGCGCTCTGTATGGATCGGAACCGTTGTAGGTAGCATATCTTCCGAAAAATTGAATGAGTTTTTCATTTTTAAAGAAACGCTTCAACGAAGAATTTATTGTCCGGAACGGGTCAATTTGCAGAATTTTAAGGAAGAGTAATGGATTATTTATTAAAATCCGTTTGAGCGAAAACTTATTAAAAAGAAAAACATCCGCGGTAAGTTCGTAAATATTTTTTGCGTAAATAAAGTAAGCGCGTAAATTATTTTCCGGTTCGCCGAACATCAAAGAAACTTTTTCAATAAATGATTCGAGGTCGGAATTTGCATCGAAAACTGATTTATCCGAAAAAAAATAACGGCATAAAACTTCGGGACGGATAAATTCGATTTTATCTTCGCTGGAAAGTGATAAAAGTTCGTCTATAACAAATGGCATTGTTAAAAGCGAAGGACCTGTATCGAACCTGAATCCGGATTCCTTGATTTCGCCGGCTTTACCGCCAAAAGTTTTGTTTTGCTCGAAAACCGTAACTTTAAATCCGGCTTTTGAAAGTCTTAACGCAGCTGCCAGACCTGAAAGTCCCGCGCCGATAATTGCAACTTTTTTCATCTTGCAAATCTCTTTTTAAAAAAAGCGTATAACGAAACATACCACGAAATCAGTGCAAAAGAATAAACAAAATCTTCAACCGGAATTGTTGTAATTCTTATCCCGCTGAAAGCCGAAGGATTGTACTCTACAATTGGCAATGATGTTAGAAAATAATTGACTATAAAAAACGGAATATATGAAATTACAAGGGTTATTAAAAAATTAACCGATCCGGAAAGGACTTTAAAGTAAAAAAAATCTGCCGAAATTATTCCTGCCGAAAAAAGAAAAACTGTGCAGGTGTAGAATTTTCCGGCATTAAAAACAGCAACAATGAGTAAGGAGGCAAATAACAAAAAAAATGGGATTTTATGAATTTTATAATTTCTTTCGTCTATATAAAAATTTACAGTTTCGTATATGAAAATTATTGAATAGGGAACGGTAATGAAGAAAAGAATTTCCTCAAAAGGAAGTCCGGAAATATGAAATCCTTGAACAAACTCCTTGTTGAAACTCCAATCGCCGCGATTGGTTGCCGCTGCATCCCAGATAATAAACGGAAAGGCAGTAAAAAGGATTGATAAAAAAACATACTTGAATTTTGTGTGATATCTGAGATTTTTTTCGAAACTGAAAATCAGCGGGACGGCGACAATAAGTAAATTAATTAAAAGATATTCACTCATCGGTCTTCATTCCGGGAAACAAGGAAACCAGTTCGTTCTTGTTTTCATCCGAAATTCGTCCGCTCCGGTAAATAAATTCGGCAATTCCTATAACAATCTTATTATCGAGCAATCCGAATTTATGTTTTTTAATAAGTTCAAAAATAACCGCTGCATCTTCCTTTGTTTCGGATGAATAACCTAAAATTTTGGGCAGATGATGAAGAATTGAGAATCTGATAAATCTAATTTCGAGATCATCGGGATAAATCTTTATCACCGATTCAAGCGAATCCATTGCGCTGCGGAGATAACCGAGTTTGGTAATAGGCCAAAATGCGTGTTTCCCTTTTACAGCTTCTGCCGCTGCCAGATATGCCGTAATTATTCCCGGACGTTTTACGTTTTCGGGAAACATCCCGTTAAGCATATTTTCCAGCCTCTCTAAATCTTCTTCGTTTTCAACAGATGAATAATAAAGAGTTCTTATTTCCTGCAATTTTGTTTTGGAAATATCGGCAGCTGCCGTAAATACCGAAAAAAAAACCAACACCAGAAAAAATGACTTAATCAACTGACTTTCTCCAATTTAACTTCTACATACGATTTAACAAACAGTGCGGCTTTCAGCCAATTAGGGATTCTTATTCTTCGTGCAAACAATTCTTTTATACTTGTTTTTTTAATTTTTTTGAACAGCATCAAATAATAAATATATGCGGAATAAACACCGAGTTTTACTCCAGCAGGCAATTTCTTAATCCCTTCAAGGGCATCCTTGAATTCTTCTTCAACTTCGTTTTCAAGCAATTTTTTCCGTTCATCGGTTATAAAGGAAGAATCATCCGTATCCGGAAGATATATTCTGCCACGCTCTTTTAAATCAGAGTTTATATCACGCAGGAAATTTACTTTTTGGAAAGCCGAACCGAGTTTTTTAGCAGAATATTTAAGCTTGTTGTATTCGGTTTCGTTCCCGCTGCAAAAAACTTTCAGACACATCAATCCCACAGCTTCGGCACTTCCGTAAACATATTTATCGTAACTTAAACGTCCGTGGCTGCTAATTTCAATATCCATTTCCATACTGTCTAAAAAGCTGTCAATCAATTCAACTTCAATATTATATTTTCTTACAACTTCCTGAAAAGCATTTATTACCGGATTTGTAGAAATTCCTTCTTTAATTGCATTGTGAGTGTCTTCCCGGAAATTGTTTAAGAGTTTTCTTTTATCAAATCCGTGAAAAGTATCAACAATTTCATCAGCAATTCTTACAAATCCGTAAATTCCATAAATGGGATTACGGTATTCGGGTGCAAAAGCCAGAATTCCAAGACTGAAAGAAGTGCTGTACTTTTTTGTAATTGCTTTATTTATTTCAAAGGAAATATCAAAATACTCG
Source organism: Ignavibacteria bacterium (assembly GCA_012719345.1). Classification (GTDB taxonomy): domain Bacteria; phylum Bacteroidota; class Ignavibacteria; order Ignavibacteriales; family Melioribacteraceae; genus JAAYAN01. Next base: position 172 of record JAAYAN010000231.1, on the reverse strand, counting down.
GTTATCATAAATCCTCCTTAAGTTATAAGGCAATAAACAGAATAATAGGCATAAAATCAAATTTAGTTGAAATTCAGACTCCCCATAGTTTTAAGCAACCATAGTATGTTCAATTTTTAATTCTGTTTTCAAAGCGCATCTAAGCAAATTAAGTTGTTGATAATTGTTTATT
>JAAYAN010000230.1 GCA_012719345.1 Ignavibacteria bacterium | reverse complement strand
TGTGTCCCTTTTGTTATTTGATAGACTAAGCCAGGGGGTGAATCCAAATCCCCCCCCCTTCCTCCCTTTTTCGGAACGAAAAAACAATTCAAAATTCATCATTCATAATTCTTTTCTTATCTTGCCCCTGTTTCAGCATTTGTCCAAATATTCAACCCTTTTTTTTTGATTTTACGGCGGTATTTGCTCTGCAGGCCATTTTGCTTCATTATATCCACTCCCACATGACATAGAAGCCACATCGAGCATCCAGTTAATAAATTCTATAAACTTTGGATTATATATTGCTCCCCTATACATAATTAAATCTTCCAATAAAATAGACTCTCCATTTTTAAATCCTCGAATTCTCAATATAGGAATTTCACCATGATATTTATTTTTTATCTCTTTTAAAACGACCTTTTCCGTTTTACTTATATAGAATTGTTTTATCTTATTTTCAAAAAAACTTATCATATTTCTTTCGCTAATCGTATCACAGTAGCAATAATAACAACTATCATTCTGATAATCATAAACAAATTTGTATACATATATATTCTTTTTATAATACTTTAGATAAAAAGGATTTAAAGTATCAACATTAAAAGGAGAATAAAGAATAATTATACTATCTAAATCTTTTTCGCATGTATTATTTAGTGAATTTTGAAACGTTTTTTTTGATTGAATGTTTGACTCATCTTTAAAAGATTGGGACATTGAATACATGCATTCAAAACAAAGAAATAACATTATAATGTGTTTTAATTTTATAATTTTCATTAGTTGTAATATTATTTTTTAAATCCTACTTCTGTTTCATAATAATCCCAGTATGTTAGTTTAACAGATTTTTGATATTTTGCTGTCGTTTTTTGAAAAAGAGGAGAATTTATAACCAATTTATATGCTAGATGATGAGTTTTACCTTCATCACTATAATCTTTTTTTATATGACCAATAACCTCGTGAATTACGATAGAAGATTGAATATTTTCAACCGTAGTCTCATATTTATATCTGTCTGTTCCGGTAACACTGGGTTTGATTCCCTTTTTCCCACTTATTGTAGTTACCCAATTGGAATTTTCATCTATAGAAGGATCACAACCTATTTTACCATAACGAATATCATCCATTTTAAAAGTTTCACCTGAAATAATTTCACCCACCAATTTAGATGCAATGTCTGTCCATATCTTCGATTTGGCAACATTAGAAATATTTGCTCTTTGATTATCATATGTATCAACTCCTTCTTGTTGCATAGCTTCAGAAGCTGTCATATTTGAAAAATCAATATCATCTGATCCTGTATAAATCAGAACAGTTCCTGTAAAACCTTCCTTTGTATCACCTATATGATCTCCTTGAAGATTATAAATAGGTTCATCTTCCATTCCATTCGGATCAACTCGATCTACCGGTGAATTAGAGCAATATGCATACGGAGACATCCAAGGTTTTTCTTCAAACATCGGATCCCTGCTAATAAACGCCGGCGGCGCATAGTACCTTGCACTATAATAGTACATATTATTTTCTTCATCCAATTCCTTGGCATTGAAGGAATATTTCGGTATGCGGCCGGATTCCCATGAGGGGTTGAATTCTGTTATTATTTCACCGAAGGGTGCATATAAGAAACCTTGGGTTATATTGGAACTATTATCCGTTACCATGCCGGTACTTCCCAAATGATCGGGGTGGTAGAAGAAAAGAGCTGTTTCTATTCCGCTTCCGGATAAATTGCACAAATTTGTATCGGGATAGGGTATGGGAAGTACATCTATCACTTGGTTCCCATGGATGAGTTCGCTTAGTTCTTCTTTCATTTCAACGTATTGCCTGTCTCCTCTTTCATCTAAATAAGTTGAATCTAACTTATTGCCTATCTGATTAGCTTCCGTGCAAAGATCTTGGCTAAATCCGTTGCCAATTTTACTCGCTATACGTAACGCATCGGCATAATAATGCTTGGTGTATTCTCCGTTTTGGTTTATGTTCAAATAACCGTTGGGGTAGAGCATCATCTTATCTATTTGCAGCGATACATTCATTCCTCCGTTTTGGTTTGTCCATGAATCGGCACTGAATATGTCATATTTATACGTCCTCTCACCGGAAGCATCGTAGCCGTAATAGCCATACCGTTCTCCGTTGTATGAATACGCTTTCATGCAGTTAAAAGCATTGAAAGAAGAGCCCCTCCTAACCTCCCCAAAGGGGAGGAATTGGCTTAGCGCGTATTGCAAGTATATATCTTTGTTGCTTAGGTTCATATTGACGTTTTTGGTTGTGCAAAAATACACTTTTTATTATAATGACAAGCGTTTTTTAGACAAGATTTACAAGATTT
>JAAYAN010000229.1 GCA_012719345.1 Ignavibacteria bacterium | reverse complement strand
AATGATTTTGATAAAGCAGGTTCGGACGCAATTTCGAACAATAAAATCGGGGTTGTTTGTCTTGCCGCAGGCGTTGGCAGCCGCTGGACAAAAGGCGCGGGTGTAATTAAAGCAATTAACCCGTTTGTGGAAATGAATGGAAAACACCGCTCGTTTTTAGAAATACATCTTGCAAAAAATAAAAGTACGGCAGAAAAATATAACTCGGAAATTCCTTTTGTAATTGCTACAAGTTATCTTACCCAGCAGCCAATTGAAAAGCAATTATTGCTTTCTTCAAATTACGGTTATCCCGGAAAAGTTTATTTATCGCCTGGTAAGTCAATCGGACAAAGGTTTATTCCGATGGAAAGAGATTTACGGTTTTTATGGGAAGAAATGCCGCAGGAACAGCTTGATGAAAACAAGCAGAAAGTTCGCGACGCTTTGCGCCGGACTTTAATCGGTTGGGCAAAAGATAAAGGCGAAGGAAGCGATTACGCTGATAATATTGCGTTCCAGAGATTAAGTCCGCTTGGTCACTGGTACGAAGTCCCGAACATGCTGCGCAACGGCACGCTTGCTAAAATTATATCCGAAAACCCGGCAATTGAAAATCTTCTTTTGCACAACATTGATACGCTCGGAGCGGATATATCACCGGAAGCTTTAAACTATCATATTAAATCGGGCAATACGCTTTCTTTTGAAGTGATACCAAGAAGAATTGACGACAGCGGCGGCGGACTTGCAAAAATTAACGGGAAAATCCGTTTGCTGGAAGGCTTGGCTTTGCCGAATGAAGAAGATGAATTAAAGTTAAGTTATTATAACACTATGACAACCTGGATAAATATTGATAAATTGCTAAATGTTTTTGGTCTTAACCGGAACGATTTACTCACAAAAACTGAAGCTGAAATAACCGAAGCCGTGAGATCTGTTGCGAAAAGAATACCGACTTACGTAACAATAAAAGATGTAAAATATCGTTGGGGTAATGGTCAGGAAGATATTTTACCGGTTGCGCAGATAGAAAAACTTTGGGGCGATATGAGTTCGCTTACCGATGTCAAATGCGGGTACATCGTAAGTCCAAGAGTCCGCGGACAGCAGTTAAAAGACCCGGCGCAGCTTGATAGCTGGGTAGCTGACGGAAGTAAAAGTGTAATTGAAAGTATGTGCAGGTTTTGATTTTGATGGGTTGATAATTGGTTTTAACTTTTACTTATTGTTTCGTCGTGTTACGACTTAAAATTTATTAGTTTTCTCAGAATCTGGCACTGGATGATATTCTTTTTTCTTATATAATTCTTGAAATGAATCATCTTCATTTAATTCATATAACTCATACACTCCGTCAGCTTTTTTTAATTTTCTTTGTTCTTCTACTTTTCTTAATCTTTCTATTTTAATTTCACTGTAGTCTATTATTTTAATCGTGGTACTTTTATACTGTCCCTGATATAGTTCCTCATTGATGAAGGGCGAATAACTAAACCCTACACTAACTGGGACATACTCCCGGATAGTAGATTCTTTTAGTTTAACTTGAAATTTTACTGTAATTGATTCATTTTCTGAAATATTGCCTTCCCATTTATTATCACCGATGAATTCCCAATCGTCAGCTCTCATTGCAATATATACCCTATTTGGTGGTATATCAGTTAAAGTATAAGTTACAGTAAATACTTCATCCGACCTTACCGAATCCAAAGATGTTGAAATAGTAGCCGTATGTCCCATAAATTGAGCAAAACAAATACCAATAGTAAATAAAAACATAAATATAAATTTTTTCATATTTCCCTCCGTTTTAATTTATAAATAAGTGTTAAAAACCATGATAAAAAAAGTTGCAAGTAATCATCAAAATATTT
>JAAYAN010000304.1 GCA_012719345.1 Ignavibacteria bacterium | reverse complement strand
TTCCTAACAAGAGAAAATGTGAGTGGTAATGAAGTTATTCTATCTGCTCCTCTGGAAGCAAATGATGCTGTGCTGATAACTTTTTATCTTCAATTAGAAACCAATCAGTCTGCGAATATCCCCAATAGTGATTAACAAAAACAACAGTAACAGAAGAACCATTCCTATCTGATTGACAGTTAATTCGATTTTAGTAGATATCCTTTTACCTGTTAAAACCTCGAAAAGGATAAATAAAATCCTTCCTCCGTCAAGTGCAGGTAAAGGCATTAGATTTACAATGGCAAAATTAACCGATAGGATACCAAAAAAATGCAAGAGCATTAACATCCCAGATTGTCTTTGGATTGTAGATGATACCTGATAGATACCAATAGGTCCGGCAATATCTTCTGGGGTCACTCCCCTAAATAGATCAACAAACAAAACAAACAGTCTCTCGACAATCATCCTTCCCCAAAACCAAGCCTCTCTTAGTCCCTCAACAACTCCCAAAAATGGTCTTTTCCACCATGTTGGTTTTACAATTTCCGTGTCACTAATAGCAACACCAATAGCTCCCTGACCCTCGGGAGGATCAACCCTTGGCGCCAAACCAACTTCAAAACACTGAAATCCTTCCGGCAGAGAAATCTCGCTCGGACATTCAACTTTGTTTTCAACCTCAGCGTTTCGGGCAACCGTGTAAGTTATTTCCTGTCCTGCATAAGCCAAAGAATAATCGATAAGCTCGTCAGTTGTTTTTATAGTCTGCTTGCTGCCATCATTTTCGACAAACAAAACATAGTCACCCTCTATTAATCCTGCCAATTGTGCAGGACTATCGGGAGCAACTTCAGTTATTTGAACTTTACCAGAGTACTGAGGAACTCCAAGAATAGAATATACAATAGCAAACACAACAACCCCAAAAACAAAGTTCATAAACACACCAGCTATGGAAACGGCTAATCTCACTTTCCACGACTTGTTATACATAGCTCTTTTTTGTAATTTTTTATCCTCGCCCTCCTGTTTAAGTTCACCAAAAATCCTGACAAAACCTCCTGCAGGAATCCAGTTTAGTGAGTATATTGTTTCCCCAATTTTTTTGCCAATTGCCCTGGGAGGATATCCTAAACCAAATTCCTGAACCCAGACTCCGCTTTTCTTGGCCACAAAAAAGTGACCAAACTCATGAATGAGAACAAGGATGGAGATGGCAATGATGAAAGTGAGAATAGTTACCAGCATATTTATTATCTTTCAGTTAAACGCTCAAGATCTCCTCTTCTTTTTTCTTCTGTATATCTTCCAACTTTTGGATGTATTCATCGGTCATTTTTTGTAGTTTATCCTCTAGAGCATGAAATTCATCTTCGCTGATTTTACCCTTTTTCTCCTGATCTATGAGATCACGCCTGACATCACTTCTGGTGTCTCTGATTTTTACTTTAGACTCCTCTGCTCTCCTAGACAATATTTTGACATACTCTTCTCTTTGCTGAGTAGTTAAAGCGGGTAAAGAAATCCTAATGATTGTCCCATCAACAACGGGAGAAAGACCTAAATTTTGTTTAATAATGC
>JAAYAN010000252.1 GCA_012719345.1 Ignavibacteria bacterium | reverse complement strand
CGCTCATCAATACGAGCGATGAGACCCTCAAAGGGACGCTGAAGGGACTGGACGACGAAGGCGAGGTCGTGGAAGAGATGGTGGATGTCGAACTTCCCGCCCATGGCCGGAAACAGCTCGACGTTGCCGGCGCGTTTGAAAAACACGCGGACATCGGATACATCGCCTTCGAGGCGCAATCCGATGCGGTCCAGGGTTACACGAAACTGGCCCAGGAGGGGATCTGCAGGACGGCAATCCCCGCTGAAAAGGGAGGGGCCGGGCCGGTGGAGGGGGTGTTGGCCAAGATCGAAAAGAACGGCGGCTGGACCGGGATCGTGTTCGTCAACACCGAATCCGATGCAGCGTCGGTGGAATTGAAGGCCTATGACGATGCCGGTGCAACGGTGGCAACCCGGACGATCACCATCGCGCCTCGCGCCAAGATGATCCAATTCCCTGAAGAGATCTTTTCAGAGGACATCAGCGGCGCCACCTATCTGTCCTACTCATCGGACAGGTACATCGTGGGATTCCACATCAACGGCAGCGGCGACGGGAAGATGCTGGATGGGCTGCCGGGGCTGTAACGCCTGAAGCAGCGGAGGTTTATCGGTAGTGTGAAGCGGGGCCGGATTCGGCCCCGCTTTTTTGTTGGTGCGTTGAAAACACCCGGATGGCAGTGCGGGACAGGACTCGTGAATGACGGACCGTCGCGGGGGCATCTTCAATCCCTTCCCCGTTCGAGGGAAGAATGGGCTTGCCCGGCCGGAATCGGATGAAACGTTAAGGATTCAGTTCAATCTGGGCTTTTGGCTTGGGACGTTGAATTTGAGGCAGGGTTTGCTTGGGCTCCTGGTGCCCCCGGCCGGCGGTCAGGGGCGGAGCGCGAGGCACCGCCCGAGAAGCCGCCGTGAATCACTTCTTTTTGAAGTCGTCGTTCTTGAATTCTCCGACCTCTTTCTTCCCGTTGGGATAGTACATGGTTCCCTGAGCCGAGAGAACGGTCTGACGGATTTTGGCGTTGGTCATTTTCCCCTCAATCGGGATGGTGCGATCCACGGTCAGCGTCTCCGATTTCCATTGTCCGACGAATTTACGGCCGTCGTAGAAGGTCAGGGTTCCCTCGCCTTCAGGAATGTGGTCCTTCCACAGGCCCTCAAATTGTTTCTGGCCCCGCGACTTCGTCTGATCCTGCATGAACAAGATCCCCTTGCCGTTCCGTTTGCCGTTTTTGAATTCTCCAACGTATTTCAATCCCTTGTCTGCATTGATCAGGGTTCCTTTTCCATCGACGCAGTTCCCCTCGACGCACTGGGCAGAGCCGTGCAGGGGGAGGAAGCACATGACCGATACAATAGCAGGCAGCAACATCCAACGTTTCATTTTTTCCCCTTTCCATATCGTGTGATCATCGGCCCGGTTCTTTCAGTTCAGTTCTTTCCGGAACCGTTCCATAAATTCCTCAGGGGTCAATTCAGGCCCCTGAATCAACTGCTGGTTCTGTTTCCCCTGCGAAGTCCCGCGCCCCTTTTGATGCGCCTCGACCAACTCCAGGATATCGGGATGGTCAGGGATCGTGGAAAGCAACTGGATGTATCTTCTTTCTTCCAGTTTGTGCGTTCCTTTTTCGTCGAGAACGAGGGTCATCAGCCCCATCGTCATTCCCCTGGTCTTGGTTTCGAGGAACAACACCGTCTTTTCGGGAGGCTGCACGACGTAATTCTTTTCCGACATGATGGCG
>JAAYAN010000228.1 GCA_012719345.1 Ignavibacteria bacterium | reverse complement strand
TATAATTGGGAATTTAATCTTGTTGAAAGCGATGAAGCAAATGCCTGGTGCATGCCCGGCGGTAAAGTAGTTTTTTATACGGGAATTTTACCGTTAACTCAAACTGAAACAGGCGTTGCAGTAGTAATGGGACACGAAATTGCACACGCTGTTGCCGAGCACGGAAGCGAAAGAATGAGCCAGCAGATGCTAACGCAATTAGGTGCAGTAGCTTTATCCGAAGCGCTTCAGTCCAATTCCGAACAAACTCAGCAGATAGCTATGACAGCTTTCGGACTGGGAGCGCAATTCGGTGTAATACTTCCTTTTAGCAGAAAGCACGAAAGCGAAGCTGATCATTTAGGGCTGATTTTTATGGCAATGGCCGGATATAATCCGAGGGAAGCCGTTCCATTTTGGAAACGAATGGCTGCAAACGGCGGCGGACAGGTGCCTCCTGAATTTATGAGCACTCACCCAAGCGATGCAACCCGTATTGCTGATATTGAAAGTTTGCTACCCGAAGCATTGAAATATTATATAGGAAAATAAAGTTAGCGATTTTTATGTTGAGAATATAAAAGCCCGGTTTCGTAAAGGGATCGGGCTTTTTTTATAGAAGTTTAATCTCTTTAACTATTTGGTCTTTTGAAGTTAATTCAGCAATCTTTTGTATTTTATTCTTGTCTCTCGATTTCCGCGCGATTTCAGCAAGCAGTTTAAGCTGAACTTCGTTTTGATTTTTAGGTGTGAGAATGAAATAAATTAGCATCGCTTTTTTATTATCGTGCGCTTCAAAGTCAATTCCTTTTTTACTTATTCCAATTAAAATTGCGGGATTTTTAATATCCATTCTTGCATGAGGAATTGCAACAAAATTTCCAATGCCAGTGGAAAATGATTTCTCTCGCGCTGTAATTCCTTTCAGAACTTCAGCATAATTCAATTTGCACTTTCCCGAAGCAATTTGTGCAAGCTCTTTAAGTAATTCGGTTTTGTTCTCAGCTTCCGAAAAGACAATTGTCTCGGGAGAAAGAAGATCATCTAAAGTTTCTTTTTTCCGTCTTTTTAAGAAATAACTCATTAGCGGGGCGCTTAGTACGGATGTAACAAGAGCCATAATTACAAGAGCTACAAAGAAATTCTCATTTATTAATCCGAATTGCAGCGCAAGCAGTCCTAAAATAATCTCCATAGCTCCGCGAGAATTCATTCCGAAGCCAATAATCAGAGACGAATTTTTATCTAGTCCGCTTAATTTAGCTCCAAAACCGCAGCCGACAATTTTTCCTGCAAAAGCAATAATCAAGATGGAAACAACAAGGAGAAAATCGAAATGGGCAATGAAATTTACACGCAAACCAATTGAAACAAAGAAAAGGGGAGCAAACAGATTTGTAACAAACTGATGAATCATTTCACGGGTTTCTTCTTTAAGATGTGCGGAATCTCCGATTATTATTCCCATTATAAATGCCCCGAAAATTGCGTGAATGCCGATCCATTCGGTAAAAGCGGCAGCCGAAAAACCAAGTATGAAAATAAAATTAAGTATTCCGCCGGGAAACGAAAATTTGCGCTGAACAACAGGAATTGCCGAATTCAGGATTTTTCTTACAACAAAAAGCATAATTACGGTAAAAAGAAAAATCATTAATACTTTCATTCCCGGACTAAAGCTATTTTCTTCAATTCCAATTAATCCAATAAGTACCGAAAAGCCTATCCAGCCGATAAGATCGTTAAAAATTGCAGAAGTGATAATAATCTGTCCTATTGGTGTTTTAAGCAATTTTAAATCCATTAACGTCCGTGCAATTACAGGCAGCGCCGATATTGAAAGCGCAATTCCTACAAAAATTGCAAATATAAGAGGATTGTTTTCATTACCCATTCCAGACCCGGTAAATATATAATAGGCAAAAGGGAATGAAATGACAAACGGTACAATTATTCCTAAGAAACTTGTATAAACGGCAGATTTGCTTTGATGGAATACTACAGAAAGGTCAACTTCCATTCCCGAAACAAGCAGAAGCATTACAACAGCCATAGTTGTCAAGCCGTCCATTGCAATGGATATTTGCGGAAATTTCATAAAAAGAGAATTATAAATTTCGGGGAACAATCCGCCCAGCACAGTAGGACCTAAAATAATTCCTGCAAGAATTTCGCCGATAACCGATGCCTGTTTGAATTTGTTGAAAATTTCGCCGGTTAAGCGGGCAAAAAGCAGCAGTACAGAAATGCCAATTAAAAATAATGTTATTTGTTCGGCAGATAGATGCATTATTATTTCTTATAAATTAATAAATTACTGGGCAGATGCTCAAAAGTATATTCAAGATCGTGGCTGAATACGCGGTCGAGAAATTTAAATTTACGGTGCGGAGCAGGAACAAGATAAAGGTCGGCATCTGTTTCGCGTACAAAATTGGTAGATTCCCAGCCTTCTTTTCCGTAAAGGGCAATATGCTTGATATTGCTGCCTTTTATATTCAGTTCGCTTGCATAAATTTTTAATTTCTCCTCTTCTTCCTGCTGGTATTGTTCGCGGGCTTTTTCAGTATCGTCAGCAGATCCGGAATCCCATATTGTTATTGCGAGTCCGGGTACATAAAAATCGCGGAGCAGAGTAAGTGAATTGCTTTTTTCCAATTTAGAAATTTCGTAAGCTTTTTTTACAACATTATCTCCGTTTTCAGTATAATCAACAAGAGCAACAATATTTTTGAAAACAGTTGTTTCAGGTTTCGGTTCGGTTAATATGAGCACTGAACATTTGCTTTCGCGCATAATTTTACGGGCAATAGAGCCGAGATAAAATTTTACGAAAGATTCTTTTTCTACAGCTCCGGCAATAAGCAGATCAACATTTTCTTTTTCGCATTCCGAAATAATAACTTTA
>JAAYAN010000227.1 GCA_012719345.1 Ignavibacteria bacterium | reverse complement strand
TGGTAACCGGAATCGTTATTGGGAAAGTGTGAAGGGGAACATACATTTATCGGCATTAATAAGACCTGATTGCCGAATTGAGAATTTTCATACTGGAATAGTTGTTGCTTCGGCAGTAGCGGTAATACGTACAATTGATGAAATACCGGAACTTGAAAACAAAGCTTCTATTAAATGGGTTAACGATATTTTAATAGAAGGAGAAAAAGTAGGGGGCATTATTGCTCATGCTAAAACGGAAGGAGAAATTATTAACAGTTTAGTTATTGGCATCGGATTGAATATTTTTGCAGCTCCTTGTATTAAATCCGACTCAATTGTGCATAATTCCACTTGTATATCAAATTTTATTAAAAAAAATACAATTTCGCTAAAATCAGTTTTCTATTCTCTTGTTAAAAACCTATATTTAGATTACGAAAATTTAAAATATGAAAAATATAATTCCATTTTGAATTTTTATAGAAATAGGTCTTTGATATCAGGGAAAAAAGTAAAAGTAATTTCTGATCCATTAGATGGAGAAAGTACTGAGATATATGAAGGAATAGTAGAAAAGATTGGAGAAAATTTGGAATTATATTTCCAAGATAAAAAAACACCCGTCACTAAAGGCAGACTAATAATCTGACTTAAAAAAACTTTTATTCTTTTTCTTAAAATAACCCATAATTGAAAATTATAAATTAAATTATAGAGATAATATGGAACATAATATTCTATCGGTATGCTTATCGGCGGTAGTTGCATCATTCATAATATTACCATCGTTAGCCATTATTATGCATTTTATTGTTGCAATTTTTCCAAAGGAAGAATTTAAACCTGTTGAAAAATCGGTTAATTTTAACGACGAAGCAGTTCTTTCAGCAATTAAAACTGCATATCAAAATCTTTATCCAGGTGTAAAAATAAAAGAAATTACGGAGAATAAATAATATGATATTTACAGAACAGAAGAAAAAAATTAATGTTCACTTTACGCCTTTCAGAGACGGACTTCAAAGTTCGTTTGGCGGAAAAGTAAGATTAAATGATTTTTTGCCGGCAATGGAAATGGCTGCAAAAGCAGGATTAAGACATCTTGAATTTGGAGGCGGTGCAAGATATCAGGCTCCGCTTTTCTACTTAAATGAAGACCCTTTTGAAACAATGAAAAAAATCCGCGAAGCTGTCGGTCCCGATGTAGATCTTCAGATATTAACTCGCTCAGTTTCGGGCGTTACTTTAACCGAACAATCAATTGAAAGTCTGCAGCTTCAGGCAAAACTTATGAAAGAGTACGGAACTACGTATGATCGTAATTTCGATTTTATGAATGACGTAAGAAATTTGGTTAAAACCGGTCAGCCTATTGTTGATGCAGGAATGCATCACCAAGTGTGCATTGCTATGATGGGACTCCCTTTTGAATCTGATACTGTTCACACTTCCGAGTACTATATAAATGTTGGAAAGCAGCTTTTAGAAAGTGATATACATATTGACAGTATTTGCCTTAAAGATGCAAGCGGAACAACTGATCCTAAAACAGTATATGATACTGCTGTCGGGCTGAAAAAAATAATGCCTTCCGGAATGAAATTATGGATGCATACTCACGATACTGCAAGTATGGCTGTTGCTTGTTATATGGCAGGTATTGCTGGCGGCGTTGACGGAGTTGATCTTTCGGTAAGACCAATGGCAAGCGGTACAGTTCAGGCGGACGTACGTTCGCTTGCTCACGCTTTAAAAGGTACCGGATATTCGCTTGATATAGATGTTTCGCTGATGATGGAAATTGAAAGGATGCTTACTGAAGGATTAAAAGACTATGAATTTAATCCAACAACAACTACTGCCGATGCTCGCGTGTTAGGATTTCCTATGCCGGGCGGAGCAATTGGTCCGAATGTTCATATGATGCAAAAAGCCGGAATTCTTGACAAGTACAGCGAAGTTCTTGCTGAATTTCCTGTAGTAGTTGAAGCAGGCGGAGCTTGGACTTCAGTTACTCCCGGCAGCCAGCAATATTGGCTGCAGGCATTTAATAATGTAATGTTCGGAAGATGGGCTAAAATAGATCCTGGTTATGGAAAATCCGCTCTAGGTTATTTTGGAAGAACACCACTGCCTGCCGATCCTAAGGTATTGCAAATAGCAAGCGAACAATTAAATCTGCCATTCTTCGACGGAGATCCGCTGGCAGCTGCTCCTAACAATATTGAAGTAGCAAAACAGGCCTTGCAGGAAAGAAATCTTCCAATCAACGATAAAAATATATTTTTAGTCCTTTCTGCTATGGTTCCTGGTAAAAAGATGGAAGCAAACGAAGGAATAAGATTTCTTCAAGGAAAAGGGAAGATTGATATTCCATTAAAGAAAAAGGAAGAACCTGTTGCTGAAGCTCCGGCAATTGCTGCGCAAGTTATTTCGGGACCTCAGACAACAAAATGCACGGTTAATGAAAAAGGCGTTGCCAGAACATTTACTGTTACAATTGAACCTGCAGGAGATGGTTCTGCTCAAGCTGCTGATACAACTGTTCAAAGCCAGCCTGGAGAAATCTATAAGGTTTATTCCACATTTGCCGGTTCAGTTGATATTGTTGATATTTTAGTTAAAGTCGGCGACAGAGTATCAAAAGGACAATCAATTGCGCAGATTGAAGCAATGAAAGCCAAATTCGATATTAAATCGCAAAAAGACGGTGTAGTTCAGGAAATATATGTTTCAATAGGCGATGAAGTTGATTCATCCCGCCCAATAGCGGCTTTAAGGTAAGGGGACAAATATGGACGCATTATATAAATTATTTCTTGAATCAGGTTTTACAAATCTTGCATGGGGTAACCTTGTTATGTTTGCAGTTGCAGGTATACTTATATATCTTGCAATAACAAAAGAATATGAACCGTTATTATTAATACCAATAGGATTTGGAATTATATTGGCAAATTTGCCTAAAGGATTAATGGGTTCTTACGATGAAGGTATAATAGGACTTATATATCAATCGGGTATTAAAACTGAGTTGATGCCCCCTATCATATTTTTAGGTGTGGGAGTATTAACAGATTTCAGACCATTATTGGGAAGACCTTTAACATTTTTACTCGGAGCTGCAGCTCAATTTGGTATTTTTGCTGCTGCAATAGGTGCGGTTTATCTTTTCGGATTTAATATTAAAGAAGCAGCTGCTATTGGCATTATCGGCGGCGCTGATGGACCTACATCTATTTTTCTTGCAAGTAAACTTGCTCCTCACTTATTAGGACCTATTGCCGTTGCAGCATACAGTTATATGTCTCTTGTTCCTATAATTCAGCCTCCTATTATGAAACTTTTAACTACAAAAAAGGAAAGATCAATAGATATGCCTCAGACAAAACCTGTCTCGAAGACGGCTGTTATTATTTTTCCTATTGTTACTGGTGTTGTTGCCTCTTTGGCAATTCCTTCCTGCGCTCCGCTTGTTGGAATGCTTATGTTTGGAAATCTTATCAGAGAGTCGGGCGTGACTGAAAGACTGAGAAAAACTGCAGGTTCTGCCTTAATTGATATTGTAACAATATTTTTAGGGATAACCGTTGGCGCAACTATGGACAGCCCGCATTTTGTGAACTTCCAGACATTAATGATTTTAGTAATGGGAGCAGTTGCATTTTCATTCAGTACTGCAGGCGGTGTTGTTTTTGCCAAGATATTAAATATCTTCCTTAAAGAAGGCAAAAAAATGAACCCTTGCATTGGCGCTGCCGGTGTATCAGCCGTTCCAATGTCTGCCCGTGTCGTTCAAAAATTTGTTTCGGAACAGACTGAAGGTGAAGTTAATCCTTTAATGCAGGCAATGGGTCCTAATGTTGCCGGTGTTATCGGCTCGGCAGTTGTAGCGGGCGTATTTTTAAGTCTGCTAAGATAATAAAAACTGAAACTGCCTCAATTACGAGGCAGTTTTTTTTTACCTTTCCTTAATTCATTAGCGCAAATTTCTTAAATTTGAACATTGAAAAATTAAGCTTACCGGAGTTATAAATGATTCAGCAGATCAGAAGAATATTTGTAGAAAAAAAAGAAGGTTTTAACATTGAAGCCGAAAGTTTATTAAAGGATTTAAGAGAAAATTTAGGGATAAAATCTTTAATAAAATTACGGATTCTTTATAGGTATGATATTGCTGATATTTCGGATGAAGTATTTGAAATGGCGAAAAACACAATCTTTTCGGAACCGCCTGTTGATAATGTTTATCTCGAAAAAGTTGATTTCAGCGAAAAAGAAATTGTATACGGAGTTGAATTTCTTCCCGGGCAGTTCGATCAGAGGGCTGATTCAGCCGCGCAGGCAGTTCAGATACTTACACATTCGGATAAACCCTTATTAAAATATGCGAAAATTATTTCTCTTTCGGGTAATCTTTTGCCTGAAGAAACAGATAAAATTAAAAAATATACAATAAATCCCGTTGAAGCGCGCGAGGCATCGCTTAAAAAAACCGATACTCTTGAAGATACATTAAACATACCGGAAAACGTTGAAACGATTAATAAATTTATTGAAATGAAGGATTCGGAGTTAGAATCTTTGTTAAAAGAGCTTGCTTTTGCAATGGACTTGGATGATATAAAATTTTGTCAGAATTATTTCCGCGAAACTGAAAAAAGGAATCCAACATTAACTGAATTGAGAATTCTTGATACATATTGGAGCGATCATTGCCGGCATACAACATTTTTAACAAGAATAGAAAATGCTGAATTTTCAGACGGTGAATATTCAAAATTTATAGAGAAAATATATAACGAATATCTTGATTCGAAAAAATATGTTTACGGGGACAAGAAAAAAGATGTTTGTCTGATGGATATTGCAACAATTGCGATGAAGGAACTGAAGAAAAAAGGCATTCTCGATAATCTTGACGAATCGGAGGAAATTAATGCATGCAGTATTGAAGTTGATGCAGATGTAAACGGGCAAACCGAAAAATGGCTGGTAATGTTTAAAAATGAAACTCATAACCATCCTACAGAAATCGAGCCTTTCGGAGGTGCTGCAACATGTTTGGGAGGCGCAATCCGCGATCCGCTTTCGGGGAGATCGTATGTATATCAGGCTATGCGAGTAACAGGAAGCGGTGATCCCCGCACAAAAGTTGAAGATACTATTGAAGGCAAGCTTCCGCAAAGAAAAATTTCAATCGGCGCTGCTCACGGATACAGTTCTTACGGAAACCAAATAGGACTTGCTACAGGACAGGTTACAGAAATTTATGATGAAGGTTATGTAGCCAAAAGAATGGAAATAGGGGCTGTAATCGGTGCTGCGCCAAAAAATTATGTTGTAAGGATGATACCTGAGCCGGGCGATATTGTTATTCTTTTAGGCGGAAGAACAGGACGCGACGGATGCGGAGGAGCAACTGGATCTTCGAAAGCTCATACCGAAGAATCTCTTGTTACCTGCGGGGCAGAAGTACAAAAAGGAAATCCGCCGGAAGAAAGAAAAATTCAGAGATTATTCCGCAAAAAAGAAGTTACAAGATTAATTAAAAGATGCAACGACTTTGGTGCAGGAGGCGTTTCTGTTGCAATTGGCGAACTTGCTGACGGATTGAAAATCAATCTCGATCTCATTCCAAAAAAATACGAAGGGTTGGATGGTACTGAGCTTGCTATATCCGAAAGTCAGGAAAGAATGGCTGTGGTTGTTTCGAGGAAAGATGCAGAAACATTTATGAAGGAAGCAGGGATAGAAAATCTGGAATCGACAATTGTTGCCGAAATTACAGAAGAAAAACGGATGCAGATGTTTTGGAAGGGCGATAAAATTGTTGATATTTCACGCGAATTTCTTAACAGCAACGGCGCTCCTAAATCCGCTGATATAAAGGTGTGCGAACCTTTAAATAATAATCCGTTAAACTATAAATCCGAAAATATTGAAATAACAGAAAAGTGGTATAAAACTTTATCGAAATTAAATGTAGCTTCGCAAAAAGGATTAGTTGAAAGGTTTGACGGATCAATAGGGGCAGGCTCAGTATTTATGCCCTTTGGCGGGAAATATCAGCTTTCGCCTATGGAAATAATGGCTGCTAAACTTCCGGTTTTAGAAGGGGATACAAATACCGGTACAATTATGTCCTATGGATACAATCCCGATATTTCACGATGGAGTCCTTTTCACGGCGCTGTTTATGCAATTGTTGAATCGGTTTCAAAGATAGTTGCTGCCGGAGGAGATGCTGGCAGAATAAGACTTACTTTACAAGAATATTTTGAAAGACTGGGAAAAGAACCGGAAAGATGGGGAAAACCATTTTCGGCTTTACTTGGCGCATATTATGCCCAAAAAAAACTTGGAATTCCTGCAATAGGCGGAAAAGACAGTATGTCCGGAACATTTAAAGATCTTGACGTTCCGCCAACGCTTGTTTCTTTTGCAGTAGATACAGCGGATGTGCGCAAATTGGTTTCAACAGAATTTAAAAAAGCATCGGGCAAAGTTATTAAAGTTGATATAAAAGCAGATAATTATTTTCTGCCTGATTTTGATGATCTTAAGAAAAAATACGCTGCCGTTAAAGATTTGATTTCAAGAGGGAAAGTTCTTTCGTCAAGCATTATTAAGGCAAACGGACTTGCAGAAACAATTTCGAAAATGTGCTTTGGAAATATGCTGGGATTTAAGTTCTCGGATAATGTAGAAGTTAAAGAATTATTTGCATCTTCTTACGGATCGATTATTCTCGAAGTTGTCAATCCCGAAGAGATTAAAAATCTTGAATTTAATATTATTGGTGAAGTTACTGAAGAAGCAAAAATAGTTTATAAGAATTCCGTAATTGACTTAAAAGAAGCTCTTAATAAATGGAGTTCGGTACTGGAAGATATTTTCCCGACTAAAACATCTGAAGAAAAAAATATTCCTCAGAATTACAGATTTAATTCGCTTAAAAAGATAAAATCGCCTGTGAAAATTGCAAAACCGCGAGTTACAATTACAACTTTTCCGGGGAACAACTGCGAATACGATACTGCCAGAGCTTTCAGCGAAGCTGGAGCTGTTGCCGACACTTTTATTTTCAGAAATCTTACTTCGCAATGGATTGATGAATCGGTAAAAGAAATGGTTGATAAAATCAACAATTCGCAAATAATAATGATTCCCGGCGGATTCAGCGCGGGAGATGAGCCTGAAGGATCGGGAAAATTTATTGCTACCGTTTTCCGCAATCCTGCCGTTAGCGAAGCAGTAATGAATTTGCTATACAAACGCGACGGACTTATGCTGGGAATTTGCAACGGATTTCAGGCTTTAATCAAACTCGGAATTCTTCCTTACGGGGAAATAAGAGACATTCTTCCCGAAGACCCGACTTTAACTTTTAATAAAATTAATCGCCACGTTTCGTGTTTGATCCGGACAAAAATTGTATCAAATCTTTCTCCGTGGCTTTACGGGGCAGACATGGATGAAACTTATATGATAGCTGTTTCGCACGGTGAAGGAAGATTTGCAGCAGGAGATGATGTGATAGCGGGACTGATGAAAAACGGACAAGTAGCAACACAATACGTTGATTTTGAAGGAAAACCGAGCGGTGAAACTATGTTTAATCCCAACGGATCGTATGCGGCAATTGAAGGAATTACAAGTCCCGATGGAAGGGTTTTGGGGAAAATGGCGCACAACGAACGTTTCGGCAAAAATACATTCAGGAACATCCCGGGAGAAAAAGATCATAAACTGTTCATTTCGGGCGTTGAATATTTCAGCTGAAAAATATTAGTATCAATATTTAAAACGCGAATTGAATTGCGCCAAAATGGTGTGCAGGAGGAATTGTTCCGGTAATTTAAGCAAGCATAGCTGTCCTTGTGGAAAACTGAAATTTTGTATGTCGTACGAGAACGAAAAGTAAGATATAATTTTGTACATAATTACAAAACGTAATTGCAAAGTTGAAGAACTGTTGATAATTGAACGGATTAATTAAATTGAAAACCAGTTCACAGGTTCAATTATCAACTCAAATCTGTCCATCCTTAAAATGCCTGATCACTCTTCTATTTATTCTTATTATCTAATAAAAGAGAAACAATAAATGCAATTCCGAACAGTGACTCTATTGTTATTGCAATAAAAATTGATGAATTATAATAACCATTAATGAAGCCGGAAATTCCATTGAATGCCAACAGGAAAAACGTAATTAGCATTGAAATATTTATATAAGTCCTTGCTTTTGAAACGGAAATGTTTCTTGAAAGAAACAGCAAAGTTGCAAACCCGAACATAAATATGGAAACTCTTTTTGCAAGCACTATTGATGAAACATCCGGCGTAAGTCCCATATCTCGGATAAAATCTTCCGGAATAAATAATAACTGTGCGCCCAAAAACACGAACAAAATTGCAGCGGCAATACAAATGATTTTGAAAAACGATTTCATAATTCCAATCCTTTAAACTTTGTGTAATTTTTTTTTGAATAGGGAAATATAAATAATGTACAATGTAAAATTTATAATTTATAATGGCTGTGGAATTCAAGAATAGAAAGAATATCAGATTATAGTTAAGATTTTCAAGTTATGTAGAATTCCAGAAGTTCAATAATTATTTTTTTTAAGAGTGAAAAAAGTATATTTACTTTGTAATTTTTATAAAAAACTAAAAAGGGAAGATATGATTAACAGAAATTTGATTGCCAGTATTATTCTGGTTGTGGCACTGACTCTTAGTGTTTACGGTCAGGAAACGCCGAAAAAGACGCTTAAAGAGGCATACGCCGGTAAATTCATGATAGGAACTGCAAGCGATGTGAAAGGTCTTACTGAAGCCGAATTAAAAAGTGTTAAAGAACAATATGACATACTTACTCCTGAAAATTGTATGAAACCGCAGCCCATACATCCTTGGGAAACATTTTACTACTTTGGTGTTACAGATTCACTTGTTGACTGGTGCCAGCAGAATGGAGTAAAAGTTTGGGGGCATACTTTAGGATGGCATTCGCAGACAGCACCATGGTTCTTCCAGGCAGAAAACCCGGTAAATGAAGAAACAACAAGTCAACCAAAACGGACAAGGATGAATTGGGACCCCAATGCCCCGCGTTTGACAATGGATGAATATTGGCGCCGCAGCATTAAGGGCGAGATGGCAAGCCGCGAAGTTGCACTGGAACGGCTTGAAAAACATATAAAAACAGTAGTTGGGCGTTACAAAGGACGTATTATCGGATGGGATGTATTTAATGAATCGATTGAAGACAGCGGCGACTGCACAACAGAAAATCTCCGTACCTGGAGTTGGTATAAAGTTGTAGGACCGGATGTATTGAACCTGGCTTTCAAATGGGCGCACGAAGCTGATCCCGCCGCCCAGTTATACTACAACGATTATAACATTGAGCAGGGAGCTGTTGCTAACAAAGGCAAACACGCCAGTTCAATGGTTCTGCTTAAACGCTTATTAGCGGAAGGCGTTCCTATTACAGGTGTTGGAATTCAGGGTCACTGGCACCTTGATACCGACCTTGCCGACGTTGAAAAGGCTATCGAAAATTATGCATCTCTCGGACTGAGGGTTTCTATTACTGAACTTGACGTGACATCTACCGGTGATAACAGCGGTGCTTTCGGTGTGCGACAAGGCGACAAGGCTATCCCTAAAGAGAATTATGAAAAGCAGGCTGAAGTTTATAAAAAATTATTCGAAATCTTTTTGCGACACAAAGACGTAATCGATCGTGTAACTTTCTGGGGTGTAAGCGATACGCGTTCTTGGCGCAGAGGACAGGATGCACTTTTGTTTGACGGTCAGTTGAAACCAAAACCGGCATTTAAAGCTGTTATTGACGCTAGCTCTAATTAGTTAAATTTAACACAACCCCTCCCCGACATTCGCCGGGTAAACCTGCCTCCCCTTTGAAAAAAAAAGGGGAGGTGATGGATGGTTTTGTTGGCTAGGAAATTCCCTCCCTTTTTGCAAAGGGAGGGCTGGGTTTACCCGCCTTTGGCGCGGGTGGGTTAGGGAAAGTTGTTTGAAGTTGTGGAAATATGGAAAAAGGGTTAACAAGTTGAAGTTTTATTTTTATTTTGTGCTCTTGAAAAATAGTCTTAGTAATAATAATTTAATTTTAGTTTTTTCAATGATTTTTAGGGATTAACCTAAAAATTGTCCCGATGTAAATCTGGATTGCGTTAAAACAAAGTTGTACGGCATGCAAAAATAATATACTACAAACCTGAAATAACTATGAACAAGATTATAATTGGACTTTTGTTTGGCATTGTTGCCGGGATAATTGATGTAATCCCAATGATAATTCAAAAATTGACTTGGGATGCTAACTTATCAGCACTTACAATGTGGATAGTTGTTGGATTTTTAATATCAAAAGTAGATTTAAAAATGAATCCAATACTCAAAGGGATTTTAATTGCATTATTAGTGTTATTGCCTTCTGCTATTCTGATTGGTTGGAAAGAGCCAATCTCTTTAATACCGATTGCAATTATGACAACTATTCTTGGTGGATTACTTGGATTTTCAATTCAAAAAATTACGAATAAACAAAAATGAAAATATTTTAAAAACATCCTAACACATAGGAAAAATTATGATAACTATCGACAACTATTTGGACAGTCATTATATACATAGAAGCAATTGGTTAAGAGCATCCGTGTTGGGTGCTAATGATGGAATAATTTCTATTTCCAGTCTGGCAATTGGAGTTGCGGCTGCAAGTACGACAAGGGAACCTATTGTATTAGCAACAGTCGCAGGTCTTGTGGCGGGAGCATTATCTATGGCAGCAGGTGAATATGTTTCGGTAAGTTCGCAAACCGATACGGAAAAAGCTGATATTGAACGAGAGAAAAAAGAACTTGAAGAAATGCCAAAAGAAGAACTGAATATTTTGGCTCAAATTTATGAAAAACGCGGACTAAAAAAAGAAACTGCAATGCAGGCTGCTATAGAATTGACAGAGAAAGATGCCTTAGGAGCTCACATTAGAGACGAATTAGGCATCAACGAGATAAGCCAGGCAAACCCGATACAAGCAGCTTTAGCTTCAGGAGCATCTTTTACAATAGGCGGTATTCTGCCATTATTGATAGTCCTTTTTGCAACCGTTAAAGGAATGGAATATTGGTTATATGGTTTCACAATAATTTTTCTTATCATTTTAGGAGCCACATCTGCAAAAACAGGTGGTTCAAACATAAAAAAAGCTGTTGTGCGAATTACAATATGGGGAACTTTAGCAATGGGGTTTTCTGCTTTAGTGGGCTATATTTTTGGGGTTAACGTATAATATTAAAGTCGTCAAAAATGAAGACAAGCTGCAACAGTTTGTGTTCCCGGAACAGATCGGGAAGTGATGAAGGTACTAACCTCGATAAAAAAGCTTGAACCAAATCCCGACAATCGCCGGGTAAACTTTGAACCCCTCCTTTGTCCTCCCCTTTAGTAAAGGGGAGGAAATCTCCCTCCCTTTTTGCAAAGGGAGGGTAGGGGTGGGTTAAGGAGATTGAATATGACAAAACATTTTAATAAACCGGAATTGAAAGAACGGCGCAGGCGTTTACGCAAGGAAATGACATTTAGTGAAAAAATCGTTTGGTTGCATTTACGAAAGAAGCAGTTAAAGGTCAGGTTCCTGCGACAATACTCAATTGATAATTACATCGTGGATTTTTACTGTCCGGAGATGAAGATTGCTGTTGAGATTGACGGCGATGTTCACAATCTGCCGGAGCAAAAGGAGTATGATATTGAAAGGCAAAGGTATCTGGAAAATTACGGTGTTACTTTCGTGCGCCTGAAAAATGAGGAAGTGCTGGGAAACGGAAATAAGGCTTTTGCAAGGATTGAGGAAGTGATCGATAAACTCAACCTCTCGTCATAGCCGGATAAACTTTGAACCCCTCCCAACCTCCCCTTTAGTTAAGGGGAGGTAACGGATGGAAGGAAATGTCTGCTCCTTTGAAAAAAAGGGGAGGTGACGGATGAATTTGCTGGATGGAAATCTGAAAAAAAGGTGGGAAGGATAACAACCTCACCCCAGCCCTCTCCTTGTTAAGGAGAGGGAGTTTAAATTGGGAAGTTGTGGAATTATGAAAAAAATTTTACAATTTATGGTTTTATTATTTAAGTTATGACTGAGAAAAAAATTATTTAGCTAATGATTTTATGAATATTTCAAAAGAACTTTTAGCAGAGTAAATTGGGATTGGGTAAAGAAAAAGTAGTATTTATGGCAAACAGCTTACAGCGTATTGACAAAAGAACAAATTTTAGCAAAAGAATAGTTTATATAGTGTTATTTTTATAGATATAGGAATGCTTTTTCATCAAGGAGATTTATAAAATTATAAAATGTCCAAAAGAATAAACCACATAATATCGGAAATTAAAGATCAATATCTTTTAGACCACGATTTTAACAAACCATGGATTATTGGTTTTAGTGGCGGGAAAGATTCTACTGCATTATTGCAGTTGGTTTGGTTAGCATTAAAACAAATTCCTTCAAATCAAAGAAAACGCAAGATTTATGTTATTTGTAATGATACATTAGTTGAGAACCCAATCATTGTTGATTATGTTGAAATAGTTCTTGATAAAATAAGACAGGCTGCAGTAGAACAAGGGCTACCGATTGAAGTGAATAAAACAATTCCAAGATTGGAAGATAGTTTTTGGGTTAATATTATTGGTAGAGGATATCCGGTGCCAAATAACGCATTCCGGTGGTGTACTGATAAAATGAAAATAAAACCAACATCAAGATTTGTTACAGAACAAGTTGCGGAAAATGGTGAAGCAATTATTTTGATTGGTACTAGGAGCGCCGAGAGCCAAACAAGAGCAAATTCAATTAAAAAGCATGAGATACGGGGAAAACGTTTGACAAAACACCCTCATCATCACAATACATTTGTTTACGCACCAATTAAAGAATTAATGCTTGAAGAGGTTTGGTATATTATCAATACAATGAGTTCTCCTTGGGGAGCAGACAATAGTCAACTATTCCAAATCTATTCAGATGCAAGTGCTGATGATTATGAATGTCCAACTATGGTTTCTGATAAACAGCATACATCATGCGGACAGAGCCGTTTTGGTTGTTGGACTTGCACAGTTGTGACAGAAGATAAATCAATGACAGCATTAGTTAATAAAGGACAGGAATGGTTACGACCTTTATTAGAATTAAGAGCCAGCATGTTCGATAAAAGGAATATTTCTGAGAATAGAATGCCCACGAGAAGAAATGGACAACATGCTGTTACTGAAGATGGTCAAAACCAGGGAAATTATACTGAAAAATATAGAGCTGAACTCTTAGAGGAAATTTTAATTGCTCAAAGAAAAGTTCAAGAAGATAAACCTAAATTAAACTTGATTACACATCAAGAATTAGTAGCGATACAAGTGATTTGGAACAGAGATTTAAATTTTGAATACCGTGTTGCTGAAATATATAATAGAGTTTACAATAGGGAAAACGCTATGAAAACAAATGATGAAAAACTGCAAAAAGAAATGGATTTGCTTAAAGACGTTTGTGCTGAAAACCCAAAGGATTTCGATCTAATTCAAGAATTATTAACTATGCAAAAAAACAAAGCTCTTTTAAACAAGAAACGCGGACTTAAGGACGATATGGAAAGAGTAATTGAAAAGTATCTTAAAAAGGTAAGCTAAATGTATATAAAAGAAATCGAGCTTAATAATTTTAGGATTTATAAAGGATATAACAAGATTTCTTTATTTCCTAATGAAGAAAAGAACATCATAGTAATTAGTGGGAAAAATGGTTTTGGTAAAACAACTTTCTTAATGTCTTTAGTTTGGTGCCTTTATGGCAAACAAATGGAAAAGGTTGACGAACTCTATGAAAAAGAAATAAAAGATAAAGGAAACTATACAAAATATATAGCAGGCAGTTTGAATCGGAAAGCAAATGAAGATGGAGAAACGGAGTTTTTTGTTTCAATTACTTTTGCAGATGTTAGGATTCCTGATATCACTTGCAATGAGGTTAAAATAACCAGAATTTATAATACTATTTCTAGTTCATCGGATAGAGTAGAAGTATTAATTGATGGTTATACAAATGAATTAATCGAGGATTTATCAAAAGAAAACCAACAAGGTGAAGAAATTTTTATCAGGGATTTTATATTACCAATTGAGATTGCAAAATTTTTCTTTTTTGATGCTGAGAAAATTGTTTCATTAGCCGAAGTAAATTCAAATAACCAGCGAAGACAACTTAGTAAAGCATATTCTGAGGTTTTAGGTATTCAAAAATATGAAGACCTAAAATCAAATCTTGAAGAGAAACAAGATGAGTATAGACGTAAATCAGCAACCCCAGATGAAAAAAAGGAATTAAACGATTTACACGCAAATATTGAAAAAGCAAAAATTGAAATAGAAACACTTGATGAGCAAATTGACGAACTTAAGCACGAGAAAAACCAAAAAGAGAAAGAAGCGGAAGATATTCAGCGTAGATTGATACGCGAAGGTGAAAAAATGACGCTTGATGAGTTAAATAAATTAAAGGACGAGCAAGCAGAACTTGATAGAAAAAAATTAAACATTCAAGATAGATTAAAAGATTTTTTTGATTT
>JAAYAN010000226.1 GCA_012719345.1 Ignavibacteria bacterium | reverse complement strand
TTCGCATTAAAATCCCTCGTAAATTTTTACTTTTGTATTTTTTGTTTGTAAACAGCAGGCAGGTAATTTTTCCTCTGTACCGCCAAAACTTTTTGCTGTTTAGGTTTACAAATATAAAATGGGGGGGGGGGCAAATGTCAAGCAATTAATAATAAAAAATGAAGCCTGAAGAATTTTTATGTTACAGCCGTTTTAAAATTCTTAATCTTGAACCTTAATCCTGATCTATTGTTATGTTTAAGGTTTAGTTTTTATTATTTTTAATAATTGCAAGAAAAAGTGTTGAGGAAAGAATGTTTATTAGTTTCAGCGATATTCCCGGACAGCAGAATTTGTTTCTCGATTATTTATACGAGTTTGAAAATGTTGCACGCTTTTATAAAAAAGATTTCAGAAATAAAGATAATTATATACTGCTTTTTGAAGAGCTTAAAAACAAACAGCGCCCACACCGGAACAAGGTTGCGGAAATTATTCAAAAGCAGTATAAAGGTTTAAAACCATCGCGGCTTACTGAAAGCAATCTCGAATATTTATCTTCCGAAAAAACTATTGCCATTGTAACCGGTCAGCAGCTCGGACTTCTCGGAGGACCGCTTTATACAATTTATAAAATTTTAACTGCAATAAAGCTGAGCATATATTTAAAATCGATTTACGAGGATTACAACTTTATACCGGTTTTCTGGCTTGAAGGCGACGACCACGATTTTGAGGAAATACGGTCGGTAAATTTATATTCGGAAGATTTTTCGCTCAAACGGATTTCCTACAGCGAAGCGCTTCCTGATGAATCTTCGAAAATAAGCGTAGGCGAAATGATTATTAATGAAAGTATAGATAAATTTTTCGATGAAATTTCCGGCTCGCTGCGCGAAAGCGATTTTAAAAGTGGAATTATGGATTTATTCAAGAAATATTATTCCGAGGGCGAATCGCTTAAATTTTCTTTCAAACAGATGCTTTTTCATTTTTTTGATGAATACGGTTTAATAATTTTCGATCCGCAGGATAAAAATATTAAAGAGCTGCTTAAACCCGTATTTATTAACGAAATTGAAAATTTCCGCCGGCATTCTAAAATTTCTGTTGCTCAAAGCGCACTTCTGGACGAGCACTATCACGCTCAGGTAAAAGTTAAACCCGTAAATTTGTTTTACAGCGACGAAAACGGAAGGTTTTCGGTTGAACCGGATGACAATGATTACAGGTTGAAAAACCGCCGTGTAAAATTTACCAAAGATGAAATTCTGCAATTAATCAATTCAACACCCGAAAAGTTCAGCCCGAATGTTCTTCTCCGCCCAGTCTGTCAGGATTTTATTCTGCCAACCGGATTTTATGTAGGCGGACCGGCAGAAATAAGCTATTTTGCACAGGTTATTCCGCTGTATCCTATGTTTAATGTTGTTCAGCCGATAATCTACCCGCGTGCTTCGGCTACAATTGCAGAAAAAAACATTAAAAACATAATCGATAAATTCTCGCTTTCGTATGCAGATCTTTTTCTTGATGAGCAGCTGATAATAAATAAAACTCTTTCAGGACTAATTGATAATTCGGTTGACGAAGTTTTTTCTAAACTTAGCGACAGCATTTCGCACGCCTTTGAAGGAATAAAACAAAAACTTGTTCTCATTGAAAAAAACCTTGAGGACCCTGCTGAAAAAACCAAAGAAAACATTTTGGGGAATATCGAAAAACTGAAAAGCAAAGCATTAAAATCGATGGAAAGCAGACACGAAGTTTCGCTCAAACAGATTAATAAAGCGAAATCGTATTTTTATCCCGAGTCTGCTCTTCAGGAACGCAAGCTGAATATGATTTATTTCCTTAATAAATATAACTTCGATGTAATGCATCTTATTTTCAGAGAACTTTCTATAAATAAATTCGAGCATCAGATTATAGAAATCTGACTAGAAAAATACGGTGAGTTTTAGATTTCTGCTTCTGAAATTATATCCATTGCAACTTTAATGTCGTTTTCGGGAAGTTTATTAATTGTATGGCACTTCGGACATTCAACAGAATCTTTTCCGAAATCAGGCGGGATTTTAAGTTTTAATCCGCAGGTGCAAGAGATGAACAAGTATTTGTTCGCCAGCATCATAATATTCCCAATCTGCCTTTGTATATCTTTTGGATCTGAATCTATTTTGAAAGTATTTTGCAGCGTTTTTTGTTCAACTTTTTCTTTTTGCGAAATTACTGAATCGGGAATTATTTTCTCAGTTTTTCCCTTAATTTTTGCGTACGCTAATTGATAATCAATAAAAGCGGCTCCTCCTGTTATCGAACGTAAAATCCTGATCCTTTCTGAAATTGGCGGATGAGTGCTCGAAATATCTGTTACGCTCATCCCCTGTTTATGAAGCGGATTAACAATATACATTCCTGAAGTTGCTTTATATGCTTTCTGCAAAGCATTTACATCACCAGATATTTTTTCGAGTGCCGATGCAAGTCCTTCTGGATATCTTGTTAATCTCACAGCCGATGCGTCCGCAAGATACTCGCGTTTACGGGAAATTGCGAAATACAGCAATTGGGCAAAGATAGGACCGAGAATTGCGAAAAGTACAGAAACAATCATCAGTATTAATTGCGCTTGTCCCCCGCCAGATTTTTTACCGTATCTGCTGCGCGATCCTCCGCCCATCCAAAGACTTCTTAAAAATACATCCGAAATAATTACTATCGCGCCAAGCATAACGCCTGCGAAAGTCATAAACATTACATCGCGATTTACAATGTGCGACATTTCGTGAGCAACAACTCCCTGAAGTTCATCGCGGTTAAGTTTACCCAGTAATCCGGCAGTCACGGCAATTGAACTGTTTTCAGGGTTGCGTCCGGTTGCAAATGCATTTGGCGAAACATCGTTAATAATATAGATTTTAGGCATCTTATTCAGATTTGAGGCAATTGTCATTTCTTCAACTATATTAAATAATTGCGGATGAACTTTTTTGCTGACTTCCTGCGCATTACTTATACCCAGAATAATAGAGCTTCCTCCAAAATAGCTGATTGTTGAAAATATTATCCAAATAATGGAAGAAATGATGATGCCGAAAACTCCGCCGCCTTCAAAATAAAACTCTCCAATCAGAAATCCCATAAAAAGCAGGAAGCTCCCCATAATCAGGAATAACGCCCAAGATTTCCTTTTATTTGATTGAATCAGTTCCCACATATTTTATCCAAGTTTCAGATTTAAGTGTTTGCCGTTAATATTTTTAATACCTCACAAAACATTCATTTATCTTTAGAGATTTACATCCGCTTTGTGACCTTTCATTGTCGTTTCATTCAACATTATACATTATAAATTATAAATTGTACATTACTCAAAACTTCACTTTGGGATTTTCGCGTTCAACTTTATTTTCAACTTCAAAGAAAGTTTCTTTGGTAAAATTAAACATTCCTGCAATAATGTTTGATGGCATCATTTCGATTTTGTTGTTATAAAAAAGAACTGAATCGTTATAAGCCTGGCGTGAAAAAGATATTTTATTTTCCGTTGAAGTAAGTTCTTCCATCAGCATCATAAAGTTTTCGTTTGCTTTCAACTCGGGATAATTTTCCACTACAAGCAAAAACTTGCTTATTGCTCCGCTAAAAGCGTTTTCTGCGGAAGATTTTTCCTGAATTGAATTTGCGCCCATTGCTTTGCTTCTTGCTTCAACAACATTCTGAAATGTTTCTTTTTCGTGGGCTGCATACCCTTTAACAGTTTCCAATAAATTAGGGATTAAATCGTACCGGCGTTTAAGCTGCACATCAATCTGGCTCCACGCATTTTTTACCTGGTTACGCAATTGAACGAGGCTGTTATACATCGAGATAAATATTAAAACTAAAATCACAATAAGAATGATAAAACCGATAATTACTGACATTTTTTGCTCCTGTTAGTTTTTGTTCAGGTTTTTAATAAATCAAATAGAAACTTTTTTACAAGGTTACTTTCGCTTGGCTGCGATTTTATAATTTCCAATAATTCTCCTTTATCAAACCAATAACCATGTCCGCGAGAGCAGCTATCAATTATTATATTATCAAGCGCTACTTTTTTATCCATTATCTTTGAACATCGCGGGCAGTTATAAGTCTTTTCGTCAATCTTTTTTCTTACCGGATGAAAAATCTGGGCGGCAGATATTTTATTTTCAGTCAGCAACTCAAGTTCTTCCGTATCAAGCCACATTCCGCCGCAATTTGCGCAATAATCCGTTTCAATCTTTTCATATTCTAAAACTATTAAAGGTTCTTTGCAGACTGGACAATTCACTATCAATCCATATTATTGTAATGACACAAAATAACAAAATAAGTTAGAATAATGAAAATTTAAACGAAACAGTTAATAAGTTTTGTATTTGCTGACGAATAGAAATTCCGCGAAACACAAAATATTGTTTTTAGTTAGTTTAATTTTCTTTATTTTCGATATAGTAAAACAGGGAAGCAAATGAACACAAGTATTAAGTTAGCGCTCGTTTTTATTATTTTATTAATGGTCGGTTGCGGAAAAAAAGAACCGGCAAAATTTCAATTAACCAAAGGGACTGTAATAATTGAAGGGAAAGTGAGTAATTCTAAAAATAGCTCAGATTTAATTCAATTTATGGGTAATGATATTACTTATAAGATAATTCAACATACAAGAATTGATTCCTTAGGGCATTTTCGTAAGGAAATTGAGATTTGTCACCCACAAGATTTACGAGTCTTGTATTTAAATGGCTCTGCCACGATTTATGTAGAACCCGGGGACAGCCTTTTTATTGAAATGGATGCAAACCTGTTTGAGAAGATTGATTCGCTTTATTATAATATTACCGGCTCCAATGCCGAAACATCAAACAATATGAGAGACTTCCTAAAATACTTTAAGCCTGATTTCGACTTTGATAACTTTAATAAGCCTGTGGGAGAATTTTTAGAAAGCGTTAAAAATAATCTAAGTTTGGAAATCTCCCTTTTGAAAGAATTTCAAAAAACACACAAAACCACCGAGGATTTTATTAATTGGGCTTATAAATATATTACTTACGGGAATACAAATTCTCTATACATCTATTCAGCTATAAAAAAGAGAGATAATATTAAAATTGAAGGTGATTTATTCGATAAGAAATTATTTCCCGTAAATGACGATTCATCTATTATGATTTCAACTTACAGAAGTCATTTATTATGTTATGTGCAAGAGAAATATATTTTCGGCGATTCTTTAAACCGAGATTTAATAGAGCAAAATAAATATAAAGAATCAAAGACAAGAATAATTTCTCAACTTAACCAAAATGAAGAATCCGGACTTAGCAGAGATTATATGATTTATCTACTAATGATATCAGTGGATTTGTCAGATGACTTTGTTTCATTATTTGAAAACAATAAAACAATTATTCAAAGTCAGGTGTTATTAGATGACTTATTTAAGAGAAAAGCTGATTTTGAAAAGAGCAAAAATAACAAAGAGATAATAGATAATAATCAGAGTGAAACAACAGCAAATTTTTGGAAAGATCTTAAAACAAAACACAAAAACGAAGTAATATATATTGACATTTTTGCTACCTGGTGCGGAAGCTGCCGTTTTGATATACCACACGCTCAGGATTTGCATAAATATTTTGAAGGTAAACCTGTTGTCTTCGTATATTTGTGTCTAGATTCAGAAAGAGAAAATTGGGAAAAAATCATTAGTCTAAACGAATTAAAAGGAGATAATTACTTCCTAGATAAAAATGAGAGCACAATTTTCAGGAATGATTTGAATTTTTCGGGTTACCCGACATATATGATTATGGACAAAAAAGGTAATTTAATTAACAAAAATGCCCCGCGTCCTTCACAAAAAAAAGAAATAACAGAATTACTCAATAATTTAATAAAAGAATAAAAATGATTACAAACGAAGGCTTACATTCAACTTATCATCTATCCAAGATGAATACAATTCTTAATTACCAGTTATCAGGCGCTGGTATTGGTCTTACCTATTTACTAATGTTTGCTGCTTCTGGGCTTATAGTTGCTGTTTTAGACTTAGCTGCAATTGTTTTTTCTGGCTATTTGCTGTTTGTTCTGAAAAAAGAGAACCATAAAGCCTGGTTTTATTCATTCATATTCTGCGTTCTAATCCCCAACTCAATAATGTATATTTTAGGGTTTGTTTATTCGAACTATGTTCTATTAATCATCCCATTAGTACCCTTTTATTTTTTCTTTTTCCTGATACGGGTTTCGGCTAATGAGTGGCTGAGTGAAAAAAGAGCAAAAAATCAAATGATTATTGAAAAGATAGAAAGAGAGGAAAAGTTAAAAGCATATATGACTAATTTTGAAGGATAAGAAAATAAACTCAAATTATAATTGCATTCAAAAATAATAAGGTTTAAATCTTCCCAAAAACGGATTGCGGTATCCAGCCGACTTTTCCGTCTGCAAGCTTAATTTCAGTCCAGTTATCCAGACTTTTTCCCAGTGAAAATTTAACACCTTCGTGCAGAACAAAAGCATCGTTTGCCGTTTCGCCTGGAGTAACCTTTACTGTGTAAATACTTTCGGTTAAAACTCCGTAATCCACAGATGTTTCTTTATTAATTTTAGAAATCATCATTAAGGAAACTAAAATTAAAACAGGGATTAGCAAAACACCGGCATAAAATGAAATTTTGCGCAGTCTGAAATTTCCGGTAATCAGATAAAATCCGATTGCAGCTAAAAATAATATATAGAATAGAATAACGACAGCCGACCAGCCGTAAATACTGAAACTTGCAGCAACCGAGTCCCACCATTCCCAAATCCATAGTTGGGGCAAAGGTTGAATTTTATCAATTGTCCGCGCCTGAGATATCATTAAATTATACTTTGTATCTTCATCATCAGGATCCAGTTTAAGCGCTTTTTCAAAATAAAGAACTGCATATCCAAGTTTACCAAGACGGTAATAACTGTTTCCCAGATTGTAATATAATTCGGGGCTTTCAATATTTTTATCGAGTATCTGCTTATAAATACGGACTGCTTTTTCGTATTCTTCATTTTTATAAGCATTGGCGGCTTGTTTAATCATTTCGTCGCTGCTTTGAGCCGATGCAAAATTACATACCAGTATAACAAAAATTATAAGTGCAATATTTTTCATAATTTTTTCTTTATAATTGAATTTTCCAATAAGGCAATCATCTTCAAACATTTTTCGTACAAAATATTCGCTTCTGCGCTTCCGTCAGCTTTTGGGGCAAACCGGGCAAACTCGCATTTCTCGGATATTTGACGTAAATCAGAGATTAATTCGTAACTTACATTTTCATCTCTTAATTTTTCTATAGCTTTTTCTAACGTAAATTCGGCTTTTTTAATTGACAGTTTATCTTCAAGATATCCGAACAGAGCTTGCGATAATTCGGCATAAAATTCACTAAGCTTATTTTCAGTGAGATATTTTTTTGCATTTTTTAACCTCGAAAGAGATACTTTTTCTGCTTTGTGATATTTCATCAAAGACATATTCCCCTGCAGTTTATCTTTTCTGCGGAAATACCCAACAACTGCTACAAGAGCAATCAACGGTAAAAGAAGACCTGCCCAGAACCAGTTTTTAATGGTTTTATATTCCCCTTTCTGCTGAAAATTAAACCCGGATGTTTTAATAAATCTTATATCCTGATTTAACAGTACCACATCTTCTTTTGAATAGCCGGCAGAAGGCATATCATAATTTCCGTTTGTACCGGGTTTTATATCCAATGTGTACTCGGGAGTTGAAAGAACAACATATTTTCCGGTCTTAGGATTAAAGTACGAAAATTCCATCGGTTTAATAACCCTTTTACCCGGAATCCGGGGGACGAGAAGATATTCAATAACTTTGGTTCCCGAAATTGAATTGTTTCGGGAGATATTTTCACTGTATTTAGGATCGTATTTTTCAAATCCCGAAGGCAGCGGAAGTTCCGGAAGATCAAGAAGTTTAATATTTCCCTTTCCGGATAAGGTAAATTTAAGCGAGATTGATTCATTTATTTCAGCTTCGGTTTTACTCATTTCCGATTTTAATTCATATTCCCCTGAAATTCCTTTGAACGAATCAGGCTTGCCTTGCTTCGGAAAATCTCTTACATTTAATGTTATAGGACTTGCCTTTGCAATATACTGTACTGTTTCGGTTACGCCGAAAAACGAGTCGTTAAAAAATTCATCGAAAATATCGCGCGAACCGGATCTTTTCTTAATAATCACAGGGACTTTAAGTTCAAGCGGTTCTATTTTTATTTCCCCGGACTGGTTCGGAAAAAGCGCAACTTTGCGCAATTCCAAAGTTTTAAATCGCACTCCCTTATACATTTCATAATTAAACGTTAAAGATTTTGGCATTTCCAAATCTTCTGTCCAAAACCCTTGATAATTTGG
This sequence comes from Ignavibacteria bacterium, assembly GCA_012719345.1. Taxonomy (GTDB): domain Bacteria; phylum Bacteroidota; class Ignavibacteria; order Ignavibacteriales; family Melioribacteraceae; genus JAAYAN01. The sequence goes on along the minus strand of JAAYAN010000226.1, from coordinate 13,321 downwards.
AAGTTTTTCAATTTGAGGAGAAGATATATTTAACCGGGTATAAAGTTTATATGTTAAAACTATCTCCTCGCCTATAACTGCACTGCTTTTGCTTGGAATAGCAACCAGAAATAAATTTTCGGCTATTTCTTCATCGGTTACTCCGCCGGCAGCAATATTGGGTGCAGTCGTTTGGTTTTTTGAAGGTGTTACAACATTTATTGAAAGAGAATTTGAATTATAAGTTTTAGAACCGTAGGTAATTGATGCCGAATTAATTATAAAGTTTCCTAACTCGGGACCTTGCAGAATGTAAGAAATAACAAGACTGCTGTTCATTCTGCCATTAATAATCTGAACGCTTGAAGAGCGGTTTGGACCCGAAAGAATTTTGAAACCTTTAAAGTCGGGCGCTTTGAAATTTTTAACATCGTTAATATCACCGCCGCTGAATGTAAACTCAACTTCAAACCTCTGGTTCTGCCCGACACTCATTCTGTCGACACTTGCCCTAAATTCCTGTGCAAATCCTAAAGCAGAAAAATATGCTGTTAATATTAAAACAATTAGCTGTTTCATAATAAAATTACCAATCTTTTTCCCTCTTTAAAACACGTCCCTGTCTTTTTCTTAATTCCTTCTGTAAATCTGCTTCGTTATTTTTTAATGCATTTAAAATTCTTTCAGCTTCTTCTTTCGATACTTTTTCTTCCTGAGGCTGCTGCTCCTGTTGTTGTTGCTGATCTTGATTTTGTTTATCGTTTTTATTCTGCTGCTGATCCTGCTTATCTTTATTTTGATCCTGATTTTGCTGCTGGTCTTTCTGATCCTGATCTTTATTCTGATCTTTTTCTTTATCCTGGTCTTTATTCTTGTCCTTGTTTTTATCCTTTTGGTTCTGCTGCTGTTTCATTTTATTAAGCGCATAGGACAAATTATATTTTGTTTCATTGTCGTTCGGGTTCAATTTAAGTGCGTTTTTATAGGCTTGAACGCTCTCTTTCAGTTTATCGCTTTTTAATAACGCATTCCCGATATTGTGGAATATTTTTGCTTTTTCTTCGCGGTTTCTTGAAAACTGTAAAGAATTTTGATAAGATTTTAATGCGTCCTCGTATCTTCCCTGCTTATACAAAGCGCTTCCTAAATTGAAATGACTTTCAAAATTGTCATTCTCAACTTCAAGTCCCTTTCTGAAATCTATTTCCGAATCAGCATATTTCTTATTTTCGTATTTATCAACGCCATCATTTACTAAACTTCTTATGCTTTGCGGATAAACAGCCACCATAAAAATTACCGAAAATAATAATAAATATCTTTTTATATTCATGTTATTTGCCTGCTTTCTCAAATTTCATTAATAATTTCGATCTGTTTGTGCTTATAAAAAAATCGGTCATTAATAAAAGTAAAGCTGCTATGAGAAAATAATAAAATCTGTCTTCATAATCAGTAATTCTTGTAGCTCCGTATTCTGTCCCTTCTAATTCCGAAAGATCTTCATATATTTTATCAAGTTCATCTTCTGTATTTGATCCGCGGAAATAAGATCCGCCGCCTTCTTCGGCAAGTTTCTCTAACGTTGCTTCATCTAATTTTGTTAAAACAACATTTCCCTTAGAATCTTTTTTATAGTCAACCCGTATTCCGGCAGCGTTATATACCGGTATCGGCACACCCGATGGAGAACCTAAGCCTATCGTATAAATAAGGATTTCTTTATCTTTTGCTTCACTTAAAACATCTTCAAAATCACCTTCGTGATCTTCACCGTCTGTAATTACAATTATGGCTTTGCGTGTTTCCGAACCCTCTTTAAACGATTTCATTGCCAATTCCAAGGCCGATCCTATGGCAGTTCCAGGCTGAGGCACAGATGTAACATCTACTGCATTCAGAAACAGATTTGCCGCGGCATAATCTGTTGTCATAGGAAATTGCACATAAGCTTCACCCGAAAAAACTATAAGTCCAATCCTGTCGCCTTTAAGCCTTTGAATCAATTTTGATATTTCAAATTTCGCTTTTTCCAATCTGCTTGGTTTTATATCTTCAGCTTTCATACTCAGCGAAACATCAAGCAAAATATAAACATCTATTCCAACTTGTTTTACTTCTTCCAATTTTGAACCGACTTGCGGATTTGCGAGTGCAACAATAATAAAAGTTACCGATAAGAGATAAATCCCGAATTTTACGAATATTTTTGCTCTGCTTTGAAAAGGCAAAAGTATTTCGTGCATTTTTTTTTCGGCAAACTGATTTATCGCTTTTTTCTGGCGGAGATAAGAATAATAGAAAAATACCGCCAAAACAGGTAATAAATAGAAAGCAATTAAATATTCGGGATGTGCAAATCGTATCATATCAGGGTATTCTTCTTAAATATGTTCTTAATAAAATAAATTCAATCAATAATAATATAAATGCCGCAAGAGCCCAATTATAATAAAGTTCTGATGCAGTTCTGTACGAATATACTTCCACGCGGGTTTTTTCAAGTTTATCTATTTCCCCGTAAATTTCTTTTAATTTATTGTTGTTTATTGCACGGAAATATTTACCTTTTGTTATTTCGGCAACCCGTTCAAGAAGCTTTTCATCAATTTCCACTTTAACATTCTGGTAACTTCTTCCGAATGGAGTTTGAAACGGATACGGAGCTTCTCCTATTGTACCAACTCCTATAGTATAAATTCTTATACCAAAAGCATTTGCAATTTTCGCTGCCGATACAGGATCTATTTCTCCGGCAGTATTTACACCGTCAGTAAGCAGTATCATAGTTTTACTTTTTGCCTTACTGTCTTTTAAACGGTTAACTCCGTTTGCAATTGCCGTTCCAATTGCTGTTCCGTCCTCAATCATCCCGCTTTTTATATCTTTCAGCAGATTTCTTAAAACGTTATAATCAATTGTTAAAGGGCATTGTGTAAAACTTTCGCGCGAAAATATAACCAGACCGATTTTATCCGTAACTCTTCCCTGAATAAATTCATCAATAACCTGCTTAGCTGCTTCAAGTCTGTTTGGTCTGAAATCTTCAGCCAGCATGCTGCTCGAAATATCCAGCACCACTGTAATATCAATTCCCTCTGTATAAATATTTTCGCCCGACCTGAAATTCTGAGGCCTTGCTATAGCAATAATTAAAAGAGCGATTGCAAACAGCCTTAAAAAATACGGAATATGAGCTAATCTTTCGCGCAAAGTTTTGCTAGCGCCTTTAAGCATCGAGATGGAAGAATATTTTAAATCGGGTGTAATTTTTTTATTTTTCTTCCAATACCAGTAAACCATAAAAGGTATTATTAAAAGAAGCCAAAGCACTTCCGGATTTGCAAATTTCACGTCATCAGAAAACATTTGTAAGCTCCGGTTTTTCTATTATTTCCACTCCGCTTGGTTTTGTTTCTTCAACTATTTTATATGCCTGATTCATCATTTCTTCGTTAACCGATGCCAAAGGATGAAACTTTGCAAATTTAACAAGATCTGCATTTGTAAAAAAATCGTAAACCAGATCAAATATTTCGCGCGCTTCTCTTTTCGATCTTAGTTTGTTCATTATTTCATTTGAAGTCATTTCCATTGCTGAAAAATAATACCTGTCCTCAAAATATCTTCTTATTATATCAGTCAATTCTGTATGATACTCTTTTACTTTCCCCGACTGCCAAAGCTTTCTGTTTTTCAGTGTATTTAAAGCATTTATAGCTGCTTCGTGAGGGAAAACTTTAACTTCCGCGGTTACTGCAGTCTGTACTTTTCGTTTATCCCACCAGAATATTTTAACAATAAAATATATTCCAATTAATACAAGCGAAATCCAAAGAGCAATTACTACAATTAACCAGTTAAACGGCAGCGTTATCGGAGATTTAACATCCTTTATTTCTCCGCTCATTTGAACCGGCAGAGTTGTAACCAGAATTTTTACTTCGTTACTTTTTGTAACTAATGTTTTTTTTATGCCTTTTAATTGGTATTTAACTATTTGCTGCGGAATTATTACTTCAGCTGAATCGTATTTTGAAAAGACATATTTATTTATCTGGGTTATCACTCCGTTATCTTCTTCAATAACAGGTTTATAAGCTGCAATATAATCAAGTGTTTTAATACTGTCTTTAACAGGCGGCAATTCTATTTTTATATCCGAATCGTAAACAGTCTGCAAAGTGTAAACAATATAATCTCCAACAAAATATTTTGATGAGTCTGTTGAAGCTTTTACTCTTATTCCCTGAGCAGAAACGGTATTGCAAATAATTGCTAAAATACAAAATAAAATCCAGCGTTTTACCATCTTTTCTCGCGTAATTTAAAGAAATCAACTAACGGTCTGATATACGATTCTTCTGTAGATATTTCCACAATATCAAGTTTACTGGCCCGGAAAACAGTTTTTCTGTAATCGTATTGGTCTTTAAGCCTCCTGCTGAACCAATCCTGCACCATCCGGCTTGAAGTATCTATGATGGCAACTTCGCCACTTTCAGCATCGCGGAATTTAACCAGTCCCATTTCCGGCAGTATTTTTTCGTGCCTGTCGTTAAGAACTATTCCGATACAATCGTGTTTTCTGCCGACTACTTTAAGTATTTTATCGTATCCGGTATCAAAAAAATCGGATATTACAAACAGGATGCATCTTTTTTTAATTGTATGATTAAGAAATTCCAGCGCTCCTTTAAGATTTGTTTTGTTTCCTTCCGGCTCAAAAGAAAGAACTTCGCGGATAATTCTAAGAACGTGGCTTTTGCCTTTGCGTGGAGGTACAAATTTTTCAATTCTGTCGGTAAAAAGTATCAACCCGACTTTATCATTGTTTTTCAATGCCGAAAAAGCTAGAATTGAGCTTAATTCTGCTGCAATACGCTGTTTTGTTTTATCTTTTGTTCCAAATGAAAGCGAGCCGCTCATATCAACTAAAAGCATAACAGTAAGTTCGCGCTCTTCTTCAAAAACCTTAACAAACGGATGTCCGTATCTGGCAGTAACATTCCAATCGATATTCCTTATATCATCACCGAACTGGTATTCCCGCACTTCCGAAAATTCCATTCCTCTTCCTTTGAATACAGAATGGTATTCCCCCGAGAAAACCTGATTTACAAGTCCTCTTGTCTTTAATTCAATCTGCCTAACTTGCTTTATAATTTCTAACATTGTAAATCCTTTTACGGAACTTCAACTCTGTTAAGAATTTGTTCTATTATATTTTCCGAAGTTATTTCTTCGGCTTCGGCTTCGTATGTAACGGCAATTCTATGTCTTAAAACATCCGGGCAAATCGAGCGGACATCTTCGGGAATAACATATCCGCGGCGTTTTATAAAGGCATTGGCTTTTGCACCCAGCGCAAGATTTATTGTTGCACGCGGAGATGCTCCGTAACTGATAAGACCTTCAAGGTTATTTAATCCGTAAGCCTTGGGTTCGCGTGTAGCAAAAACAATATCGATAATATATTTTTCTATTTTTTCATCAACATAAATTTCATTAACCAGTTTTCTTGCTTTTAGAATATCAGCCGGTGATATAACCTTTTTAATTTCTCTGGCAGAACCCTCAACGTTCTGCTTCATAATCTTTAATTCTTCGGCTTTAGAGGGATATGTGATTTTAATCTTCAACATAAATCTGTCAACCTGAGCTTCTGGCAAAGGATATGTTCCTTCCTGCTCAATCGGGTTTTGAGTTGCAAGCACAAGGAAAGGGTCATCCAATTTAAATGTTTCTTCGCCAATGGTAACCTGTCTTTCCTGCATTGCTTCCAGCAGAGCACTTTGCACTTTTGCAGGAGCGCGGTTAATTTCATCCGCTAAAATGAAATTTGAAAAAACAGGTCCTTTTTTTATTGAAAATTTTCCGTCTTTCTGATTATAAATCATTGTACCTATAATATCAGCAGGCAATAAATCTGGGGTAAACTGAATCCTCTGAAATTTGGCATCCATCGAAGAAGCAAGCGATTTTATGGCAAGGGTTTTTGCTAATCCCGGAACACCTTCCAATAAAATATGTCCGTTGGATAATAATCCGATTACAAGTTTTTCAACCATTTCTTTCTGCCCGACAATCACTTTTCCTATTTCGGAAAAAAGAATATCAACAAACTCACTTTCCTTCTTAATCTTTTCATTTAATTGAGTAATTTCCAATTTTTCAACTCCTGCTTTTTATTCAAAAAATCAGCGCTTTTACAAAAAGCGTTTTAATATTGTTTCAGTCTTTTTACAAATTTTTATTTTTTTCGGACATTAAATATATAAAAAGTTCTTTATAAACAGTTAATGAATAATGAATGGTTATAAGTTTTTAGGGAAGACAGGATTTCAGGGAATCAGGTTTGCAGGGTTTTTCTTGCTCATAATCCTAATCTTAATCCTACTCTGTTATAATTTTGAATTCTGCCTGTCCCGATTTATCGGGAAATGCTTAATTTTGAATTATTTCTGTTGGGATTTCCGGTCGGGTAAAGATTGCTTTAAAATTTACAAGGAGTAAGTTCTACTGTAAAACCAAAGATGTCAACAGATGAAGGAACGGAGAATATTTGATAAATCAAATACAAATTATATCTCAATACTGGAATGTTATTCTCTAAAAAATAAATATCATAAACATCTGGCTTAAATATTTTTTTTTCGTCCTGGCAGGAGTTACTCTGACAGATAGCTACTTTTAATAATTGTGGAAATAAACAAATTCAGTGTTTTAGGCAAATAGGAAAAATTAATCATTCATTCCGTATAATTTTTCTCACATAACTGTTTTATAAAATATACAGCAAATCTTAAAATCCGCATAAAATAAATCTGAAAAGGATTTATTTCCTTGGCACAAACATTGACATAGTGCGTCGTATTTTCCCGTAAGATACATTAATACTTTTAATCTTTAGCAACCAAATAATAATATAGAGGATTTATGAAATGGTATGACTTAATTGTTGGAAAAGCAGTTTTGCTTTTTATTTTGCTAAGTTCATTAATGTGGGCGCAAAAAGCAGATGTAAGCGGGTTTGTTTATGATGAAAACAACGGCGAAGCTTTAATAGGAGCAAATGTTTATTTAAAAGATCTGGGTACGGGTGCTACTACAAATATAAGCGGCTATTTTGTAATACCCGACGTGCCTTTTGGCAAACACGTTTTGGCAGCAAGTTATATGGGTTTTACATCGCAAACAAAAAATTTAAATATTAAAGATTCAAAAAACAACACTTACACTTTCCGGCTGAGTACCTCAGCTTTAGAGACTGAAGAAATTGTTGTTTCGGCAGACTCCGTAAAACTTTCAAAAAAATTATTCTCAAAACCAATATCTAAAATCGAGCTGTCTCAAGCACAAGTTAATGCAATTCCTAAAGTGATTGAGGCTGATCTTCTGCGGGCTTTGCAGACTCTTCCGGGAATAACTGCTCTATCCGATTTTTCTTCTGCGCTTTACGTGCGCGGCGGAACACCCGACCAAAATCTTTTTCTTATTGACGGAACTGATGTTTACAATCCGGAACACGCCTTTGGTATTTTTTCAACTTTTAATACAAATTCAATAAAAAAAGTTGAAATCTCTAAAGGCGGTTTCAATGCGGAATACGGCGGAAGGCTTTCATCGGTTTTGGACGTTACCCAGCTGGACGGAAACAGAAATCGTTTTCAGGGTGATGCTAATATAAGTCTGCTCTCTGCAAGTGCTACTTTGCAGGCGCCAATTGGTTCTTTCGGTTCAATTTCAGGTTCTTTCAGAAGGACTTACATCGATCAGACATATTCGAAGTGGATTGACGACGTGCCCGATTATTATTTTTACGACGGACATTTGAAAGCATTTCTTGATCTCGGGCAAAACGATAAACTATCCCTCAGTTTCTTTAAAAGTTCGGATGTACTCAATTTTGTTCTTGATGAAGATGCAAAAGAATCTTTCGGATTTGATTACGACTGGGGCAATACAACAACAAGCGTTAACTGGTGGCATATTTTCGGCAAAAAACTTTTCGGTAATTTTTGGTTTACTACTTCCAACTTCAGCTCGCGCTTTGATATGCCGAAAATATTCAGTATGACCGAAGATAACAAAATAAAAGATTATACCGCAAAGGCAGCTTTGGAATATTTCGCCTCAAGTAATTTAGATCTTAAGTTCGGGTTCGAGCACAAAGTTCTAAACTTTCTTTACAGGCAGGAATGGGATCAGGGATTGATAAATATTAACCGCGACAGACAGCTTTCTACAGGATATGTTCAGTCCTCTTATAAACCGTCCGATTCCTGGGAAATTGAAACCGGATTAAGAGTTAATTTTTTCAACAGCGATTCCAACTCGATTAATTATGAACCGCGTTTCTCTGTTAAATATAAAATTGATGAAGAAAGCAGCGTTAAATTTGCAACAGGACGTTATTACCAATATTTGAATAGAATTCCGCGTGCGTTTATGGCAAGCATCTGGACTTCTTCCGATAAATATACAAAGAACTCAAGTTCCGATCATTTCATTCTCGGTTATCAAAGAGCAATCGGCGATATAGTTGAATTGGAAGCCGATATTTATTATAAAAATTACAAAAATATATATTCTTTTAATCAATTAGTTTCAAGTTATATCGAACCGTCTTTCCACGATAATATGGGGCGTCCGGTTTTTGAGGACACAAAAAATATTTTTAACCGCGGCGACGGAAAATCCTATGGTGCGGAATTAATGCTTCGTAAAAACATAGGAGCTGTTACAGGATGGGTTTCTTATTCCTGGTCCGAAACCAAATATACTTTTGATGTGATAAATCAGGCAAAAGAATTCACTCCGCGCCACAACCGCGAAAATGTTGTAAATTTTGTACTTAATTCCGATCTCGGAAGTCTTTTCAGCGGTAAGTGGAATTCTGCTCCCGAAAAAAGTTCTTCGAGATGGCTGATTGGAATTAATTTCGTTTATGCTTCGGGACAGACTTTAACTGTTCCTAATTCCGGCTATTATAATAATACCCTGCCCGATTGGCAGAATCTCCCTAAAACAGGAGATTTGGGACAAGCTTACAAACTTTATCCGGGGGCAATTAATAATTACAAATTACCTGCTTATTCCCGCCTGGATTTGAGTCTTACATACGAAAAGGATTACGGCAGCTGGACTCTTGCACCGTATATCCAAATATTTAATCTCGGGAACAGAAAAAACGTATGGTTTATAGATTACAAACAGGAATTAAAGGACGGCGTAATAACTCAGGAAACAACAAAAACAACTATGCTTCCGCTTTTACCAAGTATTGGTGTAAATATTAAATTTTAATTGACGGAGAAAAAATGAAAAACTTAAGTATATATAATTCTATCTTTCTGCTTTTTTTAATAATAATTTCCGCTTGCGGAGAACCAGCTGTAGATGTTGAGTCAATTGAGTATGTTCCTAAAATTGCCGTTGAAGCTTTTATTTATCCAGGCGAAAATATTGAAGGGATAAGAATTCAACGCAATTTCCGTTTAAACGAAAAAGTTACAGAAGACGGACTTTTTCTTACTCCTGAAGCAAATAATGTAGTTGCTTCAATCAACGGAAACCCTCTTTCGTTCGATCCGGTAACAAGAACTTATTTTCTCGATAATTCCATTGCTGAATTCGATAAAGAATATACAATCGAAATATACGCCACGGTAGATTCAAGGCAACTTAGCGCAACCGGCAAAACCAGAACGCCTCAATCAGGTTTCAAATTGCTCGAAAATAATCTCGGCTCGTTCAGTTATCAAGGAGATCTGCCCATATTAGAGTTTACACCTTCAACGAGCACGGATTTTTACATCTTCTCGATAATTGCCAACAAAGCCGGAGTCGATAATTTCATATATGATAACAATATTGATCCGAATATCAGCGCCGATGATGTTTCGGAATATTTTAACGATTATTTCTTGCAATATAATTGGCTTTCGCATCTTGATCCAAAGTTTTCCGGTTATTTCTATTATGATATTAAGGATTTTGATGTTTGGTTTTATTCCGATTACCGGGTGATAGCCTATGCAGGCGATTATAATTTCCGGCAGTTTCATCAAACCAATTTTGAGTTGAAAGAAATTGACGGGAATTTCCACGAACCTTATCAGATTTTTACAGGCGACGGAATTGGAATTTTTGCTTCGGCAATACGCGATACGGCATATTTTACAATAACACGTTAAGAAATACAGCAGAGACGTGATATTTTACGTCTCTGCATAAATTTTCGCCACTTTTCAATTTTATTTCTTCTCCAATTCTAATTTCTTTTTAATTTTAAGAGTTCAATTTTATTTAATGAATTCACTAGTTAGAAAATCTCCGAGGTTTCCCCGATAGACAAAACATCGGGGCAGGTAAAACCTCGGAGGTTTAAACTTTATCAATTATGAAAATTAAAAATATAGAAGCCATAAAAGCCGATTACTGCGTTCTTGATGTTGAAACAACAGGAACTTCGGCAATCAATAACCGCGTAATTGAAATCGGGATTGTGAAAGTGCGTAACGGCAAAATTGAAGATACTTTTCAAAGTTTTATAAATCCCGGATGCTACATTCCATACTTTATAACAAATCTTACAGGCATAAGGAACGAAGATGTTTGCAATGCGCCTGAGTTCGGCGATATAGTTAGTAAAATCAGTGCTTTTATTGGAAATTCTGTGATTGTTGGACACAATCTTCAATTTGACCATAGTTTTTTAAAGCAGGAATTTATTAGAAACGGGTACGATTTCCCTGTAAATCCAATGGTTTGCACGTTAAAAATTGCCCGGAAATTGTATCCTGCGCTTCCCAGTAAATCGCTCGGCTCTTTGGTTAAATTCTTCCGATTAAGGCATAAAGGAGTTCATCGCGCGCTTGGAGATGCTTCGGTAACTGCAAAAATTCTTTTGAAATTTTTAACCGTTTTGGATGAAGAGTATTCGGTGAAAAGTCTGGACGGATTACTATCTTTTCAGGGGAATTCCGCACCAAAATCTTCTTCGTATTTGATGGTAAAGAAAAAACTTATTGAAGATTATAATTCGCTCCCGCAAAATCCGGGTATATATTTTTTTAAAGATCCGGCAGGAAAAATAATTTACATAGGGAAAGCTAAAAATCTTAAATCGCGCATCAGATCTTATTTTTCATCCTCTGCCCCCCGCAAAACAAAAGAAATAATCCGGAAAGCAGATAAACTTGAATATAAAATTACAAACACAGAACTTACCGCTCTGCTTGCTGAAGCCGAATTGATCAAACAGTTCAAACCGGCAAAAAATTCTTTACTTAAAAAATACACATTAAGTTATTTTATACGGATTCTAAATACGCACCAGTTTCCAATTCCCGAAACCTCCACGAATTTCGATTTTGACGGAAATGATTATTTCGGTCCCTATTCAAACCGCGAAACTTCCAAAGCCCTCTTGGAAATAATTCAAAAAACTTTCAGTCTAAGGGAGTGTTCCGAAAAGGAATTAAAAAAAGGGAAACTATGTTATCTTGCCGGAATAAACAGATGCCTTGCTCCCTGCATAAATCCCGACGTGAAGGATTACAACAGCGAACTTTTACGGGTTTATGAATTCCTGTCGGGTCAAAACCAGTTTGCGCTGGACAGACTTTTAAACAGGATGAAAAGATTATCTACCGAGCAGAAATACGAAGAAGCTGCCGAAACCCGGGACACAATAAATCTTGTTCTTTCGCAAATTACACGATCTTCTATACTTGCTGAACCTGTAAATCTTTCAAATGTGCTTGTGGAAATTTCGGGAGCTGATAAAAATGATTATCTACTTTTAAAAAAAGGCAATGTTTTTATTAAGGATCATCTTGCCGATAAAAAAGATACATTTATTTCCGAAATTGACGATTTTTATGCCGGTACGCTGAATCTTGTTTCGGAGCCTGATAAAAAAAATCTTGAAAGAATTAAAATTTCACTTACCTGGCTGGCGAATAACCGGAACAGGATAAAAGTTTATTACTTAAACGATTACACCTCAAAAGATGAACTTTTCGGCAAAGCGGGAATGAGATAAAACCTGTCCCCTGCCGCACAAAGAGAACTTTTTGCGCGTAAAAATTGAAGCCGGCGAGAAAAAATACGGAGAGCATTGATATAATAAACCTTTAAGAAAACTTGCTTCTTTCTTTAAGGTTTGGGTTTAGCTGTTAACAATTTTTTATTCCCAAATCCATTTTTCAGGATTCCAAGTTTTTGGTTCTTTTAATTCAAACAGGGGTTCAAGATATCTTTCGATTTTGAAAACTGTGCTTTCAAATTCCTTTTCAGCATCTAATTTGTTTTTATGTATAAATGCTGACCACTGTATTTGTTTTTGCATATCGGAACTGAATTCCTTTTTGAAAATATTATTGCGGTCGGCAAGATTGGTGTTCCTGTTTTTGAAAGTTAATTTAATTGCTTCGAAAAGTGTATATGAATTAAATATCTTTGAACTAGCGAAAAATAGAATATCATAAAAATCCTTCATTCTGCTGGTTGCAATTCCAATGGATACAATAGCTTCAAATTTTTCAGCTATTGCCGATTCAATGGAATATGTAAATAGTTTGGGGGCAGGAAGTTCAAGTAATGTCGGGTATTCCATTTCAACAGGTCCTGCATATATTTTATCTCCAAAACCGATATCTATTTGAAGTCTGTCTTTTGCATTGCCCAACTTAACAACCACGTTAATTCTTATTCCCTTATAATTACCATCTTCCACAATTCTTTCGGTTTTTATTGAATCCGGATCATACTCAAGTCCATCTTCCGAAGTAATTTTTACTATTTCTGAAAATACTTTTTTCATCACTTCTTCGTCGTTCTCAATATTTTTTCCCATAAAATCTATATCTTTTGTAGGACGTAGTTTACTTATATTATACATAAAGAATAGAAGAGCTCCCTTTAATATAAATGCACCTGAATATTGGCTTGCTGAAATTCTGTATAGCATCCGTTCCTGTATATATTGCTTAAACACCGCCTGATATTCTCTGTTTTGAGTTTTTGCAACATTTAACAATCTTTGTTTTACCGAAGCGCTTAAATTCTTTATATTCTCATTTTTGCCCATTACATACTCCCCTTTATGTATGCTTCCATTTTTTTATACATTCCAAGCTTTTGGGCAGCATCGGCAAGAGTAGCGGTTTTATTTTCTTTTCTTCTCATATATGTTTTAAGAGATTCGAGCGCCATATCTTCACCGAGTTTGTTTTTATATCTGAACAAATCCACTATTGTTTTCTCTTTTGAATATATCCGTATTTTACCGCTCCCGGTTTCCACTTCTTCAATTCCAAACTCATACTTAATA
>JAAYAN010000225.1 GCA_012719345.1 Ignavibacteria bacterium | reverse complement strand
TATTAAGTCAGGATTTGTTGTTTTGATAGGAGAAAAAGGATTCTGGCATTTATCGGAGGTCTTTGACTGGCAAAGTTTTCTAATTATAATCTCAATTGCTACAATGACTTTAGGCAATTTAACAGCGCTCTGGCAGACAAATCTTAAACGTATGCTGGCATATTCAAGTATTGCGCACGCAGGTTATATTTTGCTCGGACTTGCAGTTTTATCTAACCAAGGTTTACTGGCAATTTTGATTTATATAATTGTATATGGACTTATGAATTTGGGAGCTTTCTACATTATAATGCTCATTGCAAACTCCTCGGGTTCAGAAGATATTAATGATTACAATGGATTAGGCTTAATCAATCCTTTCCTCGCATTCAGCCTTTCAGTATTTCTAGTTTCTTTAACCGGGTTACCTCCTACTGCTGGTTTTATAGGTAAACTTTATCTTTTTATTGCTCTTTTAGATGCAAAGATGATATTTGTTGCAGTAGTTGCGTTACTAAATACTGTAGTATCTTTATATTATTATGCCCGAGTTTTAAAACACCTTTATCTGAAACCTCAGAATGATGCTACACCAATAATATCTTTTTCATACGGAAATGTTGTTTTTATTCTTTTCCTGCTTATTCCGGTTTTAATTTTCGGGGTATATTTCAGTCCTCTTGTTAATTTGTCAAAAATGTTTTTATCAATACTTACAATGTGATTAAGATGAAAATTAATGAAGAATTTTTGTTTAACGATTTGATTTCTAATAAAGTATTATTTTTTAATTTTATGAAAGAAAAATATCCTTTCTATAAAGATTCTAATATTTTTTTTCGCGATTTACAGTTTGCTATTAAAAGCTTTTTCGAAAAAAAAGAAATTATCATTTCCAGCATTACTTCACAGAAACTTGCAGAAAATCTGATTTTTTCTCTCGAGAACAAGCAAGAAATAAAAAGAATTTCTAATAATGCTTGGAATGTCCTTTTTTCATTAAATTATGGTGTTAATATTACAACCCCCGATAACAATAAAAATGAGTAATAATATATTAAATCTCTCTGTCGAAGCAATTTCTTTTATTGAACATTTATACCATACTTATTCCCTTTCAAATGAATACCGTTTAAGAATAACAGCTCATGGCGCATTAGGTGCAATTATAGAGTATGAATTCGGTTTCGATTCAAAAAACAATTCTGACGATACTATTATACCATTTTCCAATTTTGATCTAATTATTGATTCTGAAACTCTGCATAATATGGAGGGATCGTTTCTAAATTTTTCCGGTACTTTCGAAGCTGGTGAATTTATTGTAGATAATCCTTACAAAAATCTTATCAATCACGATAAATGCAATCATAATCATTAAGGTTAAATTCTTCTTCTTTAGCAACCATTTTTTCCATCTCAATTAAGATTCGGTGTTTCTTCGTTATAAATATTTTGATTTATTTATTAGGATAAGTTATCATTTTTTTTCAAAATGAACTTTTTCTCTGAATTATACATTATGATTTAAAAGAAATAACTTATATAGGAATGAAATATGAAAAGAAGAAATTTCATATTATCAGTTATAACAACATCAGCAATTGCAGGTGCAAATAAATTTGATCATTCGATAAATAATTTAAATAGTTATATAACAAAAAGGAGTATGAAAATGAATAAATTTGAATTACCCCCGTTACCGTACAATTATAATGCCCTTGAACCATATATTGATGCTCAGACAATGGAAATTCATCATTCAAAACATCATGCAGCTTATGTTGCCAAATTAAATGCTGCATTAGAAGGAAACAGCATACCTTTCTCGTCACTTGAAGATATTATAAAAAATATATCAAAATATCCAATGGCAGTACGTAATAACGGAGGCGGACATTACAACCATACTTTCTTCTGGAATGTGATGGGAGCTGACAAAGGCGGTTTGCCAAGAGGAATATTAGCTGATGAAATCAATAAAACATTCGGCTCGTTTGAGTCGTTCAAGCATATTTTTTCTGATGCAGCTGCAAATCGATTTGGATCGGGATGGGCTTGGCTTGTTAAAACAGAATCCGGTCTGGCTGTTTCATCAACTCCTAATCAGGATAATCCTTTAATGGATATTGCAGAAGTAAAAGGAACACCTGTTCTGGGAATTGATGTGTGGGAACACGCATATTATTTAAAATATCAAAACAGAAGACCGGAATATGTTGACAATTTCTTTAAGGTAATTAATTGGAATCAAGTTGAACAAAACTATTTAAAAGCATAAATTAAAATCCTCAGAAATGAGGATTTTTTTTTATTTGAAATTAAAGTTTTTATTTTTTATAATTATTTATGAATTCTTTAATACCCATATTTCCTCTTGAACTTGTACTTTTTCCTGAAAGCATTTATCCTTTGCATATTTTTGAAGAAAGATATAAAATAATGATTAACCGCGTTTTTTCCACCGGTGAAGTTTTCGGTATTGTTTCAGTTATAAATTCTAGTATATCAAAAATCGGCTGCATCTGTAAAGTTGAAAAAATAATTCGTAAATACAATACAGGAGAAATGGATATCTACGTAAAGGGTTACGAAAGATTTAATACAATTTCTTCTTCAATAAACCGTGATGGATATTTTGAATCGGAAGTAGAACCTTATTTGGATAATAAATCCCGATATTCCGAAATAATATTTGAAGTTGTATTAAGCAGATTTACTGAACTATTAAGTAAGACTGATAAGCAACCGGATAATTTTTTCTTTAACAATCTCAACAAATCAAATTATAAATCGTTTAAAATAGCTGAAAAATCAGGACTTACTCTGCAGCAACAGCAGGATTTACTTATTTTAAAAAGTGAAAGCGAAAGACTTATTTACTTATCAAATCATCTTGATAAGATAAATAAAATAATAGATTCAGGAGAATTAAACACAAATATTATTATCGGCGATGGATATATTAATTGATATTGTTACTTGATTTTATTATAAAGTTTAATCCTATTTAAAGCTCTTTTAAGACTATTTTCAGCCCTTACCTGATCAAGATTAGCATTTTTTGAAGATAATCTTTCCTTTGCTCTTTGCATAGATTCTTCAGCTCTTTTTAAATTTATTTCTTCAGGAGATTCTAAAGATTCAACTAATAAAATAACGTTATTATTTTTTGCTTCTAATGTTCCGCCGCTTGTAGAAAAATAGCTTGCTTTATTTTCTACATCTACTATTTTTATCATACCAATTTCCAGAGAACTAAGAATTGGAGCATGATTAAAAAGTATTTGGAAACTGCCTTTTGTTCCAGGAACTTTAACGGAAAGAATTTCACCGTTAAACGCCATTTTGGATGGAGTAACTATTTCCAAATGTATTTCTTTCATTTATTTTTTACATTCCTTTAGCTTTTTCAACAGCTTCTTCTATTGTACCAACATACATAAAAGCTGACTCAGGTAAATCATCGTGTTTTCCTTCAATTATTTCCTTAAATCCTCTTATCGTATCTTCAATTTTTACATATTTACCTGGAAATCCTGTAAATTGTTCAGCTACGTGAAACGGCTGGCTGAAAAACCTTTGCACTCTCCTTGCTCTTCTTACAATTGTTTTATCTTCATCCGATAGTTCATCCATACCTAAAATATTTATTATATCCTGTAAATCTTTATAAGACTGCAATATTTCTTTTACCTGACGGGCAACATGATAATGTTCATCCCCGACGATACCTGGTTCAAGTATTCGAGAGGTTGAATCAAGTGGATCGACAGCAGGATAAATTCCAAGTTCAGATATCTGACGGCTTAACACAGTTGTAGCATCAAGATGTGAAAAAGCTGTAGCAGGAGCCGGATCAGTTAAATCGTCTGCCGGAACGTAAATTGCCTGAACAGAAGTAATTGAACCTTTTTCCGTTGATGTAATTCTTTCCTGCAATTCACCCATCTCGGAAGCTAAATTCGGCTGATAACCTACTGCAGAAGGCATTCTTCCCAAAAGAGCACTCACTTCAGAACCTGCTTGAGTAAAACGAAAAATATTATCGATAAATAAAAGTACATCCCTTCCCTCTTCTTCACGGAAATATTCGGCAATAGTTAATCCGGTAAGCCCTACTCTCAAACGGGCCCCCGGAGGTTCATTCATCTGTCCGAAAACAAGAGCAGTTTTACTTAAAACTCCAGATTCTTTCATCTCAAGCCAAAGATCATTACCTTCGCGAGTTCTTTCTCCAACACCGGCAAAAACAGAATATCCGCCATGTTGTTTAGCAATGTTATGGATAAGTTCCTGAATAATAACAGTTTTACCCACACCCGCACCACCAAAAAGTCCGGTCTTACCGCCTTTCGAATAAGGTTCAATCAAGTCAATTACTTTAATTCCCGTTTCAAATAATTCCTGATCAGTAGATAAATTTTTAAAGCTCGGTGCATGTCTGTGTATCGGATATTTCATTTCGCACTTTATTTCTCCAAGTCCGTCAATACCCTCTCCAATAACATTAATCAACCTTCCTAAGGTGTTTGGACCTACTGGTACTGATATTGGGGCCCCTGTATCTATTGCTTTCATACCGCGTACCAAGCCGTCTGTTGAATCCATAGCAATTGTACGAACCCTGTTTTCACCCAAGTGTTGCTGAACTTCAACAATTAAATTTTCCTTTTCACCTTCAACACTTGTTCTAGGAATAATAATTGCATTTAATATTTTTGGAAGATCACTATCTTGAAAATCTATATCAACAGCCGGCCCTATAACTTGAACTATTGAACCTTCATTTTTTGCCATTTTACACTCTTATTTTTGATTCTAAAAATTAAATAATAATTCTTAATATATCAATTTTTAATTTTCTTATTCTGTTAGCAAGATTTATGAATTTTTAACTAAATCCATCCCGCATTTAAGAGCAGTCTCATTCAGCGGAAGAAGATGGTGGTATCTTTCCGGAAGAACTTTTCTTAAACCTGCAATAACATTCTCTAAACTGATTATAGGTTTTTTACTTAAAAATGCACCTAATATTATCATATTCATAATTTTTAAGTTGTTTAGTTTTATAGCTTCCTTCCCAGCTTCTATTCCTATAACTGTTATATCATTTCTTTTGGGAGGATTAATCACAGTACTTTTTTCGTAAATTAACAATCCGCCGGAGTTAACAGCTTTTTCAAATTTATCAACTGAGGGTTGATTAAGTGCAATTACAGTATCAAATTTTGAAATAATAGGCGAACTGATTTTCTGATCGCTGATGATTGTAATGCAGTTGGCAGTTCCTCCCCGCATCTCGGGACCGTACGATGGCATCCAGCTAACTTCTTTTCCTTCAACTACTCCGGAATAACATAGTATTTGCCCCATTGAAAGAACACCCTGACCGCCAAATCCTGAAATAATCATTTCTTCAATCATTTCTTAGTCTCCGCTTTATCTGAATTTTTTAATTCGCCTAATAAATAAAATTTCAACATATTTTCTTCTAACCATTTATTTGCTTCTACGGGTGTCATTTTCCAATTTGATGGGCAGTTAGAAACAACTTCTATAAAACTCAGCCCTTTGTTATATTTTTGATTTTCAAATCCTTTTGCTATAGCTTTTTTAGCAAACCTTACATTTTTAGGATTATTTACAGCTACTCTTGCAGCATAACAAACACCAGAAAGCTGAGCAACCATTTCAGTGATTTTTAAAGGGTCTCCCATTGTTCTGCTGTTTCTTCCATTTGGCGAAGTTGTCGATTTCATACCTTCAAGAGTTGTCGGAGCCATCTGACCGCCGGTCATACCGTAGATACCGTTATTAATAAATACGATAAGAATGTTTTCTCCTCGGTTGCAAGTATGAATTGTTTCACCTGTTCCAATTGCGGCTAAGTCGCCGTCCCCCTGATAAGAAAAGACATATTTATCGGGTAATACTCTTTTTATTCCGGTAGCAACAGCGCTGGCTCTGCCATGAGCTGCTCCTGTCATATCTACATCCAAATAATTATATGCAAAAACAGAGCACCCAACCGGGGCAACACCAATTGTTTCAGATTGAATTCCCATTTCTTCAATAACTTCCGCAATTAATCTGTGTGTAACACCGTGTCCGCATCCAGGACAATAATGCATAGGAACATCAATTAAAACAGAAGGTCTTTTATAAACTATATTATCTTCAGTACATATATTTTCTTCTTCGGAACTGTTACAGAATTTTTCCTCTTCTATTAAATTTTTCTCTTTCATTTATTCTCCAAACCAGACATTTGAATTATTTTTTCAAGAATTTCATCGGGAGAAGGTACAATTCCTCCCATTCTTCCATAAAAATCGACGTTTACTTTACCGTTAACAGCCAGTTTAACATCTTCGAGCATCTGACCTGCATTCATTTCTACATCAATAAATAATTTTGCTTTATGGGCGTATTTATTTAATGTTTCCGCCGGAAACGGAAATAGTGTTACAGGTCTGAATACGCCGACTTTAATTCCTTTTTTTCGCGCCATATCAGCAGCTTTTGAACATATTCGGGCAACTAAACCGAACGCTGTTAATATTATATCAGCATCTTCACAATTAATTGCTTCGAATCTTACTTCTTCTCTTGTAATATCTTCATACTTTTTTTGCAATTTTCTGTTCATTTTTTCCATATCTTCGGGCTGCATATACAAGGAAGTAATTAAATTTTTCTCTCTGTTTTCGTTTTTACCGGTTGTAGCCCAAGGTAGAATTTCATTTGAGCGAGGTTGCGGATCGAATAATTTAACTTTTTCCATCATCTGCCCGAGTGCCCCGTCTGTTAAAATCATAACCGGATTTTTCCATTTAAAAGCAAGATCAAATCCCAGTTTAACAAAATCAGACATTTCCTGAACTGTTGCCGGAGCAAGTACGATCAGTTTGTAATCTCCGTGTCCCCCACCCTTAACCGCCTGCAAATAATCACCTTGCGATGGCTGGATAGTTCCAAGTCCCGGACCGCCACGCATAACATTTACAATAAGGCAAGGCAATTCGGCACAAGCAATATACGATATTCCTTCCTGCATCAGACTTATTCCCGGACCTGATGAAGATGTCCAGACTTTTTTACCTGTCCCTGCCGCTCCATAAACCATATTAATTGAGGCAATTTCACTTTCTGCCTGAAGAACTATCATTCCTGTTCTTTTATTTGCTTCCCTGCTTAAATATTCCAACACTTCCGATTGCGGAGTGATAGGGTATCCAAAATATGCATCGGCTCCTGCTCTTATTGCAGCTTCTGCCATTGCCTCGTTGCCTTTCATCAATTCATATTCACTCATTCTTTCACCGTAACAGTTATATCGCTATTAACATTTTTTATATCAGCTATATGCTCTTTTTTATCAAGCGTTTTTCTGTAAACCTTTATTACACCTTCCGGACAAACCAATGCACAATTAGTACATCCTGTACATTTGTCTTCAATTTTTACAATATAATGATAACCCTTTGAATTAAGCTGCCTTGATAATTCGAGCGTTTCCTGCGGACACGCTTCTTTACATAACTCGCAGCCTTTGCACTTTTCTATATCGACAATTATGCCGCCTTTTACTTTAGCCATTACTTCTCCATTTATTAAACAGAATAAGGGTAAATATAAACCCTGTTTTATTATTTATGGGATTAAAAACTGTTTTGTATACAAGCAGTATATTCATACCGAAATATACAATTTTTAGAGTTTAAAATAAAAACAGTTTATTGTAAAGATGAATGAATGCTAATACTTTTTTTACAGATTAAATTTATTCATTTCTACTTAAGCAAAAGCAGTTTTTTTACAGAATAAAACTCTTCAGTTTGAATTTTATATATATAAACCCCGCTATTTAAAGAAGCTGCATTAAATTTCACCTCGTGAATTCCTGCAGATTTTTCTTCATTTACCAATGAGGCAACTTCTTCGCCAAGGATATTAAATACTTTAAGAGTAACAAACTGCACCGAAGGTATCGAATAACGAATATTGGTAACAGGATTAAAAGGATTGGGGTAGTTCTGTTCAAGAGAATAGTTTAAATAGTTGTATTGTTCTGATATGGAGACATAATTAGGAACTTCAATCTGAACTGAATCGGAATAACTGGTTCCGCTATTAACATCAACCTGTTCAAGTTGATATCTGTAAATTCCGGGTACCATACTTGTATCTTCATATTCGTAATACTTTGGAATATTGGATGTTCCTGGTTCGAGAGAAACAAAACTAATATTGCTCCATTCTGTTTCATTTAATGTTACATTTTTTCTAAGAACATTAAATCCGTAATTATCGTGCTCCGTAGCAGTTGCCCAATTTAGCAATACTGAAGTTCCGCTTGTATCAGCGTTAAAATAAAGCAATTCAACCGGCAAAGCTGCATCAATTATTCCCTGACCAAAGGAAATTGCATTTTCCTGCCCGGTTGTCCAAACGTAAAGGTAACTTGTAACAGGTTCTCTATTCATATTATTATTTCCAGTAGAGATATATGGCTCAATTCCCCAATCAAGAAATTTTAATATACGCATACCGCCTTTTACATTATTCTCATAAAAAGGAAGAATCCTTCCGAATCCATATGTGCTTTCATCAGAACTGCCGCCGTATAAAATAATGCTGTGTCCGTTATAATTTAATGAACCTCCGTCTAACGGGTCACTGGCATATTCATCACCGTCATATGTATTCCAATAACTTGCAGGATTATATTGTAATGAACGGATAAAACTCTCTTGTCCATATATTCGCTGTTTTCTATATCCAAGATCAAATAACTCAACAATGTTAGCCCAGTAAGCATTTTTAGCATATTCATATTGAATATAATCAACTTTTATTATTGGCGAGTTTGGGAAAATACTATAATCAATAATTCCATTATTAGTATCAAAATTATATTCCAACCGAACAGTTTTCTTTTCGTCAGTATTATATGTTATATATGCTGTATCAGCTGCTGGCCTTTGGGTGCACGCATCAATATATTGATCCGGATTAACTATATTATCATTTTTACTTTTAATATAGAACTCTTTAATAACTGTTTCAATTCCTTCATTTTTAGCATCCCCACCTGTTTGAGTCCTTATAACAACCTTAATCAAACTGTTTTCTAAAGTAACTTTTGGTCTTGTCGGATATGATGGATTGTCCTCTTCAATAACAATACTTAATTGCGGGTCAGTTTGTGAGTAGATAAACGAAGCAAATAAAAACAACAATACAATTTTATACTTTTTCATATTATTTTATAATTATTTCAGTAATAACATTTTATTAATATTTTCATTTATAATATTAGAATGCAGAAATACCGCTTTCACCTTGTAAAAATATACGCCGGATGATAGATTTCCGGCATCCCAAATATATTTATTTAATCCGGATTTCTCATTATTTCTTTTAATAACTTCGATTGTTTCGCCAAGCGGAGAAATTATTTCAATTGTAACATCTGCTTCTTGCGGTAAAAAGTAACTTATTGTTGTAGCAGGGTTAAACGGGTTTGGATAATTCTGGATTAATTCAAAATTTCTATTAGAATAATATTCAATCGTTATTTCATCGGAATATTTAAAACTGCCGTCAACATCAATTTGTTTAAGTCTGTAACAGTTTTTTCCCTTTACAGGATTTTTATCTTTAAATGAATACCCAATTTTGCTGTTTGAATTGCCGTTACCAATAATTTGTCCGATTGTTACCCATATTTTATTCCCGGAACCAGAAACGTTTTTCTCAATTTCGAACATATAATTATTCACTTCGGAGGAAGTCTCCCAGTTTAACAATATTTCCTGATTACTTACTTTTCCTGTAAAAGCAGCTAATTCTACTGGTAAAGCCTCAAGCGGAATAACAGAAAAATCGCCGAAGGTTACATCAAGATGATGCGACCCGAAGAGAACAGCGCCTGAAAGAGGTTCTTGCAATCCATCAGGATTCGAGCAAACAAGCTGCCAGTCCGGCTCAGTTTCACCTTTCCAAAGTTTGGCTTTAATTATTGGTGAATCTTCGGGTCTCGACTGAATTCTTGCTTTAAAGTTATACCAGGTATCTAATGTAAAATCATCAATATATGTTTGACCAGTACCTTCTCCGTTAGCGAATACTTCAAATATTCCTTCATTAAACGAACTACCAGAAAAGTGCTCTCTTGGAACATAATCAACAAATGCACCAGTAGGAATCCAGCCAGATTTTGGCTCCCATCCGGAAACAGGATTATCAGTATGTCCGTTCCAGCGCAAAATCATAATAAGTGCTGCTCCGCCACTGGGAGAAGCCGTTTTTTCCAATACTTCATTAATTTTAACTTTTACATTTACCTCGTAATTTTCCCAAGTTTTATCACCAAAAATGAGGGCTCTATCATAACCGGTTTCACCGGAAGAATTTCTTACACCTTCACCAGGCACTAATTCCCATTTACCGTCAGTTACCTGAAAAATATTTGTGATATTTGTTACAGTATCAAAATCAACAGAATATGAAGATGTCAAAGAATAATCGTCTGTAAAGAAAAAAGTGACAGTTTCATTAACCGGGGCACCTGTTCCTTGTGCTGTTACTGTTACAGTGTTTTCTCCTTCAACTAAAAATGCATCTCTGCTGTATCCATTTAAAGTGTTTGTGAAAATCTCAATGTTAAAATCGCCTGTATTATAAAGTCTTCTCACTGTTGTAGGTGTATAAGGACCAATATTAAGAGAACGAGGATCACTTCCGTTTAAAGTATAGCTTAATGATGTTGCGCCTGTCACTCTTCCTAAAATATTTATCTGGTTTTGCGGAGTTCCATTAAATCCAAAATATTGGGGATTTCCGTACCAGATTTCAATTACAGGCTGAGCCTTCAGACTGAAAGCTGCTATTGTAATATATATAACAACTTGCAACATAAATTTCATATTAACCTCAAAAAATACGCAGTGATAATATAAGGCATTTCATCTTATATTAAAGTGATTTTTATAATCCTATTTAACTCTTACCAAAACAACTCTTCTGTTTTTCATTCTTCCAAAAGAAGTTGTATTGCTGGCAATAGGGAAACGGTCGAGCATATCAGCCAGAACAAATCTCGATGCCGGAATTCCTCTTCCAACAAGATAGTCCTGAATTGCTTTAGCCATTTTTGCTGATAAGTTTGATTCATTTGATGCTGCTGTTCTGCTATCAATATGCCCCTCTATCCTCCACCTTTCTCCCGGATATTTTTTTAATGTATCTGCAATGTTATTCAAAAAAGGTCTTGCATCAGATTCTATTGTACTTGAGTTCATTCTGAAAGTTGTTGCTGAGTGTATTACAAACTCATCAGGAGCTTTTCGTAAAGGCTTTGTTTCTGAAACAGGTTTTTCCTGTTTGGGCTGAACAGCAGGCGCTGCTGGAATAACCGGAGCAACAACAGTCTTTACAGTATCTTTTGCAACCGGAACTTCGTCGGGACATCCATCTTTATCTTCAAAATTATTAAAAGTTTCAGGTTCATTTGGGCATTTATCATCGGCATCCTTTATTCCATCATAGTCATTATCTAAGTCAGGACATCCATCTTCATCTTCAAATCCGTCAAAATCTTCGGATTCGTTTGGACATTTATCATTAATATCCAAAATTCCGTCTTTATCATTATCATTTTCAGGGCATCCGTCTTCATCTTCAAATCCGTCAATATCTTCGGGTTCATTAGGAAATTTATCATTAATATCCAAAATTCCGTCTTTATCATTATCATTTTCAGGGCATCCGTCTTCATCTTCAAATCCGTCAAAATCTTCGGACTCGTTGGGGCATTTATCCACACTGTTTAAAATACCGTCCTTATCAGAATCTCTTTTGCCAAAAAGGGCTATGGAAGCTCCTAATCCTACACTCATAAATTGGTCATTGCTTTTCCCGGAAGGAAAGTCATCAATATTATCATTATCGGGATAATTTATTGATGTGTTAAAGTTAAACGTGAAATAATCATCAAATTTATATCTTAAACCGACTTCTAAACTTGTAAGCATCCCTTCTCTTGAATATATATTTTTAGCATTATTCGGGGCGCGTTTCCCATTTTCGTCTTTCGGGCTAAACCATATTTTATTTAATGTTAAAGAAGCATAAGGCATTAGCTTATCGTAAAATATGTTTGTATAAGTAATTCCAGCACCAAACATAATTACATCAGTCGATATTTTATCAGGAGTTTTGCGGGCGTCTTCACCGTTAATTTTAAAACCTGCCGCACTTAGTTTTAGACCAAGTGTATTTTTATCATAAACTGATAGAAAATATTCAGCGGTTCCCTTTCCAATTAATCCTAGTTTTACACTCCTGTAATCAGTTTGAGCAAGCGTAAAACCGCCGTCAACACTTAACACTAAAGTTTGATCGAAAGGGTGTTTGTTATTTAATTCATTCATTTGCGCATTAACAAAATGAACACAGAAAATCAGCATAAAAGTAAATATTATAGTTTTCATTTTTTCACTCTTTATGAATTATAAAAAACATTTACGGTATATCGAATTATACAAATTTTTACAAAACATTCATAAAAGTAAAAAAGGATTTAATTGCGATTTCCGAAGTTAATTTAAACTTGCATTTTACTATTTTTTCTTGGACATAATATATTGATTTTGCGATTAATTTATTCCGCGTGAAATTATTTTACCCATTCTGGTTATAGCAATTTCAATTTCGTTTTTTTCAATAACACCTCCGTGACCAGGAACTATTATTTCCGGGTTAAGAAATTTAATAAATTTCAAAGATTCGTTCCAAATTTTCAAGTCCTCTTTATTTGCCGCTCCAGTATTCGGTAAATAATTATTAACGATGCAATCGCCTGTAAAAAGCACTTTTTCGGAAGTATGAAAAACCGAAATATTAGCTTTTGTATGTCCCGGAGTAAAGAATATTTTAACCCTTGAATTCCCTAAATCAATTTCCTGATTATCTTGTAATTTGAAATCCGGATTTTTCAAATATGTTTTACTAAAAAAAGATTCTTCCTCATTAGCTTTTTTCCTGACTATTTCGGTTATAGAATCGTTCATTTCTTTTTTCTGACAAATAAAATCTTCTTCCTTTCTGTAAACTAAAGGATGAGCATAAATCGGGATATTTCTCTCTGAAAAAAAACAGTTTCCAAGAATATGATCAAAATGAGGTTCGGTGTTTATCACAACAAATTTCTGGGTACGCGATACTGCAGAAGCATACCCGTAAATAGTCTGTGCCGCGCTGTAATTTCCGCCGGAATCAACTATTATTGTTTTATCTTTTCCCTTTATAATTCCGGCATTAACAAACCACGGCGGAGTAAAACCGAGCCCTGTAACTGCATAACAATTTTCAGAAATCTTCATTATTTATCATCTTTTTTATAATAGCATTTATGTGTATTTCCGAAGTGTTAAGGATTACAATATCTTTAAATTCTTCCTGCTTTAATATCAAAGGAAGTTCGGTCCCGCCTAAAATCAGCCCCGATATTCCGCATTTATCTTTAAGATTACAAGCAATTTCAACAAGTTTTTTTCTTGTTGATTCCTTAATTATTCCGGGAACAAGTTCATTGAAATAGATTTCGTGAATAAACTTTCTTTCATTTTCTTCCGGAATTTTTACTTTTACCGAATACTTTTCCCCGATTTGCTGATAAAAACCAGCTTCCATAGTGAACATTGTGCCGAAAAGTCCTGTATTTACAAACCCTCTTTTCGCGCAGAATTTTACTGTTTCTTCAACAATACTTATAAGCGGTATATTTACATTTTTCTGTAATTCGTCAAAAACAAGATGCGGCGTGTTGGATGCAAGAGCAGCAAAATCTGCTCCCGCTTTTTCTATTTTATTTATTTCATTTGATAAATATTTTACCAGTTCTTCATTTTTTTTGTTTTTAATATAATCCAGCATTTCAGTCATATTAATGTTGTTTATCAGGAATGATGGATACTCGTTTTCTCCTTTTATTTCGCGGTATTTTTTAATTAACATTTTGTAATAATCAATCGTCGATTCGGGACCTATCCCGCCAATTAATCCAAGTGTTTTCATCAAAACTCCAATTTGTTTCTGCAAAGCATACATTTTTTATTTCTTGTAAACAATTAAAAACACATCAACTCAGCAAAGTTATATAAAAGATTTTATTATCAGATTTGTTAATTCTGTTAACGTTTTAAATTGATAATCTTCTCCGAAATTTTTAGGTGTTTCTTCTCTGTTTATTAAAACAGATTTACACCCGATATTTTTGCAGACTATTATATCTTTTTCTTCATTCCCGACATAAATAATTTCATTTTTATCGGCAGGAAAGTGATCGCAAATCATTTCAAGTCCTGCTGGATTTGGTTTACGAAAACCGGCAGAAACTGAAGTTACAACTTTATCGATGTAACTGGCAAAACTTTTTATGTCTTCGAACACAAACTCGTCGGGCATTCCGTAAGGCACATCGGTAAATATTGCAGTTTTTAATCCGTTCTCTTTAAGTGTTTTTAATACTTCCTCTGTTTCAGGATAAGTTTTTCTTTTTTGCTGAAAAAAATTGAAGAATTGCGGTATTATTTTTTGCGTGATAATATCATCGTAAATCCTAAACTCTTCAAGTATATTAAAAAAAATATACTCTGCCGAGAATTCCTTTTCCCTCGGGTTGATTCTTGTATTATACTTTTCCAGATTACAGCATATTTTTTCAATCTGATGTTCCGAAAGTCCCAGCATATTGTATTCATTTATTCTGTTAAATATTTCGGGATAAAGATTTTTCCAGCTCAGCGGAACATTTACATATTCAATCAATGTTTCACCGAGGTCGAAAATTACTACTTTGTATTTGCCTTCTTTATTCATTTTTTAATTTACTGTATCTGTGTTCATCAATAAAATTACCGTCTTTTAGAACTGCTTTTCTCAAGATTCCTTCTTTTTTAAATCCGCATTTTTCCAAAACCCGCATTGAAGATTTATTCCATTCAAAAACGCTGCTATATATACGGTTAATATCTTTTTTCCCAAACAAATATTTCATAAATTCTCTACAAGCCTTAGTCATAATTCCTTTTCCCCAGTAAGTTTCCCCGATCCAAAAACCAAGCTCTACCGAGTGCTGATAAACATCAGGCTGAAAATGCGCGCCTAAAACTCCTATGCATTCATTTTTATATATAATGCCTAAAACAAGCATTGTATCGGCAGCTTGCACAAATTCAATAAAATTCATTGCATCATTTTTCGAATATGGATGAGGAAAAACATCACGCAGATTAATCCATACATTCCTGTTATTTGCATTTTTTGCAAGATCGCCTGCGTCTTCAATTTCAAGAGGTCTTAGAAAAAATTCTCCACAATCAATTTTCATAATTATTCCTTTTTTTTTGAACGCAGATTTATGATAATCACTTATTTTAAGATAATACAAAATTTAAGTAACTCATAAACAAGCTGTAAAATCAGCGTTCCATTTCCTATATTAGATTATTCACAATTTTCACAGCATTCTTAATGCATTTCTCGCAAACTGTTCCGTGAAGATTTTGGTCTTTTAAAATCTTTTGTCCTTCGTCAGTATTTAAATCCACACCTAAAAGTACACGGCAGATTGTGGTTTTATTAAGCTCTTTAAACTTCGAGTTAAAATCCTGAACCATTTTATAAGTATTCTTCTTAATTTCTGCATTGTCATCTGAAATGTTGCTATTGTAAACTCCCAATGCCATAAAAGCACCGGTAACAGCTCCGCAAGTTTCCTGAAGTCTGCCCATTCCTGCACCAAAACCTGTAGATATTTTTAATGCCAATTTTTCATCGAAATTTAACTTTTCGGCAAATGCGCTGACAACAGCTTGCGAACAATTAAATCCAGAATTAAACATTTTTATCGCTTTTTCTTCTTCAGTCATTCTTCCCTCGCTTATTTAATTGAAATATTATTTGTCATATTTAACACCTTTACAGCTTTTTCAAAACTCTCTTTTTTGATTAGGATATAATCTGTATTGAAAGTTGAAATTACAAACACACTGATTTCTGCATTTTTTAACTCAGTAAGAATTGAATGAAAAATTCCAACCAGCGAGAAATCGAGAATTCCTTTTACTTTCAAACATTTCCAGCCGTTTTCAACTTCTGTTTCTTTTATAAATATTTCTTCCCGGCATACAACAGATATTTCGTCATTTGTTTTTGTAATTGAGAAAAAATCTTCATTAAATAAATCCAGCAAATCTTTTCTATCCGGACATACTTTATGAATTGAAAAAGTACCATTTACAATCTCAAGTTCAATCATTTTTTTAGAATAATATTTTTAAGATGTGAAGTTACTTAACTTTATCAAGGCTTTCAACTATTACGCGCATTTCTTTTACAGAAAATATTCCACAGTTCGTTTTTGGGAATAATTTTCTTAAAATGTTTGTTATTATTTTTATTTGAGGGGAAAATGGAAATGAATATATCTTCAATCCGCAAAGAATACAAACTGCACTCGTTAAATGAGAAGGATGTTAATTTAAATCCTATTACTCAGCTTAAATTATGGCTTGATGAAGCTGTTAAATCCGAGTTAACCGAGCCAACTGCAATGGCGCTTGCAACTTCAACGCCTACAGGACGACCTTCGATAAGAATTGTGCTTCTAAAAGAAATTGAAGATAAAGGGCTTGTATTTTTTACAAATTACGGAAGTTACAAAGCCCGCCAGATTGAGTCGAATCCTTTTGCGGCAGTTGTATTTTTTTGGCCGGAACTTGAAAGACAAGTACGAATTGAAGGTTATGTTGAAAAAGTAAGTGAAGAAATTTCGGATAAATATTTTGAAGAAAGACCTGAAGGCAGTAAAATCGGGGCTTGGGCTTCTGAACAAAGCAAGGTAATTGATAGCAGAATCCAGCTTGAAATAAAAACTGCGGAATACTACAGTAACCTGAGTTCGATATAAGAATCAAGCA
Organism: Ignavibacteria bacterium; assembly: GCA_012719345.1. Classification (GTDB taxonomy): domain Bacteria; phylum Bacteroidota; class Ignavibacteria; order Ignavibacteriales; family Melioribacteraceae; genus JAAYAN01. Next base: position 98 of record JAAYAN010000225.1, on the reverse strand, counting down.
AAAACAAGTTCATTAGAATAACCGGACAAATCAATTTTAGGTTTACGATCTTTTAGTGAATAAGCCAGCAAACCGGAAAGCAAATTAACAAAGAAGTT
>JAAYAN010000224.1 GCA_012719345.1 Ignavibacteria bacterium | reverse complement strand
ATTTTTCTTGGCCACATTTTTTCGTTTTTAGTGTAAATACTTGGCATGTTACCTAACGGCCCGGCGGTAGGGTTCAGTAAGCGTTACCCGACGCAGCATCCGGGCAGAATCCTGGTACCCCGCGCCAGCGGGGCCAGAAAGTTGTCACGGTGCAAGGAGGGTATGGCGCACTTTTTGTCGTCCAGGTACAAAGTTTGTTGAGCATTACGCGTGTCGCGGTACAATTTTGATCGGAGCCGCGAATTTATCCCCGGTTACAAAGTTGATTGCGGGCACTGGCGCAGTGTCGCGGTACAAACTGTCTCGAAGCCAGAAAACTGTCAAGGTGTAGATGATCTTAATTGCGAGCAGATGCGCGTGTCCGGGTGCATGAACCATTACAAATTTGTCTTGGGAGCAGGAGCAAAAGCAAAAAGTGTGACAAGCTTATTAACCCTACCGTCCGTGTTAGCTTTAGCCATTTATTAATTCCGAATTGTTCACTTTATTTTATCCATAGTGGAGGCCCAAATCTCAAACATCTTCTTATAATCTTGTTTGGCCATTGGTTCCTTATAGATTGCACTAAATGCAACAGTAAACTTAGCGAAGTTTTGTTTGCTGATATCGCACCCAATGAGCATAGTTTTCGATATATTAGGATCAGTTGGACCCCTGAAAACGAGCTTTAACCAGCCTTGAATTTCGTGCCTTCCAACTTCTCTATCGTTAATAAATAGTCTCATAAATGAATAATTAGGTGATAGACCATAATCAATCGTGAATAAATACTTTGCCTCTGGTTGGAAAGTATTGATTCCTTGCGAAACACGAATTAAATGAGGTGTTCCGATATCATCAATGATTCGGTATATGAGATCATTGTTCTCATCAAGATAAAGTGAAACCCTATTTCTATTTAAAGCGTCTCCCATATCCATAAGATATTTATCCCTTTTTTCAGTTTGAGTATGAACAGTAAAAACGGCCTGAAAAGCAAGTCCAGGTAATCCTCGGTCAGCTCTGTCCATTTGCTCAGAAGAAGCTGAACTCTTAATTTGTTTAAGAGAATCAGTTAAACTTGAGATTATTCTATGCTCGGAGGCTAGTTGAGATTCTTTTTGCTCTTCTGCTTTCTTTGAGTCGATCTTTTTCCCAAAATGATAAGCCCCATATCCACCAATGGCGGTAAGTAAAATCCCAAATGCAATAGCAGCTTGGCTAATGGTTAACCATGTATTTGTATCCATTTTTGAATTCAACTTTGTTAAATGTGTTGATGGTTTCACGAATCGTTGCAAATTATTTATAAATACTGAGAAGCTATGAAGTTAATATTTTCAGCTAATACAAATCATCAGAATATGTAATTGTATGTCTTGTTTTCCATTTTATAGTTGTCCCTAACAAGCTACTACTCGATTTTTCGGCTGCATCAAAGCCAGATTTCTTATATTTTTGATTCCAAGTTGGCTTCCTAAAATGAGTTATAATGACAGAATCATGGATTATAATAATCTCCTTTATTTTCTTTCTCTTTTTCTCCGCAATTTTCCAATAACCAGTTTGTCTTTTCATAAGATCCTCTGGCTTAATTCTGCCTCTTATTTTGACAAACAATGTTAATTTCTTCTTGCTTTTTAAGGAAAAGATATCCAAAGACTTAGGCTTTTGCCATGGGTTGAAATTCTGCTTATTTTGTTCTGTTATAATCTTATTCTTAAGTTTATTGATTTGACTGATAATGTTTCCTTTAGAAATATCTATATGGTAAAATTTGCAACCTAATATTTTCCTTATTTCTTTTTCTCTTTCTTTATCTGCTTTAATTGTGTTTTTATGTCTTTTCTCATCAATTTCAATAGCTAATTTTATTTGGGGGTAATATAGATCTATCAATGCATATTTCCCATTATTTCTTTTTGTATAGTATTGGCCTAAAGGTTTGAGGTTCAATAGTCGTGAGTCATGTAGTAGTGATCCAACGATATAATTCTCATGTGATTTGTATGATGTTTTATGAATTTGCTCGATAAAGTGATCATATTTCCAGTCAGGTATTCTCATAATATACAGTGTCTTGGGTTAAAGCTAACGGTTGATGGTATGGTGTCGTGCGGGATTACGAGGCGAAAACTTATCAAGTTACACCGACCTTTTTTACGAGCTACAAACGCTCGCTTACCACTGAAACCCGCATGCACTATACCATGTGTTGTGTGCATGTGCTTAGTTCTCAAGGTTTTTATTGTATTCAAGTATTATTTTATTATTTTCTTTATCAAATTCAAAATTCCATATTGGGGCTCTATGCAAATGTGGCAAACGATGTTTTTCATCTTTTATCCAGAATTCCCGAAAATTAAAGTCTCCTTTCATTCTTTTTGCAATTGGATAAAAAGTCATATCAATAAGATAAGCGTGAAATGTTTTATTTTTTCTACTTTCAGAACTTATGTTTTCTTTTATCAAATGCATATATCTAAGATTTGACATGTTTTTCAAAAGACTCTCATGTTCCTTTGCTGTATCTGCTGGATAAAGAATAATATTTGTGTTAAGGTCGTCAATCACTTTTGAATTTATCTGTGACACTGCTTCTCTAATTATTTCTGTAGGAATATCAGTATCATATTCAATATTTTGATCCTTGTCTTGTCGTAGTTGATTAACAATCTTATAAATGTTCTCACGTGTTATATTTTTTCGATTTTCTGTTCTTGCAAGATTGACCAAATCTGATAATATAATTAAAAAATCCCGAGGAATACCTCCTGCAGCAAGAAGTGTATAATTTAAAGATTGAGGACTATTAAATAAACTAATTAATTCACCACTTGAAATATCAAGTTCAGGTTTTAGGTTACTTGCAATATCAAATAAGTAATTCTTAAGATTATCGAAATCTGACAAATCGACATCAAGTCTTATTATTGAGAAATCGTCCTTAAATGAAAAGTCGTAATTCCCAGTAGGGTTAGTTTTAATCCGATAAGGAAGTGCACTCATCTTAAAGCAAAATGCTGAATTTCTTGTTATTTTATATACATCATGTAAATATTGAATAATATCCGGTTGGTTTTTTGAGTCTATTAAGTAAAAGTCATCCATGTATAACACTAAACTTTTTGAAGTTTGTTTTTGAAATTCGTAAAATAAATCTGCAAAACCATTCTTTAATTCATTAAGATATTCTGCTTTTAATTTCACAATTTTTTCATTTTGAGTAATATTCTCTTTATGTGATGTCAAATTTTCAGTAGAATGAACCATTGATGATTGTAACTCAATATCAACTATTGCATCGATAATTCCATTCATTTCTGGAACAGCACTTAATAAATTAGAATTTATGCCAAGTTTAGTTTTAATATCTTTCTTTGTTTGAATGCTTGATTTTCTTTCTTTAGAAATTTCTTGATTTTTACTTATTTCAACAACTTCGGGTAATGTTGCAATTTTTTCAATTTTCAATCTTAAAAGTTCGAGATTTAACTTAAGGATTTCAAGATTTTTTTTCTTAACAATTAATTCATGGTTTTTATTAAAGTACTTTTTTATAGCTTTTAATCCGCCAAATGTTTTTTTGTAATCGTCATGAAATTTATTCAAGTCTGTTTTATAATAATCAAGTAAATATTTGATTATTGATTTCATAATATCAATTAAAATTGAATTTATGCCTTTGTTTTTAATAGGTTGACAATCAACAATTATTGATTGCTGATTCCCTTGACTCTCAATTATTTTTAAGAATAATGTCGTTTTTCCGCATCCTCTACGACCGAGGATTATGTGATTATTGTTAATCTTTAACTTATCAGTATAATGATATGGATCGATAAAACGAATGTCTTTACTATTAGAATAATCAAGAATTCTTCTTCGCCTTACAGTTTCAATTTCTGTAAGTAAAGAGTCTAATCTTTTGTCGTTAATGTCCATTTTATTTTGGTTTTAATGGTTTGTAGTAGTGTTTTTTAGCATTGCACACAACGGTCAAGTATAAGCGTAGTGCGGGATTTCGGAGCAATTCACTGTCCGCCCACCACAAAGTTTCTTAGGAGCAAAAATGCTCAAATTTAGCAGTTCAGCCCGCATTACGCTTATACAATGTT
>JAAYAN010000223.1 GCA_012719345.1 Ignavibacteria bacterium | reverse complement strand
TTGATGCATATGGAGTTTCTGCTGATTCAATAATCTATGCAGGTCAGGAGTTTAGGGAAATAAGGGAAATTGCAGCCAGAACAAAAGATTTTGTAAAATGCATTATTAAACCGCCGGCGTCTATATTAGGTGAAGTTATACCTGTAAGCGGAGACGGCAATGTTACAAATGATAAATAATATAGAGAGTCTAATTTGAGATAATGATTAAAACACAAATATAGTATGATGAAGGTGAAAATGAACAATAATTTTATTAAATTAAAAGATAGAATAGATAAAAATGATTTTATTGATATAAGTAATTTAAAAAATACTTGTATTGATTATGACAAAACACATTTGAAATTAGAAATTGATTACAAGCTCAGCAACGGTAAAACATACAGCAATAAAATGAATATGATAAATGAATTCATGTTTTACGATGACAATAAACTTGTCGGATATGCAGGAATTTGTGATTTTGGCGGAGATGAAATAGAAGTTAACGGCATGGTGCATCCGGAGTATAGAAGAAGAGGAATATTTATAAGGCTGTTTTCTTTGGTTAAAGATGAATTCAACAAAAGAGAAACTAAGGCAATGCTTTTGTTAAGCGATAATAACTCAATCGGCGGTATTAATTTTATTAAAAAGATATCCGATGATTATCATCATTCCGAATACGATATGAATTTAGACATGGATGTAATACATAAAGAAAAATTTTATAATTTAGTTTTTAGAAAAGTCGCTAAAGGTGATATTACAAAAATTGCAAGAGAAAATTTCGAGTTTTATGATAATGTTATCAGTCCCTTAACAAATGTTAAGGGATTAGTTTTATTTATAAAAATTTTTAACAAATCATTGACAATAGGTAACATGTTGCGTATTATTATTATATAGGTAACATGTTACAAAGAAAATCATTTGGAGGTGAGTGTAATATGAACATTTATGGAACGAAAAGCCGGGTGTGAAGAAGAACAATTATATATTAATGATTAAGAAAGGAAAATATTAATGATTAGCTTAATTGAATTAAAAATGGAAAAAACAAAAAATTACATGTTTCAGTATATAGTCTATACTTATGGATTGTTTGCGTTATTGTTAATAGTCTTAGGCGGGATAGGAACAATACTATTTAATGGGACACCATTTGTTATGAAATGGGTAGTATCATTAACCGCCTGGACACCTACTTATGTGTTTCTATTAATGTTTAAAAAGCTATACCCCAACAGCACACTAAAAGAATTTTATAAAAATGCTTTTGGTAAAAGAATAAATATCCGTTTGTTAGTAACAACAACCTTAATTCAAACATTTATTTTTTTACTAAGTGTCTATATGATATCTGTTCAAAATGGTGTTTCTGTCATTAGTTTGCTTAATTTTTCAAATGAAGTGGTAATACCGACACTTTTCTTTATTTTAATACAAGGACCATCAGGTGAAGAAACAGGCTGGAGAGGTTACTTACAACCTGCAATAGAGGAAAAATTTGGCGTGGTAAAGGGCTCTTTAATGGTTGGTCTTATATGGGCATTTTGGCATGCTCCGATTTGGTTTTTAGGTACAGGGTATAATGGAACTGAATTATTAAAATACATCATAGTATTTGTCGATAGTATTGCATCTCTTGGTTTCATCATAGGTTTGTGCTACCATTACTGCAAAAATTTGTTTATTCCTATATGGATGCATTTTGTTTTAAATTTCTTATCACAAATATGCATAGGTTCGCAATTGGATATGGTTACATGGTATGCTGTATTTTATTTAATAGCAGCAATTGTTTATGCTAATCTAAAATTAGGTCAGTTGGCTCATCGAAAATTAGGTCAAGAAAAAGGATAATAAATGGAAGTTTATAGAAAATATTTTGCCAAAGAAAGCTGTTTATGTGTTATCATATACATGTACCGCCGGTATACATGACAGGCCTTACTTCATCCGGTATATTAGCTGTTGATAAGAATACTCCTATTGAAGTGAAAAAGAAAATTTAACCGGCAAATTAATGGAGGTATACGAATTGGATAAAGTCATTAAAGATTGGGATAGTGCTGCTAAATGTTATTCGGAATTCGAAGCAACATCACAATATTCTAATTTTTGTCGTGAGTTTATTATAAATCATTTTAAGAATGTTCAAAACAAAACAATCCTTGATGCAGGTTGTGGTAATGGTGAACATACACATATCTTATCACAAAAAGGCGGAAATGTTGTTGGTTGTGATGGATCTGTTGAAATGCTTAAACTGGCAAAATCAAAATATCCTTCTTATAGATTCGATCACGTTAACCTTTTAAATCATTTGCCGTATAAAGATAATGAATTTGATATAGTTTATTGTAATTTAGTTTTAATGGATATTGACCCGATAGATAATGCTGTTTCAGAATTTTACAGAGTTATAAAAAATAACGGTATATTCTTTTTTTCTATTGTTCATCCTGCATTTTATAATGCAGTTTGGGAACGAAACGAACAAGGTGTCGCACTATCAAAAAAAGTATCACGTTACATAACTCCATTTTCTGTGCAGCAAAATTATTGGGGTAATACAATGCATTTTCATCGTCCCATATCTTATTATTTCAATAAAATTTCAGATTCCGGGTTTTCTTTTAAGAACATGTTTGAACCCAAGGTTTATGAGGAATCAAAAGTTTCTGATATTCCGTTGTATTTATTCGCTGAATTCATAAAACAATAGCAAAGTCTGCCGGAAGATGAAAATAAACTGAGGAGGATGAAATGAAATATACATTTATTTGTTATTCAAAATGAGGCACATGTAAAAAGGCCAAGGATTGGTTAATATAAAAAAGACCGATACTTGTAGGCGGGGATATTGTATTAGTCGGATTTAAAGAAGATGAGAGGAGGAAAAAACTTCTTTGACAATTATAAATATCAAAGGAGTGCGTTGTTATATTTGTTAATGGTGTGCTATGCAACGGCGAGCGGTGCAAGGCACTAATGAATGTAAAGGTTACGGCAAGTGGTGCCATGCAACGGCGAGCGGTGCAAGGCACTAATGAATGTAAAGGTTATACATATGAAAAGGGTAATATTTTTGGTTGACATGAATGCCTTTTATATCAGCTGCGAAAAAACTCGACATCCTGAAATTGAAGGCAAACCGGCAGCGGTTGCGGGGGACCCCGTCAACCGTACGGGAATAATACTAACTGCAAATTATGAAGCACGAAAATATGGTATAAAAACAACCATGATTTTAAGGGAGGCTTTTCGGCTATGCCCGGATTTAATTATAATTCCTCCTG
>JAAYAN010000222.1 GCA_012719345.1 Ignavibacteria bacterium | reverse complement strand
TCGGGATTTGGTATATCAATATCACCCAGAACTAAATAGTGAAAATGAAAAGAAATAATTTTATTTTGAAAAAGACAAAATTAAATAAATCAACTAACCGGAAAATTTTCCTAAACGTAAATAGTATCAAATGACAGGAAATAATTATAGCTTAATTGGTGAAAAATTTTAAAGGAGAAAAAATGAAAATTGAAGCAATATATACTTATTTGGTTTTACTACTGTTAACTGTAACGGTAATAACTGCACAAAACACAAACCCGGTTGTTGAAAATGTAACTTTTGTTAACAACATTTCAACTTCAGGGATGGTTGATATCTATTATGATGTAACTGATGCCGAGCAAAACATTGTTACTATAATTGTGCAGGCATCTGCAGATAATGGCGTTACTTATAATTTTGCTATCACCAACGTAACAGGAGATGTAGGAGGAGGAATTGAAACAGGCACAAACAAACATATAGTTTGGAACTTTTTAACTGAACACCCGGGTGAAAGCGGGGATAATTGCAAAATAAAGATAATTGCAAATGATGAAATGGCTGGCGGAAGCCCTTGCCCAGGAACGCCAACAGTAGAATACGAAGGTAAAAGCTATAATACAATTCAAATTGGTGATCAATGCTGGTTAAAGGAAAACCTTGATGTTGGTACAATGATAAACAGTACAGCAGGCGGTTACCTGCAAACAGATAACGGAACTATAGAAAAATACTGCCATAATAATGATGCAGCCAATTGCGCAATTTATGGAGGTTTATACGAATGGACAGAAGCGATGCAATACGGTACAACTGAAGGTTCACAAGGTATTTGTCCAACCGGCTGGCATATACCAACTTATACGGAATTACAAACTTTAATCAGCACAGTTGGTGAAAGCTGTAATGCACTAAAAGCAATTGGACAGGGAATTGTAAGTGGGGTAGGCACAAACACAAGCGGCTTCTCAGGTCTGCTTGCGGGCTACAGGAGCGGCAGTAGTGGTAGTTTCGGCGGTTTAAATAGCTTCACTCGCTTTTGGAGTTCCACTGAGAATGGCAGTGACGCTGGCCGCCTGGGCCTGGGCAGCGATAGTGATTCTGTTAACTTCATCAATTTCACCAAGGTTTACGGTTTTAGTGTACGCTGCCTCAAGGATTAAAAAACAATTTTGAATTTATAATGTAGAATTTATAATTTGCCGCTGGAATTTTCAGCGGCTTTTTATTAAAAGGAAAACTTACGGTGAGATTTATATTATTACTTTTAATTATTACAATAACCGACAGCTATTCGCAGAAGCTTATAGTTGAAATAAAAAACAGCAACATCAACACCGCAGCCCTTTATTCATTAAGCGGGGAGAAAAATGAACTGGCAGATACTCTTCGTTTTGATAATTCCGGTAAATGTAGATATACATTCCCAAATAAACTTGCTGGTTTTTACAGGTTAAAAATTGAAAATAATAAGCAGTTGGATTTTATTTATGATGATGAAGATATTGAAATAACAGCCGATGCAAATAATTTAGCTGGAAGCTTGGAAGTTAGAAAATCGGAAAGCAACAGGCTATATTATGCTTTCTTAAAACTTAATAAAGCTTATAAAGAGAAATCTGAACTTCTCAACCTGATAATTGCCAGGTTCCCAAAAGATGATGAATACTATCAAATAACCGGTCGCAGACTAAACGAAATACAAAAGGAATATCTCGAATTTGTAAATGTAACTTCGCAGCAAAATCCAAAATCATTTATTGCCAGATATATTAAATCAGCTCAATTGCCGGTTATAGATCAATCAATTCCAGTAAATGCGCAACTGAATTACTTAAAAGCCATTTCGCTAAATAATGTTGATTTTGATGATACAGACCTTAAAAACTCTGATGTGTTTGCAAATAAAAGCATCGAGTACCTGATTTATTTCCGCAACCCGCAATTGACCAAAGACCAGCTTGAAAAGGAATTTACGGCAGCAGTTGATACAATTTTGAGTAAAGCTAAAGTCAATCCGCTTGTTTATCAGCACCTTACTGAATATTTAGTTGACGGTTTCCGCAAGTTCGGGTTTGATAAAATTATAGATTACATACTGGATAATTACGTAATTAAAGATGATGTATGCCTCGATAGCGAACTTGAATTATCTATAGACAGAAGGATAAAGCAGGCAAGATTGTTTAAGATTGGAAATGAAATTCCTTTATTTTCTTTACCGGATGTATCGGGAAACCAGGTAAAATTAAACACAATTAAAGCAGATAAAATACTTTTAATTTTCTATTCAAGTAAATGTCCGCATTGCGGCGAATTGCTGCCCGAAATTAAGAAGTACTACGAAAAGCAAAAGAGTACCACAAAAGTAATAGCAGTATCGATGGACGAAAACAAAGAAGACTGGTTAAACTTTATCAAAATAAATAACCTGACTGACTGGGTAAATCTTTGCGACTTAAACGGGTGGAACAGTCCGGTTGTGGAATATTATTATATTTATGCAACACCCACAATGTTTTTACTGGATAAAGATTTGAAGATAATAGGGAAAGATTATAAATAAAAATTACACTTCATAACTATTCAGGCTTTCCCTTTGCTAAAGACATTAATATTTTTTTTGAATTCAATATTGATTATTTTGCGCAACAAACGAAAAATATTTAATTATTGATATGGACTTAATATGAACCAAGAACTAAAAAACCTAATCCGCAGCGTACCGGATTTCCCAAAGAAGGGAATTGACTTTAAAGATATTACAACATTGCTAAAAGACAAAAATGGGCTAAATGATGTCTTAGAAGAACTTTGTAACTTAGCTAAAAACAAAGGGATAACCAAAGTAGTTGGAATAGAATCGAGAGGCTTTATTTTAGGCGGAGCATTGGCGGTAAAGTTGGGAGCAGGGTTTGTGCCAGTAAGAAAACCAGGAAAATTACCTGCTGCAAAAATATCCGAATCATATATTCTGGAATATGGAACTGATGAAATTGAAATACATAAAGATGCAATTTTGCCGGGGGATAATGTCTTGCTTCATGATGATTTATTAGCTACCGGCGGCACTATGCAGGCTGCCTGCAAACTTGTTGAAAAGCTGGGAGCACGCATTGTTCAGGTGTCTTTTTTAATTGAATTATCGTTTTTGAATGGAAGAGAAAAATTGCAAGGATATGATGTAAAGTCGCTAATTAATTATGATAATGAATAATATAATTCCGGTTATTTCTGCACAAGAAAAAGAATTTTAAAATTTACTATTTGATTTTTACAATTTATTAGTTTTAGTTTGGAGTATAAGTAATTGGTTTCTTTTAAAGAATGAAAAGGGAATCCAGTGATTGAATAAAAAGTTCAAAATTCTGGAACTGTACCCGCAACTGTAATTCCGGTTCCGTTTAATAACGGAATACTGCTAAATACAAATGCCACTGTTTTGTTAAATGGGAAGGCGTATTTTGTAAGGAAAAGTCAGGAGACCTGCCATTATTTTTAATTATTAAGCTTTCGGGAATTGAAGCTTTGATTGCAGATGCAACATATTGGCATCCTCAATTTACACTTCTTTATAATTCACTCGAAAGCATACCAAAACCATTTTTTAACAAATATAAGGTTTAATGCGTATGCTCAAAAACAATCTTGGAATGCCCCGCATCGGGCAAAATAGGGAAATTAAAAAAGCCTGCGAAAAATACTGGTCAGGTCAAATTTCAAACGATGAACTTATAGCAGCAGGTAAGCTGGTCAGAAATGAAAATTATGAAATCCAACTGAAAGAAAACATCGACCTAATTCCTTGCTGTAATTTTAGTTTTTACGATCATGTTCTGGATATGTCGTTAACAGTAGGAAATATTCCTGAAAGATATTTAAAAAATCAAGAATTGAAAAACTCCGAAATCGATTTGTATTTTGCTATGGCGCGCGGTTATCAGAAAGCCGGGATTGATATTCCGGCAATGGAAATGACCAAATGGTTCGATACAAATTATCATTATATCGTTCCGGAATTTACCAAAAATCAGACTTTTCAACTGCAATCAACAAAAATTATCGACGAATTTCTTGAAGCTCAAGACATGGTAGGTTTCAAAGCAAAACCTTGTATTTTAGGACCCATTTCTTATCTGTTACTGGGAAAAGAAAAGGAAAACGGATTTCACCGGATTGAATTACTAAATAAACTTATGCCGGTTTATTTTGAATTACTTGAAACGATTTACAAACAAGGCGCACAGTGGATTCAATTTGACGAACCTTTTCTTTCAACAGATTTAATGGATAATGAGATTGAAGCATTTAAATACTTTTATACGGAATTGAAGGTAAAAATTCCGGGAATAAAAATATTACTTACATCCTATTTTGAAGGTTTGAAAGAAAATGCTGCATTTATCCTTTCCTTGCCGATCAATGCAATTCATCTTGATTTGGCAAGGGCTCCTGAACAACTAGATTATATTCTGGAAAGGCTGCCTTCGGAAAGGTATTTATCAATGGGTTTAATTGACGGCAGAAATGTTTGGAAAAATGATTATCTTCAATCAGTCGGGTTGATAAAAGAAGCTATTGCAAACATAGGAAAAAGAAGAATAATGATAGCTCCGTCTTGTTCATTAATGCATGTTCCATACAGTTTGGAATCCGAAACAGGACTTAATCCGTTAATAAAAGAAAGTCTTTCGTTTGCAAAAGAAAAATTATCCGAAATTAATGATCTTGTACAAATTATTGATGGAAGAACCGATATTTTGAGTTTGAACCAGCAAAAAATCCATTCCGGCGAGTTTCTTGTTCTTAAAACAAATAAGGAAGTTCAAAGAAGAATACTTACTTCAAAAAATGAAAATTTTAACAGAATCAGTCCTTTTTCCGAAAGACAAAAAATTCAGAAGAAGAAATTAAAACTCCCATTATTTCCAACAACAACTATCGGGTCGTTTCCGCAAACAAGCGAAATCCGTAAATTGCGATTATCATATAAAAAAACAGATATATCAAAGGAACACTATGAACAAGCAATCTGCAATGAAATTGAAAAAGTGATTAAATGGCAGGAAGAAACCGGCATTGATGTATTTGTTCATGGTGAATTTGAAAGAAACGATATGGTTGAATATTTCGGCGAACAATTAGATGGGTTTACTTTTACCAAAAACGGATGGATACAAAGCTATGGAAGCAGATGTGTTAAACCGCCGATTATTTATGGCGATGTTTCGAGAAGAAAAAATATGACATCCGAATGGATTTTATATGCCCGGAGTTTAACAGAAAAACCGGTAAAAGGAATGTTGACCGGACCGATTACAATTCTTCAATGGTCTTTTGTTCGTAACGATCAACCGCGTTCCGAAACGGCAACCCAGATAGCTTTTGCAATTAGAGATGAAGTTGCAGACCTTGAAAATGAAGGAATTTCAATTATTCAAATTGATGAACCGGCTTTAAGAGAAGGATTACCCGTTAGAAAATCTGATAGGGAAGAATACTTAAAATGGGCAATAAAGGCATTCAAAATTGCTTCAAGCGGAGTTAAAGACGAAACTCAAATTCACACTCACATGTGCTATTGCGAATTTAACGACATAATTCAATCAATTGCCGAATTGGATGCCGATGTAATTACTATTGAAACATCGCGTTCGCAAATGGAATTATTGGATATTTTTGCAGATTTCAAGTATCCGAATGAAATTGGTCCGGGCGTTTATGATATTCATTCGCCGAGGGTTCCCAGCGTAAATGAAATTGTTGATTTGCTTGAAAAAGCCATTAAAGTAATTCCAATAAAAAACATTTGGGTAAACCCCGATTGCGGTTTGAAAACAAGAAAATGGGAAGAAACAGAAATATCTCTGCAAAACATGATTGAAGCGGCAAAAAAAATGCGGTTAAAGGTGCAAGAAAATATAGAATTTAAAAATGCATAGTATTACAAAATATTGTCCGAGATGCAATAAACAGTTCGAATGTTATCAGGATAGCATTACTGAGTGTAAATGTTTTTCCATTAATTTAAGCAGTGAGGAATTGGATATCATCAGAAATGTTTATGACGATTGTATTTGTCCTGACTGTTTATTGGAAATAAAGGGAAAGTACAAATCACTTAAAGAAAATGTAAGGAAAGAATTTCTTTCCAAATATATTTGGGAAATTATTGGGAACAACAATTAAAACTAATGGAGGTTTTATGGAAGAAACTGTTTTAATGATAAAAGAAGTAACCAAAAGAAACGGGGAAGTTGTATCCTTCGATTCCGAAAAAATTTGTAATGCAATAAAAAAAGCCGGAACTTCCACGGGCGAATTTAATAGCGATATTGCCCGGATTTTGGCTCTTAAAACAGTTAATCTGATTCATCAATTGTACAGAGAAAAAAATCCTACAGTTGAAGAAATACAGGATTGCGTTGAAGAAATATTGCTGAATTCGCCGTTTCGGAAAACTGCCAAAGCATATATTTTATATCGCGATCAGCATAATAAACTTCGCGAAATGTCTTTACAATCGAATGTTAAACTTATTGACAGTTATTTAAATGAGCAGGATTGGCAGGTAAAAGAAAACAGCAATATGAGCTTTTCGTTGCAAGGACTTAACAACTATATATCTTCGGAATTAAGCAAAAACTATTGGTTAAATAAACTGTACCCTGTAGAAATTAAAAATTATCATAGTAACGGCGATTATCACATCCACGACCTTGGTTTGTTAAGTGTTTATTGTGTTGGATGGGATTTATACGATTTATTAGTAAACGGTTTCAGAGGTGCATCGGGGAAAATTGAATCAGCCCCGGCAAAACATTTTAGAAGCGCTTTGGGACAGATTGTTAATTTCTTTTATACTTTACAAGGAGAAGCAGCCGGAGCTCAGGCTTTTTCTAATTTTGATACTTTGCTTGCCCCTTTTATTCGTACAGATAAATTAACTTATAAAGAAGTTAAACAGGCGTTGCAGGAATTTTTATTTAATATTAATGTTCCAACACGCGTGGGCTTTCAAACTCCATTTACAAATGTTACTTTGGATTTAACAGTTCCTTCTTATTATGCCGATAAAGCTGTAATAATCGGCGGCGAGATGCAGTCCGAAACTTATGCCGGATTCCAAACAGAAATGGATTTGTTTAATAAAGCTTTTTTAGAAGTATTGAATGACGGAGATGCGAAAGGACGTGTTTTCACATTCCCGATTCCAACATATAATTTAAGTACGGATTTTGACTGGAATAATGAAAACCTGAAAGGTTTATGGGATATTACTGCAAAATACGGCATTCCTTATTTTGCAAACTTTATCAATTCCGATATGAAACCGGAAGACGCAAGAAGTATGTGCTGCCGGCTTAGAATTGACAATAGAGAACTTAATAAAAAGAGCGGCGGATTATTCGGGGCTGCGCCTCTAACCGGTTCAATCGGTGTAGTCACAATAAATTTACCGCGTCTTGGTTATACTTCGGCAAGCGAAGAAGAATTTATTTCAAAGCTCGGGGTTTTGATGAAATCAGCCAAAGAAAGTCTTGAACTTAAAAGAAAAATTCTTGAAAAATATACCGATAACGATCTTTATCCTTATATGAAATACTATTTGCGCGATATTAAAAACAAGACCGGTTCATTTTGGAAAAATCATTTTTCTACCATTGGAATTGTGGGGATGAACGAAGCCTGCGTAAATTTATTCGGCGATAGTATAGGAAGCGAAGAAGGAAAATCTTTTGCAGAAAGAATTCTTGATTTTATGCGGGAAAAGTTAATTGAATTTCAAACTGAAACCGGAAATATTTACAACCTCGAGGCAACTCCCGCCGAAGGAACATCTTTAAGACTGGCGTTGATTGATAAGAAAAAATTCCAGAAGATCATTTGTGCAAACGAATCGGACTACCAAAACGGAAACGCGCCATATTACTCTAATTCATCACAATTGCCTGTTAATTATACCGATGACTTATTCGAATTGTTGGATTTGCAAGATAGTTTGCAAACTAAATATACAGGCGGAACTGTTCAGCATTTGTTTATTGGTGAACGAATTGAAGATACAGAAGCTTTAAAAGCTCTTATTAAAAAAGTCGCATCATCATATAATTTACCATATTTCTCAATAACTCCTACTTTCAGCATTTGCCCTGACCACGGATATTTGGATGGTGAACAGCCGACTTGTCCGTATTGTGGAAGCGAATGTGAAGTGTATTCGCGAATTGTTGGCTATCTGCGCCCTGTCCAGCAATGGAATGTTGGAAAGAAAGCTGAATTTAAGCAAAGAGTAACTTTTACTATATGAAAATTGCGGGTATTCAAAAGATATCATTAATAGACTATCCCGGCAATATATCAACAGTACTTTTTACTCAAGGCTGTAATTTTAGATGTATCTATTGTCATAATCCGCAATTGGTTTATCCTGAATTTTTTCAGCCAATTATTCTTTTACACGATATATTTGAATATCTTGAAAAAAGGAAAAACCAAATTGACGCTGTTGTAATATCGGGAGGAGAACCGACTTTACATCACGATTTGCCTGAATTTATTATAAAAATAAAAAAGATAGGTTACAAAGTTAAACTTGATACAAATGGAAGCAATCCTGAAATGCTTGACAAATTGTTATCTGAAAATTTAGTTGATTTTATAGCGATGGATATTAAACATATTCCGGCAAAGTACAAAATCATTTGCGGAGTTGATATTAATATTAATAAAATTATAGAATCCATAAAAATACTAGATAAATCCTCGATTAATGTACAATTCAGAACTACAGTAATGAATGAATTTCATACTAAAGAAGATATGGATGGAATTAGCGCTCTTATAAAAAAAACAATAAAAATTCAAAAATATAAAGCATATAAGCATTTAATAGATTTCAATATTCAATAAAAAAGAGTTAAATATGGATTTAATTAATAATGTAAGCTTAATGTTATTCCTTATCCTGGCATTAGGATTATTGATGGGGAGTATATCGTTTAAGGGAATTTCTCTGGAATCTTCCGCAGTAATTTTTATAGCGTTAATTTTCGGGCATTTCGGGGTTAAACTACCATTGGTTTTACAGCAAATCGGGTTAGTATTTTTTATCTATTCGGTTGGTATTCAGGCAGGTCCAGGTTTTTTTTCCTCGTTTAAAAAACAAGGAGCCACTTTGCTTATTCTTACTGCAATAATAATATTTTCGGGAGCTGTTGTAACTTATTCATTAACATTTTTTTTTAAAGTGGATCAAAACCTTTCTGTTGGTCTTTTTGCAGGCGCATTAACAAGCACTCCCGGTTTAGCCGCTGCAATTGAAAGCACAAATTCTCCCATTGCATCAATAGGTTACGGTATTGCTTATCCTTTTGGTGTTTTGGGAGTAATCCTGTTTGTTAAAATTGCCCCTAAATTATTCAGAATAAATCTTAGAGAAGAGGAAATAAAGTACAATACAGAAATTACAACCGATTTTCCGAAAGTTATTCATAAAAATTATGTTGTTGAAAATCCTAAAATATTCGGTAAATCGATAGAAGAACTAAATGTACGTACAATGACTAAAACAAACATTTCGCGGGTTTTTCATAACGATATTACAGTAACTCCCACAACAACAATAAAACTTTATCAGGGGGATATTATTAAAGCTGTTGGTAAAGAGGAAGATTTAAAGAAACTTGAATTACTAATCGGTACCGAAACAGCGGAAAAAATTCCGTTAGATAAAAAATTTATTGTTAAAAGTATTCTTGTTACCGAAAAAGAAATTGTAAATAAATCGTTAGCTGAAATAGGTTTATTCTCAAATTATAATGCAACTGCAACCTGCATAAGAAGGAGCGGCATTGATATAACTCCTACAGCAAAAACAAAATTTCAGTTCGGCGATAGAGTTACAGTTGCCTGTTCCGAAAATGATCTTCGCGGAATTCTTGAATTGTTTGGCGATAATAAGAAAGTTCTGGAAAGCTTTCCGTTTTTTTCTTCATCAATAGGAATTATTTTAGGAGTTTTAATTGGATTGGTGATGATTCCTATTCCTTATCTTAACTTTAAATTAGGAATTACAGGAGGAGTTTTATTATCCTCCTTAGTTTTAAGTAAAGTAGGTAAGACAGGACCAATAATTTGGAATATTTCTGGTCAGCCAAATCAGTTTATAAGACAACTCGGTTTGTTGTTTTTTCTTGCTTCAGTAGGAACTGAAGCGGGACATAATATAGTTAAAACTTTCAACAAAAACGGCTTTTATTTATTTGGGATTGGAGCTGTAATAACTATTGTTCCAATGATTGTTGCCATTATTATAGGGCATTATAAATTTAAGATAAACTTTTTAACTCTTCTTGGGGCACTTACAGGAGGGATGACCAGCACACCGGCATTAAGTGCTATGGATACAATATCGGAATCTAATGCGCCGCAGATTGCCTATGCTTCTGTTTACCCTTTAGCTTTAGTTTTGGTTGTTGTTTTTAGTCAATTGCTAAGCATTTTATAGAAGAATTACAATTATTTAATTTTCCATTTTAAAGGGGAGAGTACAACTACAAACTCTCCTTTAATTTTTTTCTCATCAATTGTTTCAAGAATTTCTTCAGGCGTTCCGCGCCAGACTTCCTCAAACTTTTTAGTTAACTCGCGGAAAACAAGTATATATCTTTCAGGCATATATTCTTTTAATTCTTCAAGCAGTTTTACTATGCGGTAAACAGATTCATAAAAAACTACGGTTCTTTCTTCCTCTGCAAGCTGTTTTAACTTTTTCTGGCGTCCTTTTTTCTGAGGAAGGAAACCATCGAACACGAAAGAATCGACGGGTATTCCGGAAATACTTAAAGCTAAAATTGCAGCGTTAGCTCCCGGAATCCCTTCAATTTGTATTTCGGCTTTTCGTGCTTCGGATATTAAAATTGTTCCCGGATCTGAAATACAGGGAGTGCCGGCATCGGAAACAAGTGCGCAGCGTTTACCCGTTTTTATCTCGGAAATAATGTGTTCAACTTTTCGCCCTTCGCTTTGAGCATTTAAACTTATCATTTGCTTTTTAATGTTGTAACGGTCAAGAAGCACTTTTGTAACGCGCGTATCTTCGCATAAAATCAGGTCGGATGAATTCAAAGTTTCCAATGCTCTTTGAGTAATGTCGCCCATATTCCCGATTGGGGTAGCAACTACGCTTAAAATTCCTTCAGCCATTTATCACCTTTAAAATGACAACGGCTCCCGACCGGAGCCGCATCATGCAAGTAGTTAATAATTAGTTAAACACAGTGTGAAAATAAAATATTTCCTGCAAATTGTAAAGAGTTAATTTTTTGAAATAAGTGTATTTTTACCGATTTATATAAAACCACTTTTGCTTTCAACTTAATATTGCTATTTTTACAAAAATATAAAAATATTGTAAACTTTTAAATATTGTGAGAATGATTATGAAAGGAAACAAACTTGATAAAGCCTCGATAATTGCTATAAAAGATTGTATGGGCGCAAAAAAAGGCGAAAAAATTCTTGTAATTACAGATGAACAGAAAAATGAGATAGGTTATTCGTTATATAAAAATGCTTTAAAACTCGGATTCGAGACTTTATATATTGAAATGAAATCGGGAAAGACCAATGGCGAAGAACCGCCTATATATATTGCTGAGATGATGAAATATTTCGATATTGTTCTATGTCCCACCTCTAAGTCGCTAACTCATACAAAAGCACGGAGAGAAGCCTCTGCTGCAGGAGCAAGAATTGCTACTTTCCCGGGAATAACAAAAGAAGTGATGATACGCGGATTAAATGCGGATTATTCCAAAATATCGGAACTTACTCTTAAATTAAAATCAATTATGGAAAATGTTAAGAAAGTTAGAGTTGTAACTGAAAAGGGAACTGATATTGAAATGAAAATTGAAGGCAGAGGCATTTATGCAAGCAAGGGACTTTTTCTCGTTAAAGGTGAAAGCGGAAATCTGCCTACCGGCGAAACATTCTGTGCGCCCGTAGAAGGCAGCGCCAACGGAATTTTTGTTGTTGACGGTTCAATGGCAGGAATAGGGAAAATTAATGATGAACCGATAAAAATTATAGTTAAAAACGGATATGCCGTTAAAATTTCTGGAGGAAAAGCTGCAGGGAAATTAAAAAAAATCCTATCTCAATTCGGGGCGGATGGGAAAAATATAGCAGAATTTGGAATCGGGACAAATTATGCTGCAAAATTAAGCGGTGTTCTTCTTGAAGATGAAAAAGTTTTAGGTACTATTCATATAGCTTTAGGCAACAATAAATCGATGGGCGGTAATATTGATGTGCCGATACATCTCGATGGAGTTGTTAAATATCCAGATGTGTTCTTTGATGAAGAAATAATTATGGAAAAAGGTCATCTGCTTATTTGATATTGCAATAATACATATATGTCTTATAAGAATTATTTAAAATTGAAAGATTGAAAATACGATTAAATTTGCTTAATTTTGTACTTTCAAAATTTAAGCTGTGTGGTATATGTCAATACTCAAATCCTTAAATCCAGTTCAAAAAGAAGCAGTAGAATACAATCTTGGGCATCACATAATTATTGCCGGTGCAGGTACCGGAAAAACCAGGGTATTAACTTCGAAAGTAGCTTACATAATTAAAGAAGAAGAATACGAACCGGAATCAATATTAGCTCTTACCTTCACCAACAAGGCTGCCAACGAAATGAAATCGCGCATAAAAAAACTTGCCGGGGAAAAAGCTGAAAAAATCTGGATGGGTACATTCCATTCTATTTTTGCAAGAATTTTAAGAGTTGAGGCGAAAAAATTAAATTACGAACATAACTTCTCGATTTACGATAAAGAAGATTCTGTTTCACTGGTTAATAATATTCTTGAACAGATGAATATTTCATTTGATAACTATAATCCAAACAATATTCATCATAAAATAAGTTTTTGCAAAAACCATATGATTTCTGCCGAAGAATATATTGCTAACATAGCATCTAACGCTGTAGAAAGAAAAATCGGTGAAATTTATAAAGAATACACTAAAAGACTTAAATTAAATAATTCGATGGACTTTGATGACCTTTTATTGAAGCCGATTGAATTGTTCAATTCAAACGAAAAAGTTCTTTCAAAATACCGCAAACAGTTTAAATATATTTTGGTTGATGAGTTTCAGGATACCAACAAAGCGCAATATGAAATTCTTAAAATGTTGGTTTTTGGGAAAACAAAACTTTGCGTAGTTGGCGATGATGCTCAGAGTATTTATGGATGGCGCGGTGCGGATATTAAAAACATGCTCAGTTTTGAAAACGATTTTACCAAATGCAAAGTTTTCAGACTCGAACAAAATTACCGTTCAACAAAAATAATATTGCGCGCAGCAGATTCTGTTATAAAAAATAATCAGGAACAATTAACCAAAACTTTGTGGACAGACAACGAAGAAGGTGATAAAGTTTCGTATATAAGGTGCAGCGACGAAAAAGATGAAGCCTTTCAGATTTCACGCAGAATTAAAGATGAGATTACAAAAAAGAAACTTTCGCTGAAAGATATAGCAATTTTATACAGAATTAACTCCCAGTCCCGCGCATTGGAAGATGGGATGAGAAAAGCAAAAATTGCATATAAAATAATAGGCGGTGTCGAATTCTATAAGCGTAAAGAGATAAAAGATATAGTTGCATATTTACGGGTAATTGTAAATCAGAATGACGAAGAAAGTCTGTTAAGAATTATGAATTTTCCTCAAAGAGGAATTGGAAATACTTCTATAACAAAAATGATTGCTTTTGCAAGGAAATTGAATCTTACATTATTTACTACAATGGCGCGTGTTTTTGAGGTTATTGAAGTAAAAGAGAGAATTCAGAAGAATGTAAAACAGTTTAAACAGCTTCTTGACAAATATATAGATCTTAGAGGAAAACTATCGCTCTTCGAGCTTACGTCAACTTTAATTGATGAACTTGAAGTACTGAAAATGTACAAAGAAGAAAACTCCGCAGAATCAAAACAAAGATACGATAACGTTCAAGAACTTCTTTCTGCAATAAGGGATTTTACTACTCAAAAGCCTGATGCTGCTATCGAAGATTTTCTTGCCGAAGTTTCGCTTATAGCCGGTATTGATTCTTTTGTTGATGAAGAAAATTCCATTACGATGATGACAGTCCATAGTGCAAAAGGTCTTGAGTTCCCGGTTGTTTTTGTCACCGGTCTTGAAGAAGATATCTTTCCTTTAAACACAAAATTCGATTCCAATGCAAATACAGAAGAAGAAAGAAGACTTTTTTATGTGGGATGTACAAGAGCTAAAAACAAGCTTTATCTTACTTATTCAAGATCAAGATACAGATTCGGTGAAGTGGCGTATCAAGGCAGATCGCGTTTTCTTGAAGAAATGGACGAGACCGTGTTTGATGAACAATACGGACTTTCGGGAAGGAAAGCCGGAAGAAAAAAACTTTCGGAAAAAGAAAACAACGAATATTACCAGGAAAGTTATGATGATGATTACGACCAGGAACAGAAATCTGTTAGAGTTGGAAGCCGTGTAACTCACGAAATTTTTGGCGAAGGCAAGGTGCTTCAGATTGCCGGAACAGGAGATCAGCAAAAAATATCGGTGGCTTTTGAAGAAGCAGGGACAAAACATCTTCTTACAAAGTTTGCAAATCTTAAAGTTCTTTAAGAAATCACGAAGTTATTTAAATTTAAAAAAAGATGAATCAGAAATTATTTTAATAACAAAATCTGGAGAAAAAATGAAAATAGGTATATTAACCGGTGGCGGCGATTGCCCAGGATTAAATCCCGTAATACGCGGAGTTGTACGTAAATCTCTTCTGTTTGGTCACGAAATGGTAGGAATAAAATTCGGCTGGAAAGGTATTGTTGAAAATATATTTGAACCTTTATCAGAACAATCAGTTTCAGGTATTCTTCACAGAGGCGGTACAATTTTAAAATCTTCAAGAACAAACGTTTTTAAAATTCCAAACGGTGTGCAGATTGTTCAGGAGAATATGAAAAAGGCAGGACTGGATGCTTTGGTTGCAATAGGCGGTGAGGATACTTTGGGAGTAGCTGCTAAACTTTATCAAGAAGGCGTTAATGTTGTTGGAGTTCCTAAGACTATTGATAACGATTTAAGTGCAACTGATTACACTTTCGGATTTGATACTTCTGTTAACATAGTGATGGAAGCTATTGACAGACTGCATACAACAGCTGAATCGCACAACAGAGTAATTGTTGTTGAAGTTATGGGAAGACACGCAGGATGGATTGCTGTTCACGGAGGAATTGCAGGCGGTGCAGATTATATACTTATTCCTGAAAGAACTTTCACATATGAAGAAATTGCTGAATCGATTAAGAAGAGACACGCAAAAGGCAAAGACTTCAGTATTGTTGTTGTTGCAGAAGGGGCAAAGATTGTTGCAGCTGAAGGTAAAGAGGAGGAATTTCTTAAAGATCAGGAATTGGATTCATTCGGTCACGTTAAACTTGGCGGAATTGGTGCAAGACTTGCAAAAGAAATTGAAAAAAGAACCGGTTTTGAAACAAGAGACGTTGTTCTGGGACATTTACAGAGAGGCGGTTCTCCAACAGCGTTCGACAGAGTTCTTGGAACGCGTTTAGGCGTTTTTGCTGCTGAACTTGTTAACAGCGGAAATTATGGAAAAATGGCAGCTCTCCAGGGAACAAAAATTGTTGCAGCAGATCTTCAGGAAGCAGTTGGAACATTAAAAACAGTTGATATGGATCTTTATCAGGTATCAACAACGTTTTTTGGATGATAAAATCAAAATATAATTTAAAGACCCCCGTTCAGGGGGTTTTTATTTTTAAAGGCTTAGTTCTATGAAAAACAGCAATAAAAGATTATATTAGAATATGGAAAAACAAAAAGAAATAAAATCGATATTCTCACAACTTACCACAGAAGAACAAACAAAGTTGTTGGATGATCTGCTAC
>JAAYAN010000221.1 GCA_012719345.1 Ignavibacteria bacterium | reverse complement strand
ACATATTAAAAGAGCTTCCTACATGAAAAAAATCGGATTGACGATAGTTTTGATTTCAATTTTATTGAATGTTTTTGCAAATGAATCTAATGATACGATTAGAGTTGTAATTGATTTAAAACAGGTAGACTCCTTAGGATTAAAAATACAGGTATATCCACCATCTGATTTATTTGGAAAAATAGAATATAAATTCCCTAAATCCATTCCAGGGATTTATGAATATTTAAATAGCCATAAGTCATTAATAACGTTGAAACAAAACAACGTTGAGATTAACTGCGTGGAAAACTCATTTTTGATTGATGCCGATATTAAAAACAACGTAATAGCTTATTCTTCGGAAAGTTCAGTAAAAAAAATGAACAATATTTCTGCTGAGGATACATATTTTCTTAAAGATTCGATTTATATATTAAACTGGCATTATCTTTTAGGTTTCTTTAAAAATGAAACAAAAAGACCATATAAAATTGAAATAACAAAAAAATCAAAACTTTTTGGAACTGGCTCTCTTGCTAAAAACACAATCAACGATACATTGGATATTTTTTATGCGACTGACTACAAGAATTTAATACACAGCCCTTTAATGTATAATGTGCCTGACACTACTATGTTCCGGATAGGTGAAACTAATTTTGCTATTTCATGTGTAGGAAATGATACACTATTAAATTCAAATAAAATAAGGGACTTGATATATAAACCTCTTGCAGAAATATATAGTAAATCACTTTTTAAACATAAGGAATATTCATTTTTATACTTTTCGGACTATTCTTTACTAACACCTTATTTAACAGGTCTTGAACATCCAAATTCTACATTAATTTGTTATCATTCTGCGTTACTTAATAACAACATCCTAATAAGCTCTTCGATTCATGAGTATATCCATGCCATATATGCTCCTCTGCGAATACGCAGTGAAATGATAAATGGATTTAATTTTATTAATCCAAAATGTGACGAATTTCTTTGGTTTTATGAAGGCGTAACTGAATACCTTTCAATTAAGACATTAGTAAAATCTGGATTCTTTGAGCCTGAAGATTTCTTCAATGAACTGGATGAATCAAATAAATACCACAAGAATATCAATTTTAATAAGTTAAGTTCAAATATATACGGCAATAGGGGACAAAAGCAATTTGATAACTTTTATACAAAAGGCAGCCTGTTTGCTTTGCATTTGGACTTGGAAATACTTAATCGTTCACACGGAAATACAGACTTATTTGATGTAATGCAAAAACTACAAGAGTTATATTCACCAGATAAACCATTTAATACAAAGACTTTCATCGATGACTTTTCATCAGCATCGGGAGTAGATATTAATGAGTACATCTACCAAAATACTCAAAAGAAAAAGAAAATTGATTATATTGGTCTGTTAGCAAATATGGGTTATGAAAAAAAATTGAAAGATTCTCTAATTTGGTCTTTTAAACCGAGTAAAATCCATACAGTTCTGAATTTCAAGAAAGATAGACTAGAACTCGCATTTTTTGGTTCTATAATCAATGAAGTATGCAATTCACGGAAAGTAAGTGTTTATGAAATAAATGGAGAATCATTGACGTGGTATAATTATGATAAACTTATTGTACCCACAAATGATGATGAAATTTTATTAAAAGCCAGGGTTAATGATGAAGAAATTGAGTTTAGTGTAAAACCAGAACAAATACTTAGAAAAAAGAAATTTGTTTATTGGAAGAAAAATGAAAACAACAAGACTATATTAGCAATAAACTATTGGAAATAATACGTTTGGTAACATATGGTATAGTGCATGCGGGTTCCAGTGGTTTTCGGGCGTTTGTGGCTCGTAAAAAGGTCAGTGTAAATTGATAGGAAATCGCTTCGTAAGCCCGCACGACACCATACCATCAAACGTTAGCTGCAAGTGTAGCAGACCGAAACGAACATTGAAACCTGACTACAAAATTTTGAAAAAACGGATAGAAAATATTGGTTCATTGATTGAAGGTTGGTGCAAGAAAAAATTAGTTTTTGCCGACCCGCTTCTGCCCTTCGGGACAGTTGGGAAGCCTACGCACATTGCACACATTTGCAAATCGCACAGGCTAACGCACAAACCGAAATTTGCAAAAGAGTGCAATTTTTCGTCAACCAGTTTTAATATGAGCATTATCGCATTGATATTTTTTAATTTCTTTTAATCTATTTAAATTGCATGAATACAATTAATTAAGTAACAATAAAATCAAAAAGTGAAATACATTAGCTTGATAGCATTTCTACTTCTAATAAACTTATTTAGAAGTGAGGCACAGATTTCTGAAAGAAATTCGCTAAACGAATTTAATTCAGGTAAAATAAAGAAATTTTCAACGTCAGGTTTAGATAAAGCAAAAGGTTTAAAGTTACAATTCAAATATCCTGCTTCCTGGAAATCCATTGATGGAGAACGTCCTCATGTTGTTCGAAAATTTGCCCAATCTGACGACTACGTTTTGTCTTTAATTTTAATCAATACACAAGAACAATCATTCACACAACAGGAAATCGACGAATTGTTTACTACTGAGACTTTTAAGTCTATGATTCCAGCTGACGGCATTTATATTAGAAGCAATACAAATATGAAGATTGAAGGTCTTAAAGCAGGCAGCATAGAATTTACCAGAACTTCAAAAAGAATGGATAGGATAATATATTCCCACAATGAATCTTACTTTTTTATTTATAAGCAGTATTTTGTTTCTATTCAATTTATGGTTTTAAATAAAGATTCAGAGTCGAATTCACATGTTGATTTACGTTATAAAGAAATACAACCTCTCTTCTATAAAATGTTTAACAGTATTGTAATTGACAATATTTGGGAGTAATAAAAATCAAATATTATGATAGTGAATTATATTTTTGCATTTTTCTTTATTTGTATGCTCTTTTCAATGGTACTTCTTATTTTCTTTTATTCAAAGCAACCAAAACGCAAATCAAGAATACCATACAAATTGGATAAGACTTTAGCAAATAATAGGCAAGGTCAAAGAGATTCATATTTCTCCGAAAATTCCATAAATGATGCTGCAACAGACGATAAGACTTCAAATACTTTTAAATCTAATAAATCCCCTAAAGTTATGAGAGTAGTAGTAAAAATAATTCTAACAATTGTAGCAATCATAATTGCTACCTTTCTAATCGGTGCATTAAAATCTGCAACAGGGAGCGAATCAACAGATGTCTTAGGTTTAGTAATAGGCGCAGGACTCCTTGGTGGAATTATCGCCATTTGGAAATATAATTCTAAACCTGACGAAAATAATCAAGTCGATAAGCATCAATTAGATAAAAGTTAAAAATGTTTGTCGATTATTACAAAATCCTGGAGATTGATTCTTCTGCTTCTTTAAAAGATATTATGACTATCGGTAATCTTTAACAACGGTTTTATAATTTATAGTAGCACAGGCAATTAACAATCTATCAAACAATTCTTCGCCGAAATATCTACGGTTCACCTTATAGCAGAATT
>JAAYAN010000220.1 GCA_012719345.1 Ignavibacteria bacterium | reverse complement strand
TTATACTATAATTACAGTTATAAAAATAATTACCTTTAATTACAACACCTGTCGGGTTTACATCGCTTGTTAAAAGCGCATAATCCTGATTTTCAACTGTTATTCCTTCAAGCCAAACGTAATCTGCCGAAACCCTGGCTCTTTCAAATTTCGGAACAGCTTCTTCATTTGCTTTCCAAACAATATAATTATCCGTATTTCCGGAAACAGTGAATTCTATTTCCCCTGAATAAAATCCGGAATTCAGTAAAAAAATATCGCCCGGAGCCGCCATATTTTGAGCTTCATCAATTCCAAGAAATGGATTATCACTTGTTCCAATTCCTCCTCCGTTCCCGGGAGAAACAAAATATGTATTTCCGGCAACCGGTAATTTCGGATAACTCCTTGTTTTAATTGTTAGAATCTTACTTTCGTTACCTCCGTCGCTATCTAACAATTCGAGCTGGATTTCATAATTTGTATCTTCTTCTAAGAAAAGAATGCTTCCTGCAAACATATTGAAACCGTTAAAATCAATTCTGAAAAGCGGTAACGCGGGTTTAAAAACCTCATTTCCCAAAACTCTGTAATTTACATTGCATTGCGCATTATGATTATCATCCCCATTAATATTCCATTCAATTCCTATTGAATGTACGGTTTGATAAGATGTCAGTTGATCTGGAGTTGTAATGTTCTGGCAAAGAGCCGAATTTAGAAATAACCCTGTAAGGATAATCAAATTGTATTTGTTTATTTTTTTCATATTGCAACAATATGTTTATTTAACAAGCATACCAGGTAATAAAAATCGGGATTTCTGATTAAGTAACAAGGTTTACTTAATCAACAACATTTTCTTTGTTTCAACAAATCCATTGCCTGTTTTCAAATGATAAAAATAAATGCCGCTGCTAACTTGCATTCCATCGGAACTTTTTCCGTTCCATTCAATTGTGTAATTTCCCGCTGGTTTTTGTTCGTTTACAAGGGTTGTTACTTCCTGACCTAACATATTAAATACTTTCAAAGTAATGCTACTGTTCATTGGTAATTGATAATTGATCATTGTTGAAGGATTAAACGGGTTGGGATAATTTTGTGAAAGATTGAATCCTTCAATAATATCTTCCTGATTCTCTATCTCCAATACCGGGATAATTCCGTTCATCAGTGTCTGTATCTCACTGGAGTTAAGGTAACGGTTAAAAAAGTACATCTCATCAATTATTCCCTGAAAAGCATCAGAGAACCAGCCATCACCCAAAGTCGCCCCTGTTCTTGCAGTTGTCAATCTGAATATCGATTCGTTTGTTGAATCTGCAAGCTGCCCATCTATATAAATTGCTTTTAAGTTTTGCGAAACACTGTACACAAAAGCAAGATGATGCCATTGATTGTTTGAAATTGCAGGTATAGACAAATTATACCTTGTACCATATTCCCCTGCAAATTGGTTTCTGGTACGCCATTCATTATCAACTATATTAAATTGCCAGTATTCGCCGTTTATTTCATCGAATAGTGTTCCTCCTGACCCCCAATTTTCCGGTTTAACCCACATTGCCAGCGTTACATCGCGCTGATTGCTGGATAATAATTTTTCAGGAAATGATACATAATCATCAATTCCGTCAAATTTTAATGCCGTTCCTCTAAGTCCTTCTACCCAGGATGCCCCGTTTATTGTACCGTTAACTGACCTGATCGAATCATACAAGGTTGAACCTTCACCTTCATTGAATCCCCAATAACTTTCGAGCACTTCTCTTGTGCAATTCATCTCAACTGTAGCCGAGGTAGTCTGTCCTCCCTGATCATCAATTGCCGTAACTTTTAATAAATAATTCCCTTCGGTAACAGGTGTCCATATTTGTTTATAAGGACGTTCAATATCTTCTCCAAGAAGATTATCATTAATGTAGAACTCAACTTTTACAATTACTCCGTCATTATCATCTGCTGAGGCTATAATTTCCAAGTCTGAATATGTAAAAATTGAACCGGATTCTGCCGGTTGAATTATTGCCGCACTAGGAACTTCATTTGTCTGGATTGGGTGTGTTGTCATTAATGTGTAACTTTCGCCCAATCCAGAAATCGAATAACTTCCTGTTCCAATTCTTCCTTGATTTTTTACAATAATTGTATGCGGATTTTTTTCAGTGGATTTGTTTAAATGACCATTTGGTTCAATAAAAAACTGTTTAAGAACAGGATATGCCTTCCCGGAACCATCTGCCGAACCAAAGTATTCAACAGTTCCATCATCATCCTTCACAATAACCACTGCATTAGATTCTGTTTGCAAATCAAGTGTCCATTCAACGGAATAATTAAGAATACCGGGATTGGTTTGACTTGCATCCCAATATGTGTTTTCAAAAGAAGCTCCTCCAGTTAGAACATTATCTATAAACCTGTTCTTGCAGGAATTATATATCCAGTAACCTCCAACAATTGTATGATAATTCTGATTATTTCCTTCTTTAATTATTTCATTAGAAATGAAATGGTGATTTGATCCGCTTGAATAGTCGTCTCCCAGCCGGATATTAGTAAAATTACTTATTAATTTATTTCCTATGTAATACACAGGATTTGCTGTTTCGTACCTATCGTGCAACCCTTGTGTTACAATGCAAGATGCATTTGTTATATTCGGATCATCTGGATCAGCAAATACCCTAATGGTATTGTTACGAAAAACTATGTCCTTTATAAAAGGATCCGATGCAAGTTGAATCCCTCGTCCCTGACAGCTTACTTTATTCCCGTTTATTTCGCTTGTACCCTTAACATTTATCGAAATCAGGTTTCCTTCATACAGCCAATTTTCATACTTGTCTTCACCACCGCTATATTGAGTAATCCGGCATCCGTTAAGTGAAGACTGTGCACCGTATTCCTCGTGGCGTAAAGTTGGCGGCATACCGGCAAGTTGAATGATATTATCTTTAATTATAATATCTTTTGTATCGTTTAAATTCCAGCCGATAGCTACAATATGATAACCTGTTCCCATTATTTTATTATTCCGGTAAGGACTTGCATTTTCACAAATCCCGAGACCTATTGAATTTGTTGCCCAGCTGTCAATATGAATTTCATTGTTATATATTTCGGTTGACTCTCCTAATCCCTGATGCCTGCAACGTTTAACAAGATTATGATGTTTTTTGGCTCCGCCTCTAATTGCCGCACAACCTTGATGCCTGTTAAGCATTTCAGTTCCTTTATCCTTAATAACATTATGATGAATATCAACATTATTGGAAGCGTAATTTGCATAAATCCCGCAAATTTGAGATCCTGCGTACTCCATAGAAACCCCTGCAAGCTCTCCACTGTTTGATCCCGGCCAGAAAACAGGTGAAAAGCCCACGCCCCCTGAATTAGCAGAATTGTTTCCCGCGCCTTGTTTAATTATTCCATTCACCACAGTACAGCTTGAATTCATATACGGCTTTATCCATATGCCATTTGCAGATTGATTTATATAGTTATTAAAATTATTATCGGGTCGTTTACTTCAACGTGGGCATTATTATAAATAATAGTTTTTCCGCCCAAATCTATAGTTATATTTGCAGCATTTATTTCAATTGCCCGTCCGTTTGCAGTGATATCCTGCGTAACCAGATAAGTTGTATTCGCTACATTGCAATCAAATTTTTCAGTTCCGGCAGGAAAATCTTCAGGAATCCGGATACGGCTACCAAGAGTGCCCGTTGTTAAGGTTCTATCTTCACTATATATAATATTACCCCTTTCATCTTTTGAAACAAGGCGGTAGTGATAGAGTGTATTTGATGATAAATTTTTTAAATAATGAAGATGGATATAGTAGCAGCGATCTGTTACTTCCGTCTGTAATCCATACGATGCAGTAATGCCAAACTCAATATATGTTTCAGCAGGAAGGTTTGTTTCCCAGGCAATTGCTGCCGAATAAACGGAAACATACATCCAGTTGCCGTCTTCTGTAATTATAAGATTATTTCCCTGCTTTTCGTAAATTAATGGTTCTTTTTCAGCTCCGAAATTTTCTTTGGCAAAATCACTATAATCGTCATAAGGATCGGCAATAACACTTATGCTGATAAATAAAAACATCATTAAAAACAAATAGTTTTTATTCATATTTACCTCAAAATTAAAAATCAAATTTCTGTATTTTTAAAATTCTTACCTTAAAAGCATCATCTTCTTCGTTTCCAGAAATCCGCTGCCGGTTCTAAGTTGATAAAAATATACCCCGCTGCCAACCTGCACTCCGGCTGAGTTTGTTCCGTTCCATTCTACAGTATATGTTCCGGCTTGTTTTTGTTCGTTTACCAGGCTTGTAACTTCGCGTCCGAGAATGTCAAAAATTTTTAATTCAATGTACTCACCTCTTGGTACTTGATACTTAATACTGGTTGTTGGATTGAACGGGTTGGGATAGTTTTGGAAAAGACGATAATCCTTTGTTGTTGTAGTATGTGAGTTGATATCTGAATTTTCAGAAAATTCATCAACAGTTACCCTTATATTGTCATAGTTAATCTTGGAATACCCATCATAAAAATCTAAGAAAAATCCTATCCCTCCAGAAGAAAAACGGGATATAGCAGAAGATTGATTATCTGTATAGGAAAGATCTATTGACCCGTCATTATTTACATCTACGTCAAATTTAATCCCATTTTCAGTATGCTCAACCTTTATTGCATATTTTTGTAAGCCATGATGCGGCATTTCTATGGTTTCACTTTCTAACAATAAATCACTTAACTGATTTCCATTTCCATCAGACATAAACCTAACTATCCTTCCACTGTCACGGGAGATGTCAAACCAATAAAAATTTTTATCGTTTACAGCTAAAATTATTGGTCCATCACCATTTGGTCTGTAGTCATTAAAAGCATCAAATTCAAAAGAATAATCTTTCCAATTTGCACCCTGCTCACTAAAAATCATTGCAGAACTTCCGGGTATTGGACCACCCAGAAAGTTGCCATCAAATTCATCTTTAAACTGCACCAAAAAAAATGATGTGTCAGATTCCCTTTGTTTCCAGGATATCCCCTGTGTGTTTTCATCTTGCAGCCAAATATCTTCCTGCAAATCAGCATCCTCGAAATCATCTACAAATATGAATTTTTTATCATTAAATATTTGAATGCCTTCTTCCATTTCAGGATTCTCAAATGGTCTTTCATAAGCTCCTATATCCGGTCTGTTGTCTCTTTCCGTTCCCCAGAAATCATATTCATATAAACTTGATGGGGCATATAATCTCGTACCTGCATTTATTGCCCGACTATTTGCGATGAGTTCTCCATCAAAATTTTCGGCATTTATGTATTGAATATTTGTATCAATTATTGTAAATCTGCTATAAGCATATGAAGGATGAGGGTGTTGAATTAGATTGTAATCATAGATTGTTGCACCAGGAATATTTGCAGGAGCGTTTACCAAAATGTTATTGTATATCTGGAGATTTGGCGACTGTCCAACACGAAAAGTATGATTAGTGCAAGTCAATTGTCTGAAATTACTTGTGAATGTTCTTCCCTGTGGGAAATAAATTATTGTATTGTGTCTGAAAATAAGGTTATCACAAGTATCGGGCTGATTGAACACATTGGCAACAGTCGGACCAAAAATGTTATTTTCAAAAGTTATATTTCTGTTATGAACGTCCATAAATTGATAATAATTATTAATTTGTATCCCTTGCGACTCAGTATCATAAATAGTGTTGCCTCTAACAACAACATTGTCATTAAATTTTAAAGCATCAGCAGTCTGTGCTCCTTGTATAAAAATATGAATCGCATCGCAATGTCTGCTCCAGGAAGCCTGATCATCACTAACACCATCATCAAGATTATAAATTCTGTTATTCTCGATTAACGAATTACGCAAACCAGCCACTCTAATTCCATCGTGAGTAATATGGTGAATATGATTATTTTTTAGGGAAATATTATCTCCAAGTGCTGTAATGGCGATTGCTGTTTGAGTAATCTCACATCCATCTATTGTCACATTTGAAGTTTTATTTAAATATACGGCACTCTTTTCTATTGCATATTCTGAACCAGTCCATGGAGGTAGTTTTTCAATTATGCAATCCTCAAAAATCATATTAGCCGTTCCCCGGAAATATATTCCGTTTAGAAATTTTATCCCCTTAAATTTGATAAAGCCATTGTGACTAGCTCCATAAGAGCCGTCATCTGCAAAACCGGTATAATAAACACTATCCATTTCAGGTTGAAAACCTTCGGCTGCCGAAACTGTTACCCAGTCATTTAAGTTAATATAATCACTATAGTAATTTTCATAAATAGACCCATAGTTCCCATTATATAATAATAATTCTTCACCGCCCAATAAATCTCCCCAAACAGAATTAATTGATTGAAAAGGATTCTCATATGATCCGTCTCCTGTTATATCATTTCCGTTTTCTGCATCAATATGATAAGTCTGTGGATATAATAATGCTCCAAAAAACAGATAAATAGATAATGTAATTTTTTTCACTTTTTCCCTCAATACTATTTACGTTTAGGAAAATTTTCCGGTTAGTTGATTTATTTAATTTTGTCTTTTTCAAAATAAAATTATTTCTTTTCATTTTCACTATTTAGTTCTGGGTGATATTGATATACCAAATCCCGA
>JAAYAN010000219.1 GCA_012719345.1 Ignavibacteria bacterium | reverse complement strand
TGACAGCAGCAAAAAACCAAATAGATAAAAGTATTTCGGGCAAATTAGTTTTTGATGAAGAATACAAGGTGCTGAAAGAACGCATAATGTCGTCCATTTCAGGTTTTACCAGTCAACTTAATAATCGTTACAAGCAGAGCAATTCGTATCATATGTTGCGGGGATATAATTATATTAAAGTCATTTTCATTTTTGCTCTGGCAATACTGATAATTGCAGCAGCCTCTATTTTTCTGCTGAAAGGAAGAATTATAGAAAAATATAATGAAATCAAATCAGCCCTTTCATCAAAAGAAAACAGCGAAAAACTTTTCAGATCGTTTATGGATAATATCCCAGGTCTGGCTTACATAAAAGATTCATCAGGCAGAATTGTTTTTACGAACCAAGGATTTAATACTTTTCTTAATGTAGACCCCGGTTCTGTTCTTCAAAAAACCAGCTACGATATTTTGCCTCCGGAATTTGCAAAAAAAATTATAGAAGATGATAAAAGAATTATAAGCAGCGGTATTGCCGAAGAAATGGAAGAAAGATTTGACGAAAAATTATGGCTTATTCATAAATTCCCGATTAACTCTGATGGACAAGATACACTTCTTGGAGTAATAGCAATTGATGTAACAGAAAAAAGCAAAGCTGTAAACCAAGCCCGGAAGCTTTCGCGCGCTGTCTATCATAGTCCCACTTCAATTGTTATAACAAATTTAAACGGAGAAATTGAGTATGTGAATCCAAAATTTACTGCTGTAACCGGTTATACTTTAGAAGAAGCAAAAGGGCAGAATCCGCGAATATTAAAATCGGATAGAACTTCATCCGAAACATATAAGCAGCTTTGGGCAGCAATCAGCTCAGGAAAAGAATGGCGCGGCGAATTATGCAACAAAAAGAAAAACGGCGAATTTTATTGGGAATTCGCCTCAATATCGCCTGTTTTAGATGATGAAGGGAATATTACTAACTACGTTGCAGTAAAAGAAGATATTACCGCTCAGAAAAAAAATCTGGAAGCTTTAAGAAAGTATTCCGAACGCCAAACCAGTTTGGTTCATCTTCTGCAAAGCAAAAGTAATAATGTGCAGCATTTTTTGGATTTAGCATTAGAAGAAGCGATAAAAATTACAAGCAGTAAAATAGGATATATTTATCATTACGATGAAATAACAAAGGAATTCGAGCTGAATACCTGGTCGAAAGATGTAATGAAAGAATGCAGAATTGCTGAACCCCGGACTCTTTATCAGCTGGATAAAACAGGAATTTGGGGCGAAGCAATAAGGCAAAGAAAAGAAATAGTAGTAAACGATTTTCAGTCAGAAAATCCATTAAAAAAAGGCTATCCCGAAGGACACGCTCCACTAAAAAAATTTCTTACAATCCCGGTATTTCAAGCGGAACAAATAGTTGCAGTTGTCGGGGTAGCAAACAAGGAAAACGATTATGAAGCTCAGGATGTTGAATCTCTTCAACTTTTAACTAGTTCAATATGGAATAAAGTAAATTCGCTTAAATCGGAAGCGGCATTAAGAAACAGCGAAGAACAGTTAAAACTGGCAATTGATGGATCGGGTGCAGGGTTATGGGATTGGGAAGTTCAAACAGGTAAGCTTACAATAAATGAAAAATGGGCAGAAATATGCGGCTATAAATTGGAAGAACTTATGCCGGTAAGCATTTCTACTTGGGAAAAATTAATTCATCCCGAAGATTTTGAAAAATCGAATAAATTAATTAAATATCATTTTGAATGGAAAACGGATATTTATGAATTTGAAGGAAGAATGAAACATAAGAACGGCAACTGGATATGGATACTTGACAGAGGGAAAGTTGCGGAATATGATTTAATCGGAAAACCATTACGAATGATTGGTACTCATTTAGATATTACAAGCAGAAAAAATGCCGAAATGCAGCTAAAAAAATATGCGGAAGAATTGGCGGAATCCAATAGTACAAAGGATAAATTCTTTTCAATAATTTCGCACGATCTTCGCAGTCCGTTTCAGGGATTTTTAGGATTGACAGAAATTTTATCGGATAAAGAAAACAATTTTTCGCGGGAGGAAATTTCGGAAATAAGCCGTGAGATGAACAAATCTGCCGAAAATATGCTTAGCCTGCTGCGAAATCTTTTTGAATGGGCGCAGATTCAAAAGGGAACAATAGATTATTATCCTAAAAAGTTTTCTATTTCGGATAATATAAATTCCGCAATATTAATTCATTCTCAAAAAGCCGCACAAAAAAATATTGAAATTGTAAATGAAAGTGATACGAAAACAATAGTATTTGCCGATGAAAGAATGGTTAATTCAATTTTAGGAAATCTTATTGCAAATGCGCTTAAATTTACCGAAAAAAACGGAAAAGTTATTTGCAAGACTAAGGAAAAGGATGAAAACTTTATCGAAATATCGATTAAAGATACAGGAATAGGAATGAGCAGCCAGCTTCTTAAAAAGCTGTTTAAAATTTCTGAAAAAACAGGAAGGAAAGGTACAGAAGGAGAAGAATCGACAGGATTAGGGCTTATTTTATGCAAAGATTTTGTTAGACTGAACAAAGGAGAAATCTGGGCTGAAAGTGCTGAAGGCAAAGGCAGTACTTTTTATTTCACGCTTCCCAAAGGATGAAATTAATTTGTTATACTTTAATTTATCAAAAGGTAAATTGTAATACAGAAAATCCTAAAGAAATGAAGTTGTTAGGCGGTTAAACCTAAGTCCTCTTTGAATCGAGCCGTCTTTCATAGGTAAATAACTGGTACTTTTAATGTATATTTACAATCTCAGATCAAATGATACTATTTCAGTATAACAAGCTTTTTGATTTCCGAAATTTCGTTTGTTTGCAATTTATAAAAATATATTCCACTTGCCAAATCACTTGCATCAAACACTACTTCATAATTACCTTGTGACTGATATTTGTTAACTAATGTAGTTACTTCATCACCTAAAATATTATATACTTTTAAAACAACTTTTACGGGACTTTTTTTAATATTACTAGGAATATTGTATTTTATTGTGGTTACCGGATTAAATGGATTTGGAAAGTTTTGTTCTAAAATTTCATAGTCTTTATTTAATTCTTCTATTGTGAGTTTAGATGTTACTGTGAAATCTCCAGTACTATCTTTAACTGTTGTATTGAAAATTTCAATTTTGTCGTAGTGTAAAGCTCCATAATGTTTGCTATTACTTAAATCTCCAATTATAGCATAATTAAAATAATTGGTTGTGTCATTCTTTTGTGTACAGATTAAATAATCATTTATATAGTATTTTTTTTCTTTCCCAGTGCTATCACAAATAATGGAAAAATCACTCCATCGATGTAAAGGTAACTTCAAATAAATCGTAGTATCAGCGTCTAAACTTTTAAATCTTATTGAATCTCCAGATAAAACTATTAATGATATAAACTCAGCAGACTGATAATCCCAATCCTTAACCAATTCGAAAGTATTTACGTAATTTTCACTTTGCGGAAAAACAGAAAAGAATGCGTTAAAAGAATATATTGAATCTTCGTATTCTTGAACAACAAATCCTTTCCCACGAACACTGTTAGAAATACCCAATGAGTATTCTCCATCTCTTGCCAAATATTTCGAAATATAAACGTCATCGTAAATATCCCAATTTTCAAGTTCGTCCTCAAAACTACCATTTGTTACAATATTTTGTGAAAATGAAATTGAAAATAACAAAACTGCCCAAAAACTAAGGATATAAGATTTTTTCATTTGCTCCAACCAAATTAAAATTAATAAATTAAGTTTTGCTAAAACATAAGTTAAAACATTTTTATAATCAATAAAAAATTATCAACAAAGTGTGTTTTAGCTGAATTGTTAAGATTGTTGACTACAATAATTTACAAAATTCGCATTATTATAAAATTCTTTGATAAAAATGTAATATTAAACTTTCATTTAGGAATCAATGACTTTTTCTCAAAATGTTCGGTGCCGCAGGGAATGTAATTCTCTTTAGGATGTTCATCGAATTTCATGCAAAGAACAGCCGATTCATCGAAATGCTTGCACTTGCTGCACAGCGATTCTTCTCTTACTTTTTTATTATTTTCTTCAAAAATTTTATATGCGTTTATAATCGGGTGGATTATTATAAGATAAATAGAAATGCTTAAAACAGCCCAATCGAACCTTCCGGAATAGTTTTCGGAATAATACCAAAGCGCCGGTATAAGAATAACAAGCCGTATTAAAGTCCACAAAACAATATTTCCCATATCTCCGTTCTGTTCCAATAATTGATTTTAGTTCAATATTAACTTAATTTTAGCAACTGTAAAAATAAATAATAAGCATCATAAAAATTGGAAAAAGAAAATAACAATAGCGCATTTCAAAAAATTGATGAGGAGATAAAATCATTGTCCGAAAATAAACCGCAAAATCCAGCTGAAAAAAATGCTGAACCAGATAAAAAACGTCCGGGCACCGAAGCAAAACAAAGCGGCCAGAACAGAAACAGAAGAAATTATTATCAGAGGCGAAAAAATCCAGCCGGAAGGTCCCTTGTTTCTTCAAAGAAAAATTTCAGCAAAGTAACAATACTTGTCCCTTTGCTTAATGAAGAAGAATCTTTGCGTCCTTTATACAATGAAATAAAAAAGGTTTTTACCCAGGGAATGCCTGCTTTCGAAATATTGTTTGTTGATGACGGTAGTACAGATAAATCTTTGAGCGTTATTAAAGAAATTGCGAGAAATGATAACCGCGTACGCTATATTAGTTTCCGTAAAAATTACGGAAAATCTGCCGCTTTGCAAGTCGGTTTTAAAAGTGCTGCCGGTGATGCAATAATTACAATGGATGCAGATTTACAGGATGACCCGGTTGAAATTCCTAATCTGATAAAAAAACTTGAAGAAGGATTTGATCTTGTTTCGGGCTGGAAAAAGAAAAGATTCGATCCCATTATAAAAAGACAATCTTCAAAATTTTTCAATTATGTAACACGGGTGATGTCGGGTATTAAAATACACGATTTTAACTGCGGATTAAAAGCATACCGAAAAGAAGTTGTTGAAGATATAAAAGTTTACGGCGAACTCCACAGATATATTCCTGTTCTTGCCGATTGGGAAGGTTACAAGATAACCGAGATTGTTGTACATCATCATCCGAGACGTTACGGAAAAACAAAGTTTGGCATTTCCAGGTTTTTTAAAGGTTTTGTTGATTTAATTACTGTGCTTTTTACAACCAGATATATAAAAAGACCGATGCATTTATTCGGGTTTTTAGGAGCTATTTCGTTTATTACCGGTTTTGCTATTGATGGGCTGCTGGCATATTTATGGTG
The DNA here is from genome assembly GCA_012719345.1 of Ignavibacteria bacterium. GTDB lineage: Bacteria > Bacteroidota > Ignavibacteria > Ignavibacteriales > Melioribacteraceae > JAAYAN01. The sequence goes on along the minus strand of JAAYAN010000219.1, from coordinate 14,230 downwards.
GGTTCACAATATGCCGCTCAGCAACAGACCGCTTCTGTTTCTTGGTATGCTGCTTATGATTGTAGGAATTCAATTCTTTTCCGTTGGTTTGCTTGGCGAAGCATTTGTCCATAATTTTCAGAGTGACGAAGAATACAGCATAAAGGATAAAAAATAAGGAACCGAATTATAAATGAATTATGAAGTTCTGTTTTCGGTTATTGTTCCTACATTCAATCGTGCAGATGAAATTAAAGAGTTACTTGAATCGTTATCAGTCCAGACAATAGATCCTTCTAAATTTGAAATTATAATTGTTGATGACGGATCTGACGATAATACCGAAGATATAATTAAAGCTTTTGAAAACAAGAGCAGATTAAAAATTAATTTCCTGAAGCAGAATCATAAAGGTCCGGGTGAAGCCCGAAATTTAGGAATGGAAAATGCCAAAGGAAAATATCTGCTTTTTATTGACAGCGATTGTATTGCAGATAAAAACTGGCTTTCGGCATACAAAAAGGCTTTGGAAAGCTCAGAACCAGCCGGTTTCGGAGGTCCCGATGCAGTACTGCCCGATTTTTCACCCGTCCAGAAAGCAATCGATTATTCGATGACATCATTTATAACAACCGGCGGAATCCGGGGGCATTCGAAGAAAAAAATATCCAAATATTATCCGCGCAGTTTTAATATGGGCGTTAGAAACGATATTTACAAAAAAATAGGCGGTATGAATAAACTCCGGCACGGGCAGGATATTGAATTCAGCCATAGAATAATAAAAACAGGCGAACCGGTTATAAAAGTAGCCGATGCTGTTGTTTATCATAAAAGAAGAATATCTGTTAAGAAATTTTTCAAACAGGTTTTTAACTGGGGCGTGGCTCGTATTAACCTTTATAAAATTGATAGCAAAATGCTTGAACTCGTTCACTTCTTTCCTGCTGCAGGAACTTTAATGTCGGCGTTAATAATAATTTTTACAATATTCTTACCAGGTATATTTCTTCCTGTTTTAATTGCAGGAATAATTATGCTGATAATAATGTCAATCCATGCCGGAGTAAAATACAAGGATATGCGGGTTTGCAAATATATCCCGTTGATAGTTCCTACTCAGATTATCGGTTACGGCACCGGTTTTATATATGCTTTTATAAGGAGAGTAATTTTTAAAAGGAAAGAAACCACGGGATTTGTGAAAAAATATTACAATTAAATCAGTAAATTGATAAATAAATGAAAAAAGTATTAATAATTACATATTATTGGCCTCCTTCGGGCGGACCCGGCGTGCAAAGAGTATTAAAATTTGTAAAATACCTTCCCGAATTCGGATGGCAGCCGGTTGTACTTACCGTAGAAAACGGAAATTACCCGAATATTGACGAATCGCTGCTTGATGACATTCCTTCAGGATGCAGGGTTTATAAGACAAAAATATTTGAGCCTGTAAAGATTTATAAATCTGTTGCAGGTTTAACAGGGAAAGAAAATGTGCCGACATTTGTGCTTAATAAGAATGAAAAGGATACGTTTAAAATAAAAGCCAGCAAATGGATAAGGGCTAATTTTTTTGTGCCCGATGCCAAGACCGGCTGGATAAAATACATTCATAAAGAAGGACTGAAAGTAATACAAGAAGAACTTCCCGATTTGATTTTCAGCTCTTCTCCTCCGCATTCGTTGCAAATAGGTGCGTATAAATTAGCAAAAGAAACCGGACTTAAATGGGTCTGCGATTTCCGCGATCCATGGAGTTCGGCTTTTTGGCAGGCAGATCTTAAAAGAACCGCGTTTGCGAATTCTAAGGATAAGAAGCTTGAAAAAATGGTTCTTTCATCTTGTAACGCTGCAATAACCGTAAGCCACTCTATTGCAGAAATGTTTTATGATATTTGCAAAAACAATTATTACATTCTTCCTAACGGTTACGATGATGCCGATTTTGATTACATCAGACCGAAAAACGAGAAATTTATAATATCTTACACAGGAACTTTAGGAAAAGATCAGTATATAGACGATTTTCTGCACGCAGTTCAAAGTCTTCCTGAAAATTTAAAAGAGCAGATTGAAATAAGTTTCTACGGAAATTTTCACGAGTCTGTACGCGATTCCGTTGAAAAATTTTCTCTTGGCGAACTGATAAAATTCTATTATCCCCGTCCGCATTCCGAAACCGTAAAAATTATGCAGAAATCGGATATTCTTTTACTGGTTATTCCAAACACTCCAAAAAATGAAGGGATTTTAACCGGAAAACTGTTTGAATATATGGCAACAGGAAATTTTATTTTGGGAATAGGTCCATCTCACGGAGACGCTTCGCAGATTTTGAAAGAATCGGGCTGTGGAAAAATGTTCGATTTTGGAAGCGACCTTACAAAGGTGCTGATTGATAAAATTACAGACTGGAAAGCAGATTACAGACAGATTATAAATTTAAAAGTAATTAAAAGATATTCGCGCAAAGGACTAACCAAACAGCTTGCCTCGGTTTTTGATGAGGTAGTATGAATTTCCGGAAATACATATTTATGCTGAAAAAGTTTGCTGATGATTTAAAAAAAAGCAGCGAACCTTATATTATTTCCACAGAATTGCAGACTCAAAAGCTTGGGCAGTTTTATTTTTTATTTGAAGAAGACCCCGGGAAACTCAATAAACTAATTACATCATTTGATGCCGACGGAGTCCCTCTTAATTCATCATATATTGATGTTGACGAACCGAAAATGCATTATTATCCAATTTCGATAGGGCAATATGCTCTTGCTGTTTATAATTCTTATATCGATACTGTGTTGCCTGAAAAGAAAGACCATTTTTTCAGAATAGTAAAATGGTTTATGAACAATAAAATACAGGACGAAAAACTGGGTGCATATTGGCTTACCGATATTCCCAAACCCGAGTATAAAATATTCACTCCCTGGAAATCAGCATTCACTCAAAGCCGCGCAATTTCAGTCCTGCTGAGAGCTTGGCAGGAAACTAACAATCAAGAGTTTCTGGAAGTTGCTGAAAGCGCTCTTATTCCGTTTACATCCGATATTAAAGAAGGCGGTGTTTCGGCTTTTACCGAAAAAGGCAAATTTTATGAAGAATACGTCGCCGCAGAACCAACTATGGTGTTGGACGGGCACATTTTTTCTCTTTTGGGATTATATGATTTTTATCGCGCAAATAAGAATCTTAAAGCAAAAAATCTTTTTGATGAGGGAATTGAAAGTCTTATTGACTGGCTACCCGAATATGATATGGGATATTGGTTGAGGTTTAACTATTGCAAAATGTCTCATTATCCGGAAATTGATCCTTGCACAATAGGATATTTGAGGCTTGTTAATCTTCAGCTTAAGCTGCTTTACAAATTAACTAAGCGCGACGATTTTGCAAATTATTACCACAAATTTACTGAATACGATAAAAAGAGTAATCTGCTGAAAATGTATCCTGTAAAATATCGCGCATTAAAAAAAATAAACAGGCTTTAATATGTGCGGAATAGCAGGAGTCTTCGAAAAAAATACTGGAAATAAAGAACTGGTTAAGCGAATGACAGATATTTTAAGTCATCGCGGACCGGATGCTGCTTCGGTTTACGAGAACGGCAGCTATACCCTCGGGCACCGGCGGCTTTCCATTGTTGATCTGGTTACAGGCGACCAGCCGATATTTAACGAGGATAATTCGCTCTGTATAATTTATAATGGCGAAATTTACAATTTCCACGAAATTAAAAAAGAGTTGATTTCAAAAGGGCATATTTTTAAAACAAATTCCGATACAGAAGCTATAATACATGGGTATGAAGAATATGGCACAAGTATTTTTGCTAAGTTAAATGGAATTTTCGCTTTGGCAATTCTTGATATACCGAAAAATGAATTGATACTTGCCCGCGATCATTTTGGAATTAAGCCGCTTCACTATTATTTTAAAGACGGATTATTCCTTTTTGCCTCCGAACAAAAATCAATTCTTTTGCACGAAAAAGTTGAACGGAAAATAAATTATAATTCGATTCACTCACAGCTTAATCTTAGATATACTCAAAGGAATGAGACTCTTTTTGCCGATATTAAAAGACTTCCCCCGGCGCATTTTCTTGTTCATAACAGTTACGGAATTAAGGTTGAAAAATATTGGCGGCTCGAACCTTCCGTTAATACAAAAATGACGGAAGATGATGCAATTGACGAAATGCACTTTTACATAAAGCAGGCTGTGCAGCGACAATTAATGAGTGACGTGCCGATTGGAGTTTATCTTTCCGGAGGAATGGACAGTTCGACAATTGTACAAAAGATGCACGAACTGGGCGTTGAAAAAATTAATACTTTTACTTTAGGATTTAACGAACCCACCGATGAGTTTACCGATGCTGAAATGATTGCGAAGCATTTCGGTACAAACCATTTTACGCATAGCCTTTCGATGGAACCGCTGAAAAGTCTTCCTCAGGTAATATGGCACGCAGAAGAACCAAAAATAAATCTGTTGCAAGGTTTTAATATGTCAGCTTTTGTAAAGCAACACGTAAAGGTTGTGCTTGGCGGACTTGGTGGTGATGAGCTGTTTGCAGGATATGATATTCACAAATTTGTTTTCCCGTTTAACAGTTTTAAAAATAAGATACCCCCATTTTTAGGAAAATTACTGCAATGGAAATCAGAGTTTCTCTTTAAAATTCAAAACGCTTCGCATACACTTAGCTTTGATGAATACAGGCGCGGAATTCAGATGCTTTTATCAATAAATGATATTGAGAAATTTTACCTAATTGTTAGAAATGTTTGGGACTACGATGAAGGATTTTACGATGAAATATATAATAAATCTGTAGTTGGGAAGTTTAAAACTCAAATTAAAAAAGTGAATACCGAATTTGATGAATTTTTCAAGCAAAGCAAAGATATGAATTATCTCGATCAAGTTTTATTTACTGAATTTCAAACAAAAATGGTGAACGATTACCTGCTGGTTGAAGACAGAATGTCGATGGCAAATTCAGTGGAAGAGCGTGTGCCATTTCTTGATTTGGATTTAGTGAATTTCGGGTTTTCTATTCCGGTGCATCTGAAAATTAAGAATAACACGACAAAATATCTTTTCCGCAAAGCTATGGAACCAAAACTTCCGCCGCGAATTGTTCAGAAAAAAAAATGGGGGTTTACGGTAAATCCGTTTCTTCAATTCAAAAAAGATTTAAAGGAAGTTGCGGAGAAAATACTTACTAAAGATTTTATCGAAAAACAGGGATTGTTTAATTACGATTACATAAAAAGAATTTTAGATTATCCGGCAAATCCGAAATTACGGTGGCACTATAATTACATATGGGTGCTAGTAGGATTTGCAATTTGGGAAAAAATGTTTATCAATTCAAACAATTTTGAAACAAAAGAATTTTCATTAGAAAAATATTATAGTTAGCTTTACATCTTAAAAAAGTTGAAGGGATTATGGCAAAAATTAGAGATACAAAACAAAAAAATAATAAGAAAGCATTAAGCAATTTTTTTGATTCATTACCGGCAAAAACAAAATATGCAATCGCAGTTTTACTAATTTTAATTCCGGTTACATTTGTTTTCTCACCGTATTTATTTGATAATATGCGTCCGTCTGGAACCGATATTGTAGCTTCAAAAGGAGAAACAAATCTTGTTACAGAATGGCGCGAGAAAACCGGCGAAACCCCCTTGTGGAATACGGGAATATTTTCGGGAATGCCGCTTTATCAACGAATTACCCCCGAACTTATTCATTTTGATACTTTAATTGGAAAACTGGAAGGTGTTACATATTGGGCTTATTTGTACTTTTTAGTCGGGGCATTCGGTATATATTCATTTTTAGTTTACCGGAAAATTCCATGGTATTTTAGCGCTATTATTGCTATTGGTTTTACACTTTTACCCGATTGGCAATCGTTGGTAGGCGATGGACATTATTCTAAACTCCGAGCTGTAATGGTTTTACCTTGGCTTGTTTTAACTTTTAATTATTTAATAGATAAAAATTCCTGGTTCGGTGCTGCAGCTTTTGCTTTTATTTTTTCGTGGATAGTGCGGACACAGCATTTCCAAATTGTGTTTTATGCTATTTTAATGTTGTTCTTCCTTTTTATTTATCAGTATTTAAAGATATTTATCAATAAAAAATACAAACAGGGAATTTCAATATTCCTGAAATTTGCTGCAGCAATAATTCTTACCGTTTTAACAGCATCTCAGCCGTTTTTAAGCATCAAAGAATACACTCCGTATTCAACGCGCGGCGGAAATCCGGTTGTTTCAGTAACTGACCACGAAACTGCACAACAATCAGGCGGAGTAAGTTTTGATTACGCAACTAACTGGTCGCTTGCACCTGCTGAAGTTATGGATTTTTTCATCCAGCGTTTTCACGGAGGCGTTTCGGCAGAAATTTATGACGGCAAAGAATATCCGCAATTTACAGGAAGACAGATACCTGGTTATTGGGGAGATAAACCTTTTTCGGGAAATTATGCCTATATGGGAATGATACTTTTTATTTTTGCCTTAATTGGTGTGATTAAAAACAGAAAAGACACATTCGTGTTTTCTCTAACCGTTTTTACAATATTCTCACTGCTGCTTTCTTTCGGTAAGCATTTCCCGGAACTTTATAAATTATTCTTTTATTATGTCCCGTATTTTTCAAAATTCCGCGCTCCGGCTATGATGGCAAACATTACTTTTATTGCTGTTCTTATTCTTTCGGGATACGGGTTAAAGTCTTTCTTATCATTTGAGTACCCCAAAGATATTAAACTTACTGCCGGCATTTTTGGATCGGCAATAGCATTTTTAGCGGCATTATTGTTATTAAAAGATGGATTTGCTTATTCGCTGCCATCGGATGCTAAAAACTACGATTCCAATACTCTTGAACTTGTAAAAAATATCCGTAAAGAATTTTTAACTGCCGATGCAATCAAGCAATTATGGATTGTTGTCGGGCTTACCGCTGTTTCATTTTTGTTTATTTTTAGAAAAATACGGACTGAAATCTTTGCAATATTATTGCTGGGATTAGTTCTTATTGAATTAGGTTCAGCCAACAACCGCGCTGCAGAAAAAATTAATCTGGTTAAAGAAAATGAACTGGAAGCCTCAATTTTTAGAAACACATCAGTTACGGAGTTCTTAAAAAAACAGCCTCAAACCGACAGAGCAATTGTTTTAGGCAGAGAGTTTCAAAGTAATTTCTACTCATATTTCTATCCAACAATAAACGGATACAGTGCGATTAAAATGCAGAATATTCAGGATATAATTGATAATAACCTGTTTTCGGCAAATACTCCCGATAAAATTAATTGGAATATTATAAATATGCTTGGCGGAAAGTATGCGGTTCTGGATCAGGGAGTTATGATGCCTAATTTAAAACCTTTGGTAACTGACGGACAGAATTATCTTTACGAAAATATAAATGCTTATCCTAAAGCTTGGTTTGTAAAAGAAACGAAAAATACGGAATCGCCGAATTTAATGCTTGAGATTATGAATGACACATTGTTCAATCCAAAAAACGAAGCTCTTTTAATAAGCGGCAGCGGACTTGAAAATAAGATATACAATAATACAGGTGAAGTTAAAATTATTAATGTTTCCCCGAATAAACTTGAGTTTGAAGTTAAAAATGACAAAGAAGGATTTTTGGTAATATCGGAAATCTATTATCCCGAAGGTTGGAAAGCTTCATTTAACGGAAAGGGAATAAAAGTCCATTGTGTAAATCATATTTTGCGGGGACTTGTAATACCTTCCGGAAACGGCAGACTTGTAATGGATTTCAATCCGCCGACTTATTATTCGGGTATAACAATGGCTTGGGCGGGAAATATTATAATCATTTTAATGATGATAGGCTTTGCACTTTTTGAAAATGAATTTTTGAAAAATAAAATCTTCAAGAAAAATCAGGAAGAAAAATGAAAAATTTTGCAATTACAGGTGTTGCCGGATATATTGCGCCGCGGCATTTGCAGGCAATTTACGAAACTAATAACAATTTAATTGCCGCACTCGATCCGAACGATTCGGTAGGAATATTAGACCGATATTTCCCTGAAGTAAGCTATTTTAGCGACTTCGAAAGATTTGACAGGCATCTCGAAAAATTAAGACAAGGCAAGTATCCGCAGAAACTCGATTATCTTTCAATTTGTTCGCCAAATCATCTTCACGATGCTCATATCCGTTTTGCTTTTCGTATAGGTGCAGATGCGATTTGCGAAAAACCTATTGTGCTTAATCCCTGGAATCTTGATCTTTTACAGAAATTAGAAGAAGAAACCGGGAAAAAAGTATTTACTCTTTTGCAGTTAAGGGTTCACCCTGGATTAGTTTCATTAAAGGAGAAAATTGAAAAGAGAGATAAAAGCAAAAAAGCAGATGTAGTTTTAACTTATATTACATCGCGCGGTCCGTGGTATCATTTTTCATGGAAAGGAGATGTTAAAAAATCGGGCGGTGTGGGAACTAACATCGGTATTCATCTATTCGATTTGGTTATCTGGTTTTTCGGAAAGGTTCAAAAATCTGAAGTTCATCTTAACGCTGCAAATAAAATGGCGGGATTTCTGGAACTTGAAAATGCAAATGTTCGATGGTTCCTTTCAATTGACCGCAATGATTTGCCTGAAGAAGTAGTTCAAAATAATAAATCTACTTTCCGCTCGATAATTGCTGACGGCGAAGAACTTGAATTTACTGAGGGATTTACGGATCTTCATAAAAAGGTTTATGAACTCATTTTACAGGGAAAGGGATTCGGAATTGAATCTGCAAGACCTTCCATAGAAGCAGTTCAAAAAATGCGTTCTGCCATTGTTGTTGAAAAGCCCGATCATTTTCATCCTATTTTAACGAACATTGCGGGAATACAAAATGAGTTACTTTAAGCACGAATCGGCTTATGTTGATGATAACTGCGAAATTGGCGAAGGAACAAAAATATGGCATTTTTCGCACATTCAAAGCGGAACACGAATTGGTAAAAATTGTGTGTTCGGCCAAAATGTTAATGTCGGGAATAATGTGAAAATCGGAAATTTTTGCAAAGTTCAGAACAATGTTTCAATTTACGAAGGCGTTGAACTGGAAGACTATGTTTTTTGCGGACCTTCGATGGTTTTTACAAACATACTTGAACCGCGCTGCAAATATCCGCAGGTCGGTTCGCAATTCTATGTAAGAACTTTAATTAAGGAAGGTGCTTCGCTCGGGGCAAACTGCACGATAGTTTGCGGGAACACTATCGGCAAAGCTGCTTTAGTTGGCGCCGGTGCAGTTGTTACAAAGGATATTCCTGATTTTGCGCTGGTTGTCGGCTCGCCGGCAAAAATTATCGGCTGGGTAAGCGAAGCAGGGAAAAGATTAAATTTTAATAAAGACGGACTTGCTTTCTGCGAAAAATCAAATAAGAAATACAAGTTTGAAAATAACAAAGTTTGTGAAATATAAAATAGTGTTGCATTTTAAATAATTCAATACTACATTTAACGAGTAAAATAATTACTCGTTAAATGTTAAAATCGTTAATTACATCAGAAGCAAGAATTAAACTTTTATTAAAGTTTTTTCTTAATTCATCTTCCACTGGTTATCTTAGGCAGCTTTCATCTGAGTTCGGGGAATCGACAAATAATATAAGGGTCGAATTAAATAAACTTTCCGAAGCGGGAATGCTTATCTCGTATCGTGAAGGCAGAAATAAAGTTTATAAAGCCAATACTGAACATCCGATGTTTAATGACATCAGAAATATTGTATTTAAATCAACCGGTATTGATAAAGTAATAACTGATATAATAAATAAGCTTGGAGATTTGCAAATTGCATTTATAAGAGGCGATTATGCTGAAGGCAAGGATAACGGTCTTATTGATCTTGTTGTTGTTGCGGACAATATTAATAAGAATGAGCTTGAAAGGGTTAGAGCTAAAACTGAAAATTTGATACAAAGAAAAATATCCGTTCTTGTGTTGTCTGTAAAAGAATTTGATAAGCTGAAAGAAAATTTTAATAAAATACCGATCTTTGTTTTATTTAAGGGAGTAAATATATGAATATTGGAATGGTTGTGGATAATGAGTTTATTGGAGATATTCGTATTGAAAATGAAGTATCGGCTCTGGAAAAAGCTGGATTTAGCGTTTTTATATTGTGTTTGAGTTATGGGCATGAAAAAACTGAAGAGAAATTTAATAATTCTACCATAGTAAGAGTAAAAGCAAAAAAGTATTTTATTAAAAAGTTTCGTGCACTTACAAATACTATTTTAAATATTTACCCAGCATGGTGGGCTAAAAGAATTAATGAATTTGTAAAGAAATATAAGATTGATGTCCTTCATATTCACGATCTCTATATGTTTGGAGCAGGAATAAAAGTAAAAGAGAAGTATAAATTACATATTCCAATAATAGGTGATTTGCACGAAAACTATGTTGAAGGATTAAAAAAATATAAGTTTAGCAATACATTTCCGGGTAAATACTTAATCTCAATCCCTAAATGGGAGAGAACAGAAGTTGAATGGATAAGCAAAATGGATTTTATAGTTACAGTAATTGAAGAAGCTGTTGATCGTTATTCTTCATTGGGATTGGATAGAAATAAATTCAGTGTAGTTGCAAATTATGTTAACATTGAAGAATATCTTAAAATGTTTGAGCTGCACAAGATTCAAAAAGATAATAAACATTTTACTGTTACGTATATTGGGGCATTCGATCTGCACCGCGGACTTGAGTCTGTTGTTAAAGCTATTCCTTCAATTGTAAATATAATTGGTAATCTTAAAGTTGTTTTGGTAGGAAGCGGCAAGAATATTGAATCATTAAAAAAGATGTCCAGAGAACTTGAAATAAGTGAATTTATAAAATTCGAGGGATGGCAGCCTCACGGAAAACTTCCGGCCTATATTAATGCTAGTGATATTTGTATTATTCCGCATCTTAAAACTAAACATACTGATAATACTATCCCTCACAAACTTTTTCAGTATATGCTGTTTGAAAAACCGGTTGTTGCTACAAACTGCAATCCTATAAAAAGAATTGTTGAACAAGAGGAGTGCGGCAGTATATACAAAACAGGGGATAGTGATGATCTTGCTGAAAAAATAATTGCTTTGCATCGCGATAACTTAAAAATGCAGCTTATGGGTAAAAAAGGAAAAGAAGCTGTAATTGCAAAATATAACTGGCAGAATACAAGCAAAATTTTAGTCAATTTGTATAAATCACTAATAAAATAAGAAGAAAATTATATGATTCAGGCAATTGTAAAAAAAGGAAAAGTAATTGGAGAAGAAGTGCCTGCCCCAAACGTGTCTGAAAATTCACTATTGATAAAGGTTGTTAATAGTTGCATATCGCCGGGTACGGAGATGTCTGGAGTTGCTGCTTCAGGAAAATCTTTAATTAAAAAGGCAATGGACCAACCTGAAAAAATAAAGAAAGCTTTAGACTGGATGAGAAATGACGGAATTGAAGTATTTATTAAAAAATATAAAAGTGAAACTGAAATTGGAAATGCAACTGGTTATTCACTAAGCGGTATTGTTGTAGGAATTGGTAAGGGCACCATTGGTTTTGAAATTGGCGACAAAGTTACTGCTGCTGGCGGCGGATATGCCTGCCATGCAGAATATGTTGATGTTCCTGTAAATTTGATAAATAAAATTCCCGGAAATGTAGATTTTATATCTGCTTCAACTGTAACAATAGGAGCAATTTCACTGCAAGGGGTAAGAAGAGCTGACTTGAAGATGGGAGAACTTGCTGTTGTTTATGGTGCTGGTTTAATAGGACTATTAACAATCCAATTGTTAAGAAATTCAGGAATCAGGGTTGCAGCAGTTGACTTGGATAAAGAACGTCTGGAACAAGCTATTATTTTAGGAGCTGAGATCTCAGTGAATCCGGATGATGAAAATGCAGTTAGTATAATTGAAAACTGGTCGGACGGATTTGGTGTTGATGCTGTTATTTTTACAGCTTCAACTTCCAGTAATCAACCCATTTCAAATTCTTTTAAAATGTGCAGAAGAAAAGGTAAGGTAGTTCTGGTTGGCGTTTCGGGAATGCAGATAAACCGGGAAGATATATATGCCAAGGAAATTGATTTTCTTATTTCAACATCTTATGGACCTGGAAGGTACGATAAAAATTACGAAGAAAAAGGTATTGACTATCCTTATCCATATGTACGTTGGACAGAAAACAGAAATATGCGTGAATATTTGCGACAGCTTTCGCAGGGAAATATTAAAGTTGATAAACTTGTTACGGAGGTTTTGGGTACTGATAGGATAGAGCAAGCATTCAATTCATTCAAAAATTCTAATTCAAAGCCGCTTTGTGTAGTTCTTGATTACGGGTTACCCGATACAAACTTGATAAAAAGCATAAAACAAGAAAAAGAAAAAATTATTGTTACCAATACAGGAATTTCAAAAGAGAAAATAAATATCGGGTTTGTTGGTGTAGGAGAATTTGCAAAAAGTATACATCTTCCTAACTTATTAAAGCTGAAAAATAAATTTACTTTGCATGCAATAATGAGTAAAAATGGCTATAAAGCCAAAGGTTTTGCTGAATTGTATAAAGCAAATTATATAACCGGGGATTATAATGTGATTTTAAATGACAAGTCGGTAGATTTAGTAATGATTTGTACACGCCACAAAAACCATGGAGAACTTGTAATTAAAGCTTTAAAATCCGGAAAAAATGTTTTTGTAGAAAAACCCCTTGCAATAAAGGCTGAAGAGATTAAGCAAATAGAAGAATTCTATTCTGAAGGAAATGAAAAGAAACCTTTATTGATGGTCGGATATAATAGAAGATTTAGTAAATATATAACAGAAATAAAAAGGCATACTGAAAAAAGAGTTAATCCTTTAATAATAAACTACAGAATGAATGCTGGGAAACTTAAAGATGATCATTGGGTGTTTGATGAAGGAGGAAGAATTATCGGTGAAACTTGTCATATTATTGATTTAATGACCTCTTTAGTTGGATCGGAAATAGCTTCTGTTAATTCTGAAAATATTACACCAAGAACAGATAATTATAAAATAGAAGATAATAAAGTAATAACTTTAAAATATAATGACGGTTCAATTGCTGTAATTTCATATTTTTCAACAGGCTCAAAGGATATTTCAAAGGAATATATGGAAATACATTTTGATGGTAAATCAATTATTCTTGATAACTATAATTTCTTAAAAGGATACGGTTTAAATATTAAAGAGATCAAAACTGCTAAAAGTGAGAAAGGTCACTTGGAAGAATTGATTAAACTCTTTGATGCACTGAAAGGAGAAAATCAACCGTGGCCGATTGAATTATGGGATTTGTTACAGACTTCAAAAGTTACTATGCTGGTAGCAGGTATTTAACATAATGTACAAATTTACATTTGTAATATTGCATTATTTAACGATTGATGATACAATCGAATGTGTAGAGTCAATTTTAGAAAAAATTGACTATCCTGATTACAAAATAATTATTGTTGACAACGCATCCCCAAATAAAACCGGCGAAAAATTAAGCACTCTTTACAAGGATAATTTAAAGATTACTGTAATAATAAATTCAGAAAATCTTGGATTTGCAAAAGGGAATAATGTTGGATTTAAGTATGCAAAGGAAAGATTAAATTCAAATTTTATAGCACTTATTAATAATGATACAATTATTGAAGATGCGGATTTTATTTCTATTGTATTGAAGAAATATGAAATTTCTAAATTTGATGTTTTGGGTCCGGATGTTGTATCTTTAGCAGACAAAAAGCATCAAAATCCAAGGGAGCTTACTATTAAAAGTAAAGCCAGATTAATTAAACTGATTAGGCATCATAGGTTTCTGCTTGGGTTAAACTATTTTATGATAGATTCGATTACAGAAAAACTGAAGAAAAAATTTTTCCCAAAACCGTTTATATCAAATTCTTCAGATAAATACTTAAATTATTCAACAGATCAAACTAATGTGAAATTATCCGGGTGTTGTCTAATTTTTAGTCAAGATTATATAAAAAGGAGTAATGGATTATTTCCTGAAACATTTCTCTTCTCTGAAGAAGAAATATTGTACTATATATGTAAAAGAGATAATCTTAGGATACTCTATTCCCCAGATACTTCAATTATTCACAAAGAAGATTCAACATTGAATGCTCTT
>JAAYAN010000218.1 GCA_012719345.1 Ignavibacteria bacterium | reverse complement strand
CAGAAAAAAATGTCTGCACAGGAATTGTTGCTGATTCGAAGGATAATTTATTCTTCCTTTCAAGTAAAGTTAATAAACCTTACGAAATTCATACTCTGCATTTCCGGAGTAAAGAAATTAAACAGATGACATTTATAAATAAAAATCTGCTCGAAAAAACAGATTTCCGCCCTGCCGAAGAAATGTGGATAAAAGGTGCTGAAGGAAAACCAGTACACGTGTTTTTAATCAAACCTCACGATTTTAATTCTCAAAAAAAGTATCCTTTAATACTTAATATTCATGGCGGACCTCAGTATCAATGGATGAATTCGTTCAGGGGAGACTGGCAGGTTTATCCTGGAGCAGGCTATATTTTAGCATTTCCAAATCCTCATGGTTCAACAGGTTACGGACAGGATTATACATCTGCTATTTCGGGAGACTGGGGCGGAAAAGTTTACGATGATATTATGTTAGTTACAGATTCTCTCGAAAATCTTCCGTTTATAGATAAAGACAGAATGGGAGCAATGGGCTGGTCTTACGGAGGTTATATGGTGAACTGGTTACAAGGCAAAACCGGCAGATTTAAGTGCTTTGCTTCAATGATGGGAATATTTAATCTCGAAACTTTTTGGGGAGTAACCGAAGAACTTTGGTTTCCGGAGTGGGACTTAAAAGGCAATCCTTACAATTCTAAAAATTATAATCAGTATTCACCATCAGAATTTTCGGAAAACTTCAAAACGCCTACCCTTATTATTACAGGCGAAAAGGATTACAGGGTTCCATATACTCAAAGTATCAACTATTTTACGGTGCTGCAGAAATTAGGAATTGATTCGCGGATTATCATATTTAAAAATGATGGTCACTGGCCAAGTCATATAAAGTCTATGCCGTTATATTATAATGCACACCTCGAATGGTTTCATAAATATCTTGGAGGGGGGAAAGCTCCTTATTGTTCTAAAAAATTAATTAAAAACATTCAGTTTAATAATTAGTCATTAGTAAAAGGTGGCTTTATGAACTTTATTACAAAAATGTTTGCCGGCAAAGGCGTAGAATCAATAATTGATTCGGCGCGCGAAAAATACCAGAATCATGATTATGAAGGAGCAATAGCAGATTATAGCAGCGTAATTGAAACAGATGGTAAAAACTCTGTGTCTTTTTACGGACGAGCGCTTGCCTATTTTTATTCAGGAAAATATGATGAAGCTCTGCCAGATTTTAAAACCGCAGCAGAACTTGATGAAAAATCTTTCCCTAACACTAAATATTTTATTGCTCAAATCAATCTTGAAAAAGGCAGTTTTCAGAAGGCAATCGATTTTACAGGCGAATTTATGGAATTGAATTCCGGTAACGCCAACTGCTTGGCTGAAGGGTATTTTCTTAAGGCGCTTGCATACGAAAAAATGCGAAAACCCGACTTGGTTATTGAAAATTGCGCAAAATCCGTGGAGCAAAAACCTGATAAAACAGAAGCTTACATTTTATGCGGAAATACCTATCTTGCACAGAATGAAAACAAAAAAGCTGTTTTGGAATTTAATAAAGCAATTGAAAATGATCCGGCAAATTCAAGAGGTTTTTGTTTCAGAGGAATTGCACGTAAAATAAACGGCGATAAAAAAAAGGCTATTGAAGATCTTCAAAAGGCTGTTGAACTTTTTCCAGGTTTCTCATTAGCTTTTTATCACTTAGCCGATATTTTATATGCCGATAAAAATTACAGTGAAGCAATATTATTTTTAAACAATGCGCTTAAGAATGATCCTTCGTACATTGATGCGTTGCTGCTGAGGGCAAAAATTAAAGAAGAGAATGACGATCCTGACGGAGCTCTAAAAGATTACAGCAGACTTACCTCTTTGGTACCGGATAATTCCGAATTTTATTTTTTAAGCGGAAAAATGAGAAAAAACCTGTTTGATTACGAAGGAGCAGAAAAGGACTATTTGAAAGCATTAGAACTGAAAAAAGATAATGCTGAATATTTTTTTGAATTAGGTGATATTTACGGTCTTTTAAAAGATTATGCAAAAGCATTTTCATATCTGGATAAAGCTGTTGAAATAAAACCCGATTATGAAAAAGCTTTGCTTCAAAGGGGAATTTATAAATTCGAAGGACAGGATATTCACGGTTCATTAGAAGATTTTTCCTCAATTATTGCTAAAAATCCCGAATGTTATCAGGCATATTTCCATCGGGCAAGGTCGAAACAGAAACTTGCCGATAATCAGGGTGCGCTTGTTGATTATACCCGGGCACTTACTGACTTGAATTATTATGATGCATATATTGAACGGGCATTACTAAAAATGAAACAATCCGATTTTAACAGTGCAAGTATCGATTTAACGAAAGCCATCGCATTAAAACCAACAAAAATAAAACCTTTGTATTTAAGGGCTAATGCTTATAAAAATTTAGAAAAATATACTGAGGCAGTTGAGGATTCCAACAAAGTAATACAATTAAAACCGGACTATGCCGAAGCTTTTCTCATTCGTGGAATTTCTAATTTTTATTTAAGAAAATATCTTGAAGCAGATACCGATCTTAAGAAAGCTGTAACACTTAGCAGCAAACTTCAGCCGAATGCGAACGTATATTTCGAAAAATTAAAAAATCATATTTGAAAAATTCAAGATAGAAATTGCGTTAAACTGCTGTAACTTCAATTAAAACAATGTTTTATTTAACCGCGAGTTAACATTTAATTTGAAATTAAGATTATTTTTTATATCTTAACAAGCTATTTGAAAAAAATATTTATAATCAATTCAGGGTGCTGAAATGACCAAAGCCGATATAGTTGAGAAGGTTGCCTCGGGAACAGGACTTACAAAGCTTGAAACAGAAGCAATTATTGAAGGTTTTCTGAATACTGTAATCCAATCTTTACGCGAAGGTAACGGCATTGAAATAAGAGGCTTTGGAAGTTATAAAGTTAAAAAGAAAAGCGCCCGTTATGCACGAAATCCCCGTTCAGGCGAAAAAGTTTATGTAACTGAACATTTTGTCCCTGTATTCAAATTTTCGAAAGATTTCAAATTGGCAGTTGATAAAGGAATGAAAGATAAAAAGAAATAAATTCACAGATATGATAATAGATAAAATAATTAAGTAGGGAGGACTTCAGCATGCCTTGCGGTAGAAAAAGAAAACGTCATAAAATGGCTACGCACAAACGTAAAAAAAGACTGAGAAAGAACAGACATAAAAAGAAATTGAAATAGTTCTTTTAGAAGCCATCTTAGCTCAGCTGGTAGAGCAGCTCATTCGTAATGAGCAGGTCATCGGTTCAAGTCCGATAGATGGCTCCAAATATTTTAAAATCTCACAAAAAATTCCCGCTTAAATTTAAAAATCCATTTAAAATCAATTCCTAAAAAAAATTCGTAAGAATGCTTGCAGAAAATTACAATTTATTTGCAGAAAATACTTGACTTTGCCCAAAAAAAACAGTTATTTTGGTGGCAAGTGGGAAAAAGTGTTTAATTTTCCCAAAAAGTGGGGAATGTATGTTTTTAGGAAGTTTTACATATTCAATCGATTCAAAAGGCAGAATAAGCATTCCGGCTAAATTGCGTAAATACGTAAAGCCCGAAGCAAATGATACTTTTGTTATGACAAGAGGAGCAAGCCAATGCATTGAAATTTATCCCATGGATAAGTGGAAAGAATTAGTTGAAGGAAAACTTGCGAAATTAAACACATTCGATCCGGAAAACGCCAAGTTTTTAAGAATGTTTTTGCAGCTTGCATCGGAAGATCAGCTTGATGCTCAAGCGAGGTTGTTGGTACCTCAAAATCTTATTGAATTTGCAGGAATAAAAAAAGATGTTTTTGTACTTGGCGCTATGAACAGAATAGAGCTCTGGAACCCAGAAATATATCAGAAATACTTGGATGAGCAGCAGGAATCGTTTGGCGATATTGCCCAAAAAGTTATGAAATTGGAGTGAAATGGAGCATCATATACCGGTTTTATTAAATGAGAGTCTCGAGTATCTGATTACAAATAAATCTGGCGTCTATTTCGACGGAACTATCGGTTTCGGTGGTCATTCTTCTCAAATATTATCAAAACTCAGTAAAAAAGCGATTCTTGTAGGAACAGATAAAGACAGCGATGCTTTTAATTTTTGCAAAGCTAAATTTGATGCTGATAACAGAATGAAATTATATCATACAAAGTTCACTGATATTGATAAAATTTCGAAAATAGAGTTCATTGAAGGATTTGACGGAATTTTTGCGGATCTCGGAGTTTCTTCCTTTCAGCTCGATAACAAAGAATCGGGGTTTACTTACAGAGAAGATGCAAAACTCGATTTGCGTATGAACAAAGCAAGCGGAATTTCTGCCGATGAAGTTATAAATACTTTCAGTAAGGAAGAAATTGCCGATATTATTTATCAGTTCGGCGAAGAAAAAAAATCGAGACAGATTGCTGAAAAAATTGTTGATTACAGAAAAAACGCAGCAATTAAAACAACCGGTCAGCTAAAAGAAATTGTAGAAAAAGTGATTCCGGCACACATTGTTGCAAAATCGCTTTCACGAGTTTTTCAGGCTTTAAGGATATATGTTAATAACGAACTTGATGAATTGGAAGAGTTTCTTGGAAAAGCGACAGATTTGCTTAATAATGGAGGCAGACTTGTTATTCTCACATATCATTCTTTAGAAGATAGGAAAGTTAAAGAATTTTTTAAGAACGAAGCTTTAACTTGCATTTGTCCGCCATCGTTTCCTATTTGCCAGTGCAGTAAAACAGCTTCGCTTAAAATTCTTACAAAAAAGCCGGTTATCCCTTCTGAAGAAGAAATAAAGCTGAATAAAAGAGCGCGAAGTGCAAAATTACGCGCCGCAGAGAGAATTTAAGATATGAATTATACTCCGGCAAAAATAGGTTTCTTTTTGGCATTGATTGTTTCAGTTGCTGCAATAATATATGTTTATTTAGTTGCCGAGCTTAAACTTTTGGTTAAAGAAAAAGTTCAAAAAGAAGAATTGCTGCAGGCAAAAAAAAGCGTTCTTTCCGAAAAAGAAGTACAGATACAGCTTTTAACAGCAGAGGAAAGAATTACAGAGTATGCAAAAAACAATTTGGGATTGGTGCGCAGCATTGAAAAATTTGAAACAATTAAAATAGATAAATTACAACTTGATCAAATATCCGAAGTAATAAATAACAAATATGAATAAATCCCGAGCAATATTAGTTTTCTTTTCGATGTGTATCTTTTTAGCGATGATATTAATAGGATTATTCCGTATTCAGGTAAAAGATCACGAAAAGTATAAGTATCTTGCCGAAAGGCAGCAATATAAAACTGAAACCATAATTCCGGTACGTGGAACTGTTATGGACAGAAACGGGGATATTCTTGCTTATTCAAAAAAAAGTGTTTCGTATTTTGTTGATGTACGAATGATGAATGAAGACAGAATTGACAGGATTGTAAAAAAGTTTGCGGAAGTGTTTAAGAAAAGGGAAAGCTATTATAAAAGTCTTATAAAACGAAGTAAAAAGAATGTAAAAATAGAAGGCAATGTAAGTGATGAAAATATAGCTTTACTTAAATCATTTGTTGCGGAAGGACTTTTTTCGGAAGAAGAATCCAAAAGATTTTATCCTTACGGGGAATTTGCTTCGCATCTTTTAGGCTATGTGGATACAGAAGGGAAAGGCAAAGACGGAATAGAAAACAGATACGAACCCTATCTTAAAGGAGAAGAAGGGAAAAGACTTCTTGAAAGAGATGTTCTCGGAAGAACAGTTTCAGTAATGGACAATTTAACCCAGCCGGCAAAAAACGGATCAACTCTTGTCTTAACCATAAACAGGACTTATCAAAGTGCTCTTGAGGAGTCGCTGGTAAAAGGACTTGAACAGTTTGGCGGAAAATCTGCAATCGGTATCTTAATGGATCCAAACAGCGGTGAGATATTGGCTTTAGCTTCTGCACCTTTTTATAATCCGGCAAATTACAATGCTGTGAACAACGAAATACGACGGAACATTGCTTTGACCGATACATACGAGCCCGGATCAACTTTTAAAGCAATTATAATGTCGGCTATTTTAAATGAGGGTCTGGCAAAAGAAAAAGAAATGATAAATACCGAAAACGGTATATATAAAGTAAAAGGTGCGAAAATTAAAGATACGCACGAACACAGTATGCTTAGCGTTCGTGAAGTGATGGAGCAATCGAGCAATATAGGAATGGTTAAACTTGTTGACCGCATAGATGACAATACGCTTTATAAATATGTTCGTGATTTCGGATTCGGTAATTCAACTAATATAGATCTTCCAGGAGAAACTGACGGGTTTTTGAAAAAGCCGTCAAATTATTCAAAAATTTCAAAGTATTTTCTCTCTTTCGGATATGAAGTGTCTGTTACGCCTATCCAAATGTGTGCAGCTTTTTCAGCTCTTGTAAACGGCGGAACTCTTTATAAGCCTTACGCGGTAAAGGAAATACGCAATAGTTACGGGAATATTTCCGAAGAAAATTCGCCGCTCAAGATACGAAATGTTATTTCAAAAGAGACTTCGGCTCTTATTAAAGATTTTATGATAGATGTTGTTGAAAAAGGTACAGCAAAAATGGCTCGGCTGGAAAATGTGCTTGTTGGCGGTAAAACAGGTACTTCGCAGAAACTGGTTGATAACAAATACTCAAAAAGCCATTATAACTCTTCTTTTATTGGATTTTTTCCGGCAGAAAATCCTAAGGTTGTGTGTTTCATCCTTGTTAATTCACCTCAGAATGGAAAATACGGAGGCACTGTTGCAGCGCCGATATTTAAAATGACGGCACAGCGGATTCTTGAAGCAGATGAAAGCCTTGTTCCTCAAAACACAAAAGAAATTAAGAGGAATGATATGTTTGACAAATTTATGGCTGATATAAAAGAAGAAAATGAAGTTCCGATGCTGTTAACAAGCAATTATTCCGAAGAAAGCGATGAAAGTGAAAACACGGATAATAATCTAAAATCGATGGGTTATATGCCCGATTTGCAAAACAAATCTGTCCGCGAAGCAATATCAATGCTTACCAGACTTGGAATTAAATATAAAATAACCGGCAGCGGAAACATATCAGCGCAAAGCATCAAGCCGGGTAAAAAAATAAATGCCGGGCAAGTCTGTCTGCTTGAATGTTCATCAAATAAAAAAACAAGCACAATTAAGCTGAATTGAATGAAACTTAGCGAAATTATAAAATATTGCAATTTTAATGATTTTGAAGGAAACCCTGAAGGGATTTTTGTAGATTCTATTGAATACGATTCAAGAAAAGTTACAAAAAATTCTCTTTTTGTTGCGATTAAAGGTTTTAAAATTGATGGTCATCATTTTATTGAGGCTGCGGTAAATAACGGCGCATCTGCTGTTATAGTTGAAGAAACAGAAAACGATATCGATGAGTACTTAAGGAAAAATAATATTTTCAAAATAAAAGTTGAAAACAGCCGGAAGTCTATGGCGATTATTTCCGATTTCTTTTATGGACATCCTTCAAAAAAACTGAAATTAATAGGAGTTACCGGAACAAAAGGGAAAACAAGCACCACGTTTTTTCTAAAAAAAATGTTTGAAACAGCAGGATTTAAATGCGGACTTATAGGAACAATAGAAAATATCGTAGGCGATAGAAAAATTAAAACAATGCTTACAACTCCGCAGTCAAACGAAATAAATCAGCTTATGAAAATGATGCTTGACGAAGGCTGCAAATATTGTGTTATGGAAGTATCTTCGGTGGCTATTGATTTATTCCGGACAGATGAATTGGATTTCGATTATGGGGTTTTTACAAACATTACTTCCGATCATATGGATTACCATAAAACTTTTAAGAATTATTTCATCGCAAAAAAGAGATTTTTTGATTGTTTGAAGCCGGAGGCAAAAATTATTGCTAATTGCGATGATACTCACTGGGTGGAAATATTAAAAGATTCGAAAGCAAAAATTGTTTCTTACGGAAAAAATGAAAAATCAGATTATAAAATTGAAAATATAGAAATTGATTTTTCGGGTACAGAGTATATACTTAAAACTGATAATTCAAAAGAATTTTGTATAAGAACAAATCTCGCAGGAATGTTTAACGCTTATAACAGTTCGGTTTCTGCTGCAATCGGCTTTCAAGAAGGGCTAACGGAAAAACTAATAATTGAAGGGATAGCTGCTTTGGAATCTGTTCCCGGACGTTTTGAAGTTATAAATTCAGGAAGTAAAACTGCAATTGTCGATTATTCGCATACAGCTGACAGTCTGGAGCAAGTTCTAAATTCAATACGCATTATTAATAAAGATAGCAGACAGATTGTTACAGTATTCGGCTGCGGCGGCGACAGGGACAGAACAAAAAGACCGGTTATGGGTGAAATTGCAACAAGATTGAGCGATTATGCAATTGTTACCAGCGATAACCCGCGCACAGAGGAACCATATTCAATAATAGACGAAATTAAAGCAGGTATTAAAACTGATAATTACGAAGTGATTGTAAACAGGGAAATTGCAATTAAAACGGCAATCTTCAATTCAAAAAGCGAGGCAGTAATTTTAATTGCCGGGAAAGGTCACGAAAATTATCAGGAAATAAATGGAATAAGAAGTTTTTTTTCGGACAAAGAAACAGCAGGGAAATATCTTAAAGAATGGCTAAACCAGCAATAAATATTCAGGATTTATTTGATTTGCCGGAATCGGTAATATACAATCCGGACGGCTATAAGCCTGTGAAGGAAATTATTACAGACTCGCGGATTGTAGAAAAAGGCTCGATGTTTGTAGCGATTGAAGGCGAAAAATTTGACGGACACGAATTTATTACTTCTGCTATAGAAAACGGTGCATCGGCAATTTTAATAAATGAAAACAAACTTGATAAATGCGGCGATACAGATGTTACTGTTATAACCGTTCCCGATACGGTTAAGGCTTACGGATATTTAGCAAATGCTTGGCGCAAAAAACTTAATGTAAAAATAATTTCGCTTACCGGAAGCAACGGAAAAACTACAACCAAAGAAATGATTGCTACACTGCTTTCAGAAAAATATAAAGTACTTAAAACCGAGGCCAACAATAATAATCATTTAGGGGTACCGCTAACAATTTTAAGCGCCGAAAAGAAACACGAAATTATTGTTCTGGAGCATGGAACCAATCATTTCGGTGAAACAAAATATACCGCCGAAATTGCACTTCCGGATGTAGCTCTTGTAACAAATATCGGGGATTCGCATCTTGAATTTTTACAAAACAGAAAAGGCGTTTTTGAAGAAAAATCTGCTTTGCTTGATGAAACTGTTAAAAATAAAGGCAAAATATTAATTAACAACGATGATCCGTTTCTGATAAACTATAATACCGATTATAAAAACCGTACAACTTATTCATTCGGAAATGATTCGGAAATAAAAGGGAAAATTACCGGATTTACAGATGACGGGAAAACAAAGATAGAAATTTTGAAAGGTAAAATCAGAATAGAGACCGTACTTCCTCTTTACGGTGAGTCGAATGCTAAAAATTATCTTGCTGCAGTCACTGTAGCTTTGAAAATGGGATTATCGAAAGAAGAAATATTATCCGGTACGAAAAAACTTAAAGCTGTATATAAGAGATTAAATGTTACAAAAAAACGGGATTTGATGATTATTGATGATACATATAATTCAAATCCCGATTCAATGCGTTCAGCTTTGGAATTGATGAAAAAAATAACAAAATACCCTAAAAAAATATTTGTTGCCGGCGATATGTTTGAGTTGGGTAAAGATGCAAAGAATCTTCATATCGGACTTGCAGAAAATATAGTTAAATCCAGGATAAATATATTTTTATCAATTGGTGAAAATATGAAATTCTTATCGGAAAAATTAAAATCAGCACAATTAGAAAAACAGCATTTTGCCGACAGAGATTCGCTGTTAAAATATTTAAGAAATTACGATTTCAAAAATTCTGCAGTGTTGTTTAAAGGCTCGCGCGGAATGAAAATGGAGGAATTTGCCGATTTATTAAAGGAGAGATATATCTGATGATTTATTATTTCTTAGAATTTATTAATTCGAGTTTTGCACCTCCGGGATTTAATCTCTTTAAATATATTACTTTCCGCTCGGCATTGGCAGCAATTACAGCCCTCGTTCTTGCATTTTATCTCGGTGATAAAATTATAGATTATTTACGCAAAAAGCAGATTGGGCAGACTGTCCGTGAGGATGGTCCTCAGAGTCATCTTAAAAAATCCGGAACTCCCACAATGGGTGGAATAATTATAATATTATGTGTTACTATTCCTGTCCTTTTATGGGGAGATATAAGAAGCACATATATTCAGCTTGTTCTTGGCGGCACATTATTTTTAGGCTGTGTGGGATTTTTAGATGATTATCTTAAAGTAGTTACAAAAATGCCTAAAGGATTAATTGCGCGTTACAAACTTATGGGGCAAATATTTGTGGGTTTGATAGTTGGTGCTGCTGTTTACTTTATGCCGGAATTTTCTAATTATGCTACAGAAACCACTTTGCCTTTTTTCAAAAATATGAACTTCGATTTCTCATATTTATACATTCCTGCTGTAGTGTTTATAATTACTGCAACATCGAATGCTGTAAATTTAACTGATGGATTAGATGGTTTGGCAATCGGTACAATTGTAATTGTAATGGCTGCACTGGGAGTTATGAGTTATGTTACCGGTCATGCAATTTATTCCGATTATCTTAATATAATATATCTTCCAGGCTCGGGCGAACTTACAGTTTTTATTGCTGCTTTAATAGGTGCAAGTCTCGGATTTATGTGGTTTAATTTTTATCCAGCCCAGGTTTTTATGGGTGATACCGGCTCGTTAGCTTTAGGCGGAGCTTTCGGAATAATTGCAATTTTAATTAAAAAAGAACTCCTCATCCCAATACTTGGCGGAATCTTTTTCTTGGAAACAGTATCAGTAATTATTCAAAGACTTTACTTTAAATACACAAAGAAAAAATACGGCGAAGGAAAAAGAGTTTTTAAAATGGCTCCTATTCATCATCATTTTGAATTATTAGGATGGGCAGAACCAAAGATAGTAGTAAGATTTTATATAATAACTTTTATTCTGGCAATTTTAAGTCTGGCTTCGTTTAAGGTGAGATAATTGAATATTAAAGGTAAAAAAATAACAATTCTTGGCGCTGTAAGAAGCGGAATAGGAGCAGCAAAACTTGCAAAAAAATTCGGTGCATTTCCGTTTGTAAGCGATCTTTCGCCTGAAGAAAAAATACAGGAAAACGTAAAAGTCCTAAGGGATAATTTAATTGAATTTGAATGCGGCGGGCACAGCAAGCGGGTTTTTGATTGCGATTTAATTGTAACCAGCCCGGGTGTTCCAACAGATTCGGAAGTTTTGCAGGAAGCTGTTTCGCTAAATATTGAAATTATCTCTGAACTTGAGTTTGCTTCCTGGTTCTGCAAAGGAAAAATAATAGGAATTACTGGTACAAACGGAAAAACAACAACAACAAGTCTTTGCGAATATACATTTAACAAATGTGGCAAAAACACAATCGCTGCAGGAAATATCGGATTAGCTTTTTCGGAAGTTGCCGATTCATTCGGTGAAAATGATTTTGCTGTTGTTGAAATATCTAGTTTCCAACTTGATTTTATTAAAGATTTCAGACCTTTTGTTTCGGTTATTCTTAACATCACTCCCGATCATCTTGATCGATATGAACACGATGTTAAAAAGTATGCTGCATCAAAAATGAAAATCGGGGAAAATCAGAATAATACTGATTATTATATTTTTAATGCAGACGATAAAGGAACACTAGAATTAAATAATAATTCAGTTAAGAGATATTCATTTTCAATTAAAAATAAAGTTTTTAACGGTGCTTTTACAGAAAATTCTAAAATCTTTTTTTCTGAAAACGGTAAAGCCGAAGAAATTATGAATTGCGGCGATTTGAGCATTAAAGGAGAACACAATCTTGCAAATGCACTGGCAGTTCTTGCCATTGCAAAAATTGCCGGATGCAAAAATGACGGAATTATTGCATCCTTTAAGAGTTTTCCGGGAGTTGAACACAGACTTGAATTTGTACGTGAAATTAACGGGATTAAGTTCATAAACGATTCAAAAGCTACTAACGTAGATTCTGTTTGGTATGCTTTACGCAGTTTTAACGAACCTTTATTTCTTATTCTCGGAGGAAAGGATAAAGGAAACGATTATAAGCAAATTGAGGAAGAAGTAAAACAAAGAGTAAAAAAAATATATGCAATAGGTTCTTCGGCCGAAAAAGTAAAAAATTACTTTGAAAACATTGTGCCGGTAGAGATTAAAAATTCTCTGGGCGAGTGCGTGGACAGTTCGCTTGCCGAAGCTCAAAAAGAGGAAGTGCTGCTTTTGTCGCCTGCGTGCGCAAGTTTCGATATGTTTAAAAGTTACGAAGACCGCGGTAAACAATTTAAAGATTATGTGAAGAATATTTAATGATTAAAAATGCATCAAAAATATTGCTTAGTCTGGTTGCCGCGCTTATTACGCTGGGATTGATTCTGGTATTAAGTGCAAGCAGTACGTACAGCGCATTAAAATTCGACAGCTTTGCAAGTTTGTTTAATAATCATTTGGTAAAGGTTTTTATTGCGGTTGCAGCTATGATAGTTTTTGCAAAAATCCCTTATCAAAAATATCAGATATACAGTAAAAAACTAACAATTATTATTATTGTTGCTTTATTTTTTACATTCCTGATGGCAGCAAAAGTTAAAGGAGCCGGACGCTGGATTAATCTTTATCTTTTTACAATACAGCCCTCCGAAATTGCCAAAATAATTTTAATGATGCATTTGGCAAATTTAATTGTAAAAAAAGGCGAACTTATTAAAGATTTTAATCAGGGTTTTAAATATCCCGTGATATGGATTTTTATGGTAGCAGGGTTAGTTTTGGTTCAGCCTAATTTAAGTACAAGCATTGTTATAGTTGTAACTTCATTTACAGTGCTTTTTGTAAGCGGTGCAAGAATAAAACATATTTTCGGAACTTTGGGAGTGGCAGCTCTTTTCGGCGGTTCGGCTATGATGATTTTTCCTCATTCACGAGGAAGAATATTAACTTATTTGAACAGTTTGTTTGGTGAAGGCGAAATAAATATTCAGGTTGCTCAGGCAAAAATTGCTTTGGGAAGCGGCGGTTTATCAGGATTAGGCGTAGGGCACAGCCGCCAATCGGATTTATTCCTGCCGGAAGCCTATGGCGATTTTATCTTTTCAATTCTCGGTGAAGAATTAGGATTTGCAGGCGCATTCGGGGTTTTGCTAGTTTATCTCACAATATTTTTTATCGGTATTGTAATTGCGAAAAAAGCTGTTGACGATTATGGACAATTACTGGCATTCGGCTTGGCGTTTAATATTATTATCAGCGCTTTTATAAATGCCGGTGTTGTAATAGGTATGCTGCCTACAACCGGTATAACACTCCCTTTTATAAGTTACGGCGGAACATCAATTACATTTTTATGCGCTTCTGTAGGAATTATTCTGAATATTGCAAAGCAATCGAGAGTGCAGCAAAGCGAAACTGCGGTGGTGATAGATGAATAATAAAAAATTCATATTTGCAGCCGGCGGTACGGGCGGACATTTATATCCTGCAATTGCAGTTGCAGAAAATATCAAAATGCAAATGCCGGATGCCGAAATATTATTTGTAGGAACAAAAGATAAGCTCGAAGCAAAAGTTGTTCCGGCTGCAGGTTATAAATTTAAGACAATCTGGATAAGCGGTTTTTCACGCAGATTAAATATTAAAAATATTCTATTCCCGATAAAATTATTTACTGGTTTTGTTCAGGCATTGATAATAAATATAAGATTCAAACCGGCTGTAGCTATAGGAGCTGGAGCTTATGTATCGGGTCCCGTAATATGGGGTGCTTCTGTAATGGGAGCAAAGGTTATTCTTCTTGAACAAAACAGCTACCCTGGTATAACAAACAGAATGCTCGAAAAGAAAGCAGATGAAATACATATAAGTTTCGAAGATTCGAAGCAATATTTTCGGAATGAAGAAAAATTAATACTTACTGGAAATCCGGTAAGAATAAACATAAAACTGTCGGATAAAATCAAAGCAAAAAATAATTTAAAATTATCTCCTGATAAAAAAGTTCTGCTGGTATTAGGAGGAAGTCTCGGAGCAGCTTCTATAAATGAGGCTGTTGCAGCAAACTTAAAAACATTGTCCGAAAATAATATTCAAATAATATGGCAGACAGGCAAAAATTATTACGAAAAGTACAAGAATCTTGCGAATGAAAATATAATTATAAAATCGTTTATTGAAGATATGGGATTGGTTTACTCGGCAGCAGACGCGGTTTTAGCCCGTGCAGGAGCAACAACCATTGCTGAAACTGCATTTTTAGGTCTGCCGGTAATTTTTGTTCCTTCAACAAATGTTGCAGCAAATCATCAGTATAAAAACGCAAAATCGCTTACAGATAAAGATGCGGCAATACTGATTGAAGATAAAGATCTTTTAAAAAAAATGAGCGGTACAGCAATAAATCTTTTGAGTAACGAAGCAGTTATGCAGAAACTTTCGGAGAATATAAAAAAGTTTTCGAAACCGGATGCAGCGCGGGAAATTGCAGAAAGAGCAATTAAAATGACAGAGTTAAATCTGAGGAAATGATGATACATAAAACGATAAAAAAAATACATTTTGTAGGAATAGGCGGAATAGGGATGAGCGGGATTGCTGAAATCTTGTTAAATCAGGGGTTTAATATTTCCGGTTCCGATATGTCGTTTTCCGAAACAACTGAAAGACTGCAAAGTTTAGGAATAGAAATTTACAAAGGACATACAGCCGAAAACGTAAAAAATGCCGATGTATTGGTTTATTCATCGGCTGTAAATACGGAAAATCCCGAAGTTAAAGCTGCAATAGAAAAGAAAATTCCGGTAATTAAAAGAAGTGAAATGCTTGCCGAATGTATGCGCTTAAAATACGGAATCGGTATTGCCGGAACTCACGGAAAAACAACAACAACTTCGATGGTCGGTCTGGTTTTAACGGAAGCAGGAATTGATCCTACAATAATTGTCGGCGGCAAACTGAGCGGACTTGGCGGAACTAATGCGCGTTTAGGAAACAGCGAATATATTGTTGTTGAAGCTGATGAGTTTGACAGAACTTTCCTAAAATTAACTCCGAGTATTGCCGCGCTTACAACATTGGAAAAAGAACATCTCGATACTTATAAAGACCTTGAAGATATAAAATCGGCTTTTATTCAGTTCGCAAATAAAGTGCCGTTTTACGGATTTGTTGTGCTTTGCCTGGATGAGCCCGCTCTTCAGGATATAATGCCCGAAATTGAAAGAAAAGTAATTACATACGGCACAACTTCGCAGTCAGACGTAAGAGCAGTGGATATTGTAACCGAAGGATATCACAGCACATATACAGTTGTCTATTTCGGAAAAGAACTTGGCAGAATACGTATGAATGTTCCGGGTGTTCATTACGTTAAAAATTCGCTTGTTGCCGTAACCATTGCAGCACAGCTTGGAGTTGATTTCCAGATTATCAAAAAAGCGCTCGAAAAATTCACCGGGGTTTACCGCAGATTCGAAACTAAATATAACGACGAAATTATTGTACTGGATGACTACGGACATCATCCTACAGAAACAAATGCTACGCTTAAAGCAATAAGAGATGGATTTAAAAACAGACTGATTGCAGTTTTCCAGCCGCATTTGTTCAGCCGGACAAGAGATTTTTATGCTGAATTCGGACGCTCGTTTCTGGATACAGATATTTTTATCTGCACAGATGTTTATCCTGCACGCGAAAATCCGATAGACGGTGTATCAGGTGAATTGATTGCAAATGCAGCAAAAAGTTTCGGGCATAAAAATGTTATTTACGAAGCTGATAAAAATAAGATACCCGAACTGTTGATGAGTTTATATAAAAATGACGATATAATTGTAACAATGGGTGCCGGAGATATTTGGAAATACGGCGAAAAATTCATTGAACTTTTAAAAACAAAAAAAGGAACGGAAAATGCCTAAAGCAAATGATTATTTGGGAATAATAATTTTTCTGCTTTTACTTGCATTTGTCCTGTATCTTGCAATTGTTCTGCAAGTACGCCAGAATATCACAATTAATAAAATTGATTTATCGGGCGGAGTATATTTATCTAATGAAGATTATCTTTCATTCGCACGGCTCGATACAGTAAATGATTTCAGCAATTTAAATGCTGCAATAATCAAAGACAGACTGGAAAAACATCCTTACATCCGCAAAGCAAACGTAAAATTGTGGAATGACGGAAAAGCTGAAATAAATGTGTACGAAAAAAAGATAACCGCATTTTTAAACTGCAGCGAAAAGCAATATTTAATTTCCGACAGATACGAAGCTTTACCGCTTTTAAGTTTATCAAAAGAAATTAATTGTCCGGTAATAAGCAATCCGGCAAATCAGGAAAAAATTAAAAACTTCGGTTATATGCTTAAAAATGATGATGTTAAAACAGCTTTTAAAATTATTGAAACAACAAAACTTTTAGGAAAAGAAATGCAGAAAAGCGTTTCCGAAATTGATCTTCGTAAAGGGAAAGATATTGTTGTACGAATGGTTGGAATAGATTACCCGGTAGTTTTGGGCAGAAATAATGAAATCAGAAAAATGGCTTATTTCTCTAAATTCTGGAATCATCTTAAAGGAAAGGAACTAAATAAAGCAGTTGATTATATAGATCTAAGATTCGATAAACATCTTTATATAGGATTTTTGGATGATATAAACGGGGAAACCGGAATATGAAAAAAAATATAATTGCCGGACTTGATCTTGGTACTACTAAAGTTGGAGCAGCAATAGCAGAGGTTTCCGGCGATGAAATTAATATACTGGGATTTTGCGCAGCGCCTTCCGAAGGGTTGAACAGAGGATTGGTTGCAAATATTCAGAAGACTTCGGAAGCAATTAAACAGGCAATGGAAATAGCCTCTAACCGCGCCGGAATAATTGTAAAAGAATTAAATGTTGGAGTTGCAGGCGAGCATATTACCAGTCTCCGGCACAGGAATTACGTTACAATAAGCAGTCCCGAAAAAGAAATTGCGCAGGAAGATATTGAAAGATTGAAAGCCGACGTTAAAACAATAAGGATCCCATCGGACAGGCAGATTCTTCACATTATACCTGAAGAATACTTTGTGGATTATCAGGGAGGAATTGAAAATCCGATAGGTATGTGCGGAACCAGGCTCGAAGCCTTAAATCACGTTGTGCTTGCTTCAATTCCTGCAATCCAGAATATTAAAAAATCGGTTGAACGTGCGGGTTTTACAGTAAAAGATTACATCCTGCAGCCGATTGCATCCAGTATGTCCGTCCTCGAAGAAAGCGAAACCGATCTCGGGGTTGCACTTATTGATATTGGCGGCGGCACAACAGATATTGCCGTATTTCACGATAAAAGCATAAAACATACAAAAGTGATAGGCGTTGCCGGAAATCAGGTTACAAATGATATCCGCGAATCTCTTGGAATAGTAACAGCCGAAGCGGAAAAATTAAAAAAAGAATACGGATATGCAACGGAATCATCAATAATAAAAGATGAAGATATTTACATAAAAGGAGTAGGCGCGCGCGGAAATGTAAAAATACCGATAAGTCTGTTAACACAAATCATTCATGTAAGAATGAAAGAACTGTTTACACTTATCGATAACGATTTGCGTCATACGGGTTTTAAGCAAAAAATAAAAGCAGGAATAGTGCTTACCGGAGGCGGCTCTCTTTTACGCGGTTGCACCGAACTTGCAGAAGAAGTATTTGGAATGCCTGCCCGGATTGGTGTGCCTATGGAAGTCGGCTCGGGAATGTCGAATGAATTAAGCAGTCCCGAATACGCAACAGTTGTTGGATTGATTAAAGGCGTTCCTGGAACAACAACAAGCGACGAAACCGTAAAAGCAAGAATTAAAAAAGATACATCGAAATTAAACGTAAATAAGTTTTTCAAAAAAATACAAGAATTTTTTGACGAATTGTAAACTACCACAACAAGGAGGAAAAAATGCCAAGATTCGCAACATTAGAAACAACTGAAAAAATGTCTGCTGTATTAAAAGTAGTAGGTGTAGGCGGCGGCGGATGCAACGCTATCGAAAGTATGATGAAAAGAGGACTGACAGATGTGGATTACATTGCAGTAAACACAGATGCTCAGGTTCTTGCCAAGATGGATACGCCGCACAGAGTTCAGATAGGAAAGAATTTAACAAAAGGTTTAGGAGCAGGAGCCGATCCCAACGTAGGCAAAAAAGCCGCTGAAGAAGACAGAGAACTTCTTACAAAAATTCTTGAAGGAAGTGATATGGTTTTTATAACTGCAGGAATGGGCGGCGGAACCGGAACAGGTGCAGCTCCATTAATTGCTTCTGTAGCTCAAAGTCTGGGTGCCTTGGTAATAGGTATTGTAACAAAGCCGTTCCGATGGGAAGGGAAAAAGAGAATGATGAATGCCGAAAAAGGGATTCAGGAATTGCGCCAGTATGTTGACAGTTTGATAATTATTCCTAACGAAAGATTATTAAACATTCTCGATAAATCGATTGCAGCTGCAACAGCTTTCGATAAACCTAATGAAGTGCTTTATGAAGCAACTCGCGGAATTGCAGATATAATTACTATTCCCGGAATTATCAACGTCGATTTTGCAGACGTGCGTTCAGTTATGAACGAAAGCGGCGAAGCCTTAATGGGATGCGGAACTGCTTCAGGGGAAAACCGCGCGGTAGAAGCTGCTCAAAAAGCTATTTCATCTCCGTTGCTCGAAGGTGTAAGCATAAAAGGCGCAAAAAACATACTCCTCAATGTAACAGGTTCAAATAACCTTACAATGCAGGAAATTGACGAAGGAAATAAAGTTATTTACGATGCAGCCGGTGAAGAAGCAAACGTAATTTTCGGCTGGGTAAATAAAGAGGAAATGAACGAATACGTTTCCTATACAGTTATTGCTACTGGTTTCGATACAGCTCAGGCATCAAGCACATTACGGAATTTTGCCGAAAGAAAAGAAGAAAAACCTAAGGAATCATTCTTTTCGGGGTATGGTCTTACAAACAAAACTGTATCGGAAGAAGAAATGAATAATCTGGAAATTCCAACAATATTCCGCGTGAAAAGCACAAATTCTTCTTTTGCTAACAAAGATTTTGTTCCGCAAAGCGGTTATAAAATTGATAAAACTCAAACCTCTTTATTCGAACAAAAAAATGATCTTTCAGAAGATGAAGAGAAACAGGACGAAGACAGCTCTTCTTTTTTAAGAATGATGATGGACTGAGGGATAATGAAGAATTAAAAGTTAATAATTAATAATTATTGTTCACAGCTCCGCTGTGGGATTTTTTTTATGGAAATGATGTTCGTGAAAGAGCAAAATATAAAGTATGGTAACACTTTGCTTGAAAAGAGCTTCAGTTTTTCGGTTCGAATTGTTAAGTTTTATAAATTCCAAGCGCAGAAAAACAATGTTGTTTTATCATTAATAAATCAACTTTTAAGATCAGGAACATCAATAGGTGCAAATGTTTCGGAAGCACAATGTTCAATATCGAAAAAGGAGTTTATTAGTAAATTACAAATTGCTTTGAAAGAAGCAAAGGAAACAGAATATTGGATTAAATTATTTAAAGAAAGCGGCGATATTTCAAACGCCGAATTTGAAAGCTTAAATAATGATTGCGAAGAATTATTGAAACTACTAGTGTCAATACTGAAAACACTTAAATCAAATAATTCTTAACTCTTAATTATTAACTATTCATTACTAAAGGCTTTTGGTTTCTACTTGTTGTGGTAGACAAGCGGTTAACTTGGCAAACCGTTTATAGAGACCAAAAAGCCTTTTTTTAATTAATAATTAAGAAGTAAGAATGAATAATTATTGTTTACAGTTGCCCTGTGTTTCTATTTTTGTATTAAGAGTTTAACTAAAAAAGGATCAAATCCTTCTTGTAATCCAAATAAAACGATATGTGCTTTTTTTTAATTCCAAAAATATTTAGATTTAGCACTTTGAAATTATAATCTTACAAATGAAATTTAAATCAATAGTATTCTTTTTATTTTTGTTTGCAGTTTTAATTAAAGCGCAAGATGCTCCCGAAGTCGGGCATATTGCCCGTTTTGGCGGCGGAATAGGTTTTACTCCGACTTTTATTTTTCCCAACTATTCTCCCTTAAACACAAAGCTTGAGTCAATCGGTTTTCCTAAAATATCCGCTAAACCGATATATACATCCGGCGGGGCAGGTTATCTCTATTTTCTTCTGAAAAATGTACGTGTCGGGGCATTCGGTTATGGCGGAAATACCAGCGAATCGAATAAAATAAACGGCATTTCCAATGAAGTCCAATATAGCATTTCTAATCTTGGATTTTCAGTTGAATATACATTGCCTTATTTCGACGGTTTCGGTGTATCAGTAGGTACCGTTATAGGCGGCGGATCTATTGAAATTGATCTTTACAGAAACAGCGGAAATTACGACTGGAACACATTATTTACTGATGTTCAAAACGGAACAAATAATATAAATAAAAAATTGTCAGTCAGCTTTCTTACGCTAACTCCTACTCTTAATGTCGATATTCCAATTAATCGTTTTCTGTTTTTCAGAGTTGGAACAGGATACCAGTTTGCAATTGGCGACAATTGGGAAGTTGATAACGGTTTAAGCATTTCAGGCGTTCCATCGGATTTGAATGGAAACGGATTTTATGTTCAGACTGGGATATTTATTGGACTGGTAACGTACTAAAAAGAGTAAGAATCAAGAGTAAGAAGTCTTGTATGAGGTTTTCAATGTAATTGATTACCAGGCAGGAAAGTGTAAAAGGATTATAAACTTAGAACTTAAAACTTAGGACTTAAAAATATAAATGAAACATATTCTATTAACAGGCGGCGCAGGCTTTATCGGAAGCAATTACCTTAACCACATTCTTAATGAACGCGATGATTATTTTATTGTTAATCTCGATAAACTGACATATGCCGGAAATCTTGAAAATCTGAAAGGAATTGAAAACAATAAAAATTACAGATTTGTAAAAGGCGATATCTGCAATCGTGAACTGGTTGATTATATTTTCCAGAAGTATTCAATCAAGTATGTAATAAACTTTGCTGCAGAATCGCACGTGGATAGAAGCATTCTCGGTTCGGAAATCTTTTATCAGACAAACGTAATAGGAACGAATGTACTGCTCGAAACTGCCCGCAGATACAATGTAGAAAAGTTTTTGCAGGTTTCAACTGATGAAGTTTACGGAAGTCTGGGAGCGGAAGGCTTGTTTACGGAAAATACACCTCTTTCACCTAACAGCCCTTATTCATCAAGCAAAGCCGCTGCCGATATGATGGTAAACGCGTTTTATCATACTTACGGAATGCCTGTTGTTACAACCAGATGTTCAAATAATTACGGCCCGCTGCAGTTTCCCGAAAAACTTATTCCGCTGATGACGATAAACGCGATGCACGATAAAAAACTCCCGGTTTACGGTGATGGCTTAAACGTGCGCGACTGGATTTATGTAATTGACCACAACAAAGCTATAAATCTTGTATTCGAAAAAGGCAGAACCGGCGAAGTTTATAACATTGGCGCCAGCCGCGAAATGAAAAATATTGATATCGTAAAACTGCTTTTAAAGGCAGTGGGGAAAGATGAAAGTCTGATTGAATACGTAAAAGACAGACCCGGACACGACAGGCGCTATGCAATTGATTCATCTAAAATACAGACTGAGCTTGGCTGGAAACCGGAGTTTGAATTTGAACAGGCGATTGAAAACACGATTAATTGGTACAAACAAAACCGTAACTGGTGGGAAAGAATAATTTCCGGCGAGTATGTGAAATATTATAATAATCTTTATATGAACAGGTAAGCAAGAGTAAGAAGAAAGAGTAAGAGTAAGAATTAAAAGCAATAAAACAGTAAACAAAGTTAATATAATATGTTTGGATTAAGATATTAAAAGATTATGTTTTCTTGAATTAAATCTGGTCATCAGGTAAGATTGAGTATCATATTTGTAAAGATTTTGCTAATTATATTCAGGTTATATGAATAAAGATTTATCATCAAATGATATTTTTGAGATTTTGCAAACTAACCAATATTTGCTTAAGAAATATAGTGTAAGGAAAATAGGCTTATTTGGTTCTTTTATTAGAAAAGAAGAAACCAAAAAAAGTGATATTGATTTTCTGGTAGATTTCGAGGAAAAGTCATTTGACAACTTCATAAATCTTGTTTTTGAATTAGAAAAGATATTTAATAGAAAAGTTGATCTGCTAACAGAAAAAGGTATTAGCCCTTATATGCTTCCATACATTAATAATGAAGTGAGATGGTATGAAGCTTAACGAGGTTTATTTAAAACATATACTTGATGAAATAATATTTTTATCAAAGACCTCAGAAAAACTTGATTATAATTCTTTTATTGAAAATGAGATGTACACAAGAGCATTCTCCCGAAGTCTGGAGATTATTGGTGAAGCTGTTAAAAATTTAACTCCCGAATTCCGAAAAACACATCGGGAAATTGAATGGAAGAAAATTTCAGGAATGCGAGATAAGATTATTCATCATTATTTTAATGTTGACTATGAATTACTTTGGGATGTTATTGTGAATAAATTACCCGAACTTAAAAAACAAGTAGAAAGTATTTTGAATAAAGAATAGATAAAATATAATTTTAATCTATAGGGTTTAGTTAAAGCAAGAAGGTAATGTTAGGCAGAAGTGGTATTTTTGGGAAGGTTTTACGGCAAAAGATTATTTTTGAAAGAGGAAACTAAAATCTGGTAATGTATTAGCAGTAAGAAAGTCCCCTTTAACTTGTCCGACTTTGACAATAAGAGTCAACTTAAGGAATGTTTTTACTAAATTGCCGCGAGATTTATCTCGCGGTTAAATAATACAGTTTATTTCATGGACTTTAGTCCAAAGGTATCTTTTTTGGGGGTTAAAACCCTGCTTTTTCATTTTATATATTTTAAACCCGACTTAAAAGTCGGGACAATTATTTATAAACTATTGTTTTTTTTTCACTATGAGGTTTAACAACTTATCTCCGGCTTAATATTAACCAAGTTCAAAGTAACCAATGGTTTCCCTGTCCGGCTCTGTCAGAAACCATTGGTTAAGTGGTAAAACTAAATATTAATAACCGTTTCAACGGTTTGATAAGATAATTTGTGGTTATACTTTAAAATAAAAGATCAACTAGATTTAGAAAATTTACTAAATTAACACACAAAAAATAAAAAGTTATTGTAAACTATGAAAAAAAGACTATTATCCTTTCTTATTCTTAATCTTATTCTTAATCTTAATCTCTTTGCCCAATTCGGCGACCGCTCCGGCAGCTCTTCTTCTTCCGATATGATGGCATTAAATATTATCAGTGTTACTGTCGGCGGAAATTTCCCTGTAACAGGCAGTTTCCATGCATCGGCTACTGAAAGAGTTGACCAGCTTGTTACCAGAATGTACAACGAAATCAAAATTGCTCAGTTAACTGCAACTCAGGATTTGAAAGGTTTGGAAGAATTGGCTTATCCTGAAAGAGATATAACTTTACGAAGATTTGACGGTACGGAAATTAAAATTGACCTCGCAAAATTCAGACTTACCGGCGACTTTGCAAATAACCCTTATCTAAAAAACAATGATGTTATAATCTTCCCGCAATTGGATAATTCAAGGAATTTCATTGAAATATCCGGAGCAATAAACTTTCGCAAAAGAAAAGAGAGTGTGGAATTAACTTCTGTTAAGTTTCAGTTTGTTGAAGGCGATAAACTTTCGGATGCAATTCTTTTTGGCGGCGGAATAAACCAGGCTTACGAGGATATAACCGAAGCAGAAATTTCCCGCTTAAGCTACGACGGAAATAAAGAAGAAAAGCTGATTGTAAAGATAGCCGATGATTTCCTTCTTAAAAGAGGCGATAGAGTAAGAATTCTTGCCAATGAATCGAACAGGAAAAATTATTATGTACAAATTGACGGGGAAGTGAACAGTCCCGGCATAATATATATAACCAAAGAAAACACGACAATTGCTGAAGTTATCCGTAAAGCCGGCGGGTTTAAAGATAATGCCGACCTGAACCGCGCTGAACTTGTGCGCGGGACAAATGTTTTTGGTTCGCTTTATTTTAGTCAGGAATTTGAAGAGTTGATGATGACACGAATGGCTGAGTTGATTGATG
Source organism: Ignavibacteria bacterium (assembly GCA_012719345.1). Taxonomy (GTDB): domain Bacteria; phylum Bacteroidota; class Ignavibacteria; order Ignavibacteriales; family Melioribacteraceae; genus JAAYAN01. The sequence goes on along the minus strand of JAAYAN010000218.1, from coordinate 11,557 downwards.
AGGACTCTGCCTATTTTAAAATTGATAACCAGTTAAGGTTTGCACGCGGCAATGGTATAATTGAATTTGAAAAAGTGCTTGATGAAAGTTCCGAGGATAGCAAATTTATTGTAAAAAACGGCGATTATATTAACATACCTGAAAAGTTAAATATGGTTTATGTGTTCGGGCAGGTTGTTACGCCGGGTTATGTCGAATATTCTAAAAATGCCGATTATAATTATTACTTAGCTAAAGCCGGCGGAATAGGTGAAACTGCAAAAGAAGAAATGTACCTTATTAAGGGTAAAACCCGTACCTGGATACAGATTGAAGAAGACAAGCAGCTTGATATAGAGCCCGGAGATTTTATCTGGATACCTAAAGAACCTGTTCGTAATTTCGATTTTTATCTGAACCGTATCGGCAACATAGCCCAAATTGTCGGCGGCGTTGCAACTGTTATTGTTTTATTAATTCAATTAGGGAAGTAAGGGAAGTTATACTTCGAAGCAATATTCAAGGAAGAGTTTAAATGGGAAAAAGAAAATTTACAGATTATTTAAGTATTATATTCAAATGGAAAAAATTTATAATAATAAATTTAATTGTTGTCTCTGTGATTGCAACAATTATAAGTTTTATTCTTCCTCAAAAATATAAAGCTAATACTATTATTATGGTTACAGAAAATAATAATAGTATGGGTGCACTCGGCGGAATGCTTAATAATGTTGGTTCAATACTTGGCGGAGCTTTATCGGGAAATACTGGAACACCAATGGACAAAATATTTGGATATTTGGATAGTAGAAAAATATTAATGAAGGTAATAAAAAAATTTAATTTGGTTGAGTATTATGAAATTAAAAATTTTAAAAGAGATAAAACATTAAAAAGATTTAAAGAGGATATCAGTTTTGAGTTAACTGAAAATGGGTTTATTGATATTAGCGTTATAAATAAAGATCCTAGAATGAGTGCTGAAATAGCTAATTATTTTGTAGAAATTCTTGATAGTCTTAATTTTGAATTTAGTCTGGCTTATGCAAAAAGTTATCGTGAGTTTATTGAAAAACGATATGAAGAGAATTTAAATGATCTGGCTAATGCAGAAAATGATATGGAGAAATTTCAAGAAGATACAGGTATTTATTCTGTCCCTGATCAATTAAAAATAGCATTTGAAGCAATTGCTAGGATGGAAAGTGAACTTGCATTAAAGGAAATGGAGCGAGACTATATTGCAAAAACGGATGGAACTCAATCCTCCAGATATTTTTTAACACAAAATCAAGTTGAATTAATCAAAGAAAAATTAGCATCAATGAAAAAGGATGGTTCTGTTGCTAATAAATCAATTACTGATTTATCATTTGAAAAATTACCGTTAAGGCAAAAACAATATTTAAGGCTCTATAGACAAATTGAGGTACAATCAAAACTGCTAGAATTTATTCTTCCTATGTATGAACAAGCTGTAATGGAAGAACAAAAAAATATTCCAACAATAGTTGTGCTTGATAGAGCAATAATACCTCAACTTAAAGATTCCCCCAAAAAAGCTTTTATTATTTTAACAGCATTTTCTCTTACTCTTTTTACTCTAATAATTATTGTATTTCAAGGTGAAGCAATAATTTCATCAACCAATAGTTTGAATATTATTGAAATTAAAGAGAAAAAATTCTTTTCAGCTGTTTTAAAATTATATAAAATAAAATTAGATTAGAATGATTTTTTTAATTTCTACTGTTTTTGTAATTCCTTTTTATTTTATAGGTTATAATTATTTTAAGAAAATCATAAATCCAATTTCAATTTACCTTATTATTTGGTATACATTAATAAATTTATACTACATAAAGTTGATCAGTTATATTGATTTATCCATCGAAGCATGGGTGCTTATAATTTCAACTTTTTTATCATTTTTCTTAGGTTGCATTACTGTTTTTATCGCCCAAAAATCATTGTTAATAAAAGCAAATGAAAAAAATAATAAGGAAGGTCTTAATCTTTTTAAGGATAATGGGAAAACTATTAAGGAATTTGCTTTATTTTTTAGCTTCCTTGGACTATTGGGTGCAATTCAACAGTGGTATGTTCTCATTAATTTATATGGCAGTTTAGCAAAAGCTCTCCTAAATCTTGGGTGGGTGTATCACATGCGAGTTTCAGGTGAATTACCAGGTGTTATCCCATATCTATCTTCCACAACATATATTGGCATTTTCTTATCTGGTTTATATACTGGTTGGAAAGGGCAATTCAGTTGGATTGGGCTGATACCAATTGTTGCATCAGTTTTAAGCGGTATAGCTTCAGTTGCACGAGCAAGTATATTATTTGGAATTGTAGAGTTTATCTTGGTAACTATGTTTTCTATTTATTATTTCAATAATTTTGATAAAGATCGAAAAACAAAATTTAGTAAAATTATCATTTCATTTACAATTATAATATCGCTTTTTGTATTAAGTGCTGCAATTATAAGATCATTGAGAGGTAATGATGAAATAATGGTTGGACAAACACGAAGCATTACTCAATTAAAAGAAAATGCGTTTATTACTCCTTCAATATATTTGTATTTGAGTGGTCATATTGGAGTATTAACCAGATATCTGGAAAGTACCGAAGGTGAAGAAACACGTGTTGGTGAAAATACATTTTTATTTGTATATAATACTTTAAATAAATTTGATGTGGTTAGAAAACCTAATGGATACCAAAAAGGGTATTATATACCTGAATGGATGAATACAGGAACATATATAAGGGAATTACACGCTGATTTTGGAACAGGTGGTTTATTATTTTTTGTTTATCTATTAGGATTTATGATTTCTTTTTCTTGGTTTAAAGCTATAAACGAATCTAAAATAATTTATCTTGTTCCCTTAACATATTTTTCAATTATAATAGTATTTTCTTTTTTAATGATAATTACTAGGCTTGGAGTTTGGATAATTAGCTTTTTAAGCATAATGGCTTTATTTCCTATCTTAAATAAAATTATTTTTATGCGCACAAAGATTGATATTCAACAAAATGGATAAAAAAGTAAATAAATCACTAGGCCGAAATTTCCTATCTGTTAGCGGTGGTCAATTTCTTTCTTTGCTCCTCAATTTAATATCTGTTGGTTTAGCAGGTAAATATCTTGGAGTTAATGGTTTTGGAGAATTCAACTATTTATTAGCAATTATTGCAATAATTGCAGCCGGGCTCGATTTTGGTATTAATCCAATTGTTTTTCGAGAAATATCTAAAAATCCAAAAAATTCAGGAATGATCATATCAACACTCTACTTTCGAATGTTTCTTTTTATTTTAGTTGCCATAGGGTATAATTTTTATGCTTTTTATACTAATCTTAAAGATGAAAGTATAATTATTTTTAATATTTTATTTATTAACATCATATTTTCTAATAAATATCAAAATTTCAGAGAACTTTTAGCTATTCCTATGAAGGTTGAACTGAAAATGCATAAATATATGATAATTGTAATTGGGGAAAATATTCTTTTTCTTATTCTAGTATTTTTGATACCATTATTTGATTTAGGACTTTTATATTTTAGCATTATTTATACAGTATCAAATATCCCTGGTTTTTTTATTATTCTAAATATAATTACTAGAGCAAAAATTCCCACAAAATTAAAAATAGAAGAAATAAAATGGCTTGTTAAAGAATCATTACCTATTGGGGTTTATTTAATTCTTTCATCAATATTTTATCAAATTGATACAATATTTTTACAACATTTAAGTAGCAGTGAATCAGTTGGTTTATATTCTGCAGGCGTAAGGTTATCAAGACCTTTAATGATTATACCAAATGCGCTAGTAATGTCAGTATTTCCTATGATAGTGAATAAAATTCAATTTAAGCAATTGGATGTGAAACAATTAAATTTTTTAATTAAGTTGTTAGTACTTATTGCAGGCTTATTTTTTACTTTAAGTGTTTTTAAAGCAGAAGAAATTTGTTCCTTTGTGTTTGGTGAAGCATTTCGCAATGCCGGAAAAGCCTTTTCACTTTTGATTGCTGCATTAGTCTTTATGTACTTAAATTATTTTCTATTAGATATTTTAACAGCATTAGAAAAACAAAGGTATAATTTTTATATTGCAGTTATTGTTCTTGTTGTTTCAATAATTTCGAATTTAATTTTAATTCCACAGTATAACTATATAGGTGCAGGGGTAAGTTTAATTTTATCAACTTTTATTGGGACTATTGTTTTAGTCAGTTTATATAGGAAATTATTTTTTTCACTTACAATAATTGAAATACGTACAATAATATTCTTTTTACTTTTGCTTTCTTTTGCTTTTATTATTTCATCAATACCATTGCTTTTATTTGCATTAATAATGGTAATCCTTTCATTAATATTATTAGTAAAATGTAGAGTTTTATCGAAATATGAATGGACGATTTTGTTAAAACTTATTAATAAAGAAAAGTGGATTGATTGGGTATTATAGATGAAAAAAATCGAATTATCAATAATTTATGTGTATTATTACTCATCTCCATATATTGAAGAATCGATAAGATCCGTACTTAAAAAAGTGACTAACATTGAATTTGAGATTATAGTTGTTGTGAATGGCGGAGATATAGATTATATAAATAACATTCCAAAAATTAGTAATAATATCAGAATTATATTTAATAAAAACAATAGTGGTTTTGGCAGTGCTAATAATATTGGATTTGGTTATTCAAAAGGGAATCATATTCTAATATTAAATCCCGATACTTATTTTGAACAATTAGAAATTGATAACTTGATTTACAGAATCTCACAAGATAAACAGTATGGAATTGCTATTTGTAAATTATTGACCAAGGATAATAAAGTACAAAGAAATAATATTTACAAAAGGTATAATATTCTGATAATTATTTTGGAGTTGTTTTTTTTATTTAGATTACCATTAATAAAAAATCTTTTTTATTTAAAAAGTGATTTTGAAAAAGAACAAAATCCAGTAGTAATATCTGGAGCTTTTATGCTTTTCAAAAGGGAGATTTATGAAAATCTAAAAGGTTTTGACGAAAAATTTTTTATGTATGGTGAAGATAAAGATATTTGTTTAAGAGCTTCAAAAATAACAAAAATATTTTATTCTCCATTGGATACTGTAATCCATATTGGTGATTCAAGTCTTGGGAATGAAGCTAGCATGGGTAAGTTACAAATGATGTATTCAAGTCAAATAAAAAATGTTGAAAAGAACTTTGGTACCTTTGCAAAATCGATTTTATATTTATCATATTTTAGTAATGCACTGTTATTTTTACCATTGAGCTACTTAATTAATATCAATGAATATAAAATTCTTTTACATAATCGGAGCATTGTTTTTTTTAAGCTTATTTTTAATTATAAAAAAAATATTTAATGACAAAAGTACTAATACTTTCAACTGTTCATAAAATAAATGATGTAAGGATTTTTTACAAGGAAGCTAAATCCTTAAAAAAATTAAATTGTGAAATTTATTATGCAGTTCAACATGAAGAGTTAAGTGAATTTTCTATTGATGAAATAAAAATATTACCACTTCCAAAAGCAAAGAATGAATTTGATAGAATTACTAAAGTACAATATTATGCATTTAGGAAAATTCTTAAAATTAAGCCCGATATAATACATTTTCATGATCCTGAATTAATACCAATGGTTTCAATATGCAAGTTACTGTTTAAATCAAAAGTAATTTTCGATATTCATGAAAATATCGTCGGTTCGATAGATGAAAAAACTTATCTAAATTCTTTCACAAAAAAGATGTTAAAATTTATTTTTCCAAAAATCGAAAAATTATTCATTAAGAACTTCGAAGCAAAAATTATTGCAGAGAAATCATATGCAGAAATTTATCGTGAAAATGTTATTGAAATACTGAACTATCCTATACTAACAACACAAAAAATTTCGGAAAAAAATTTTAAGAGTGAATTAAATTTTATTTACTCTGGTTCGATTACTGAATTAAGGGGTATTTTTCAAACATTAGATATTTTTTTAGATATTCTAAAGGAGACAAAAATTTCTCATAAGTTACATTTAGTTGGTGATTTTTATCCAGAAAGTTTGAGAAGTGAAATTATTTTATTTTGTAAAAAAAATAATATTGAAGAAAATGTTGTAATTTATGGAAGAATTCCACTTGAAAAAATTTATGAAATTTTGAGAGAATGTCATATCGGATTCTCTTTGTTAGCGCCAATAAAAAATCATATAGCATCTTTACCTACAAAAATTTTCGAATATATGCTATTTGGATTACCTGTAATAGTTTCTGATTTCGAAATATATAATAACTATATTATTCAAAATGATACGGGAATTACTGTGGATTATTCTGATAGCCAAAAGAGTTCAAAGATGATTATTAATATGATAAGAGATGTTAATCATTTATATATTATGTCTGAAAACGGAAGAAATTCCGTACAAAATAAATGGAATTGGAATTCTGAAGAAAAAAAACTTCTAAATTTGTACGAAAAGTTACTTAATTAGTTAATATATATTCAATCATATATCCATTTTTTCCTTATCTTTTAAATCAAAAAAAATATTTGAATGGATAAAACGAGGTAATTATGAAAGTCCCTTTTCTTGATATAAAAGCACAATATTCAAGTATAAAAGAAGAAGTCAATCTTGCAGTCCTAAACATCCTTGAAAATACAAGTTTTATTTTAGGAAGTTCGGTTAAAAACTTTGAAAATGAATTTGCAGCAGCACATAATATTAATTATTGTTATGGTCTGAGTAATGGCACTGCCGGAAACCATTTAGTGCTTTGGGCGTTAGGTATAAAACCGGGTGATGAAGTAATTATACCAGCTAATACTTTTATAGCAACAGCTTGGGGAGCAACTCTATGTGGTGCTACTCCGGTTTTTGTTGATTGCACACCTGATACTTACAATATTGATCCTTCTAAAATTGAAGCTGCTATTTCGTCTAAAACAAAAGCAATTGTAGCTGTCCATTTATACGGTCAACCAGCTGACCTTGATTCATTGAAAGTAATTGCAGACAAGCACAATTTGTTTTTAGTTGAAGACGCTGCTCAGGCTCATTTTGCAGAATATAAAGGTAAAAAGATTGGAGGAATAGGGATAGCTTCCTCATTTAGTTTTTATCCGGGAAAAAATTTAGGTGCATATGGAGAAGCAGGAGCAGCTGCAACGAATGATCCACAGTTAGCTGCTAAGTTTAAAATGATTAGAGAACATGGTGCATCGGACAAGTATTATCACAAGGTCTATGGACATAATTATAGAATGGAAGGGATACAGGGTGCAGTACTTGGAGTTAAACTAAAATATTTGCAAGAGTGGACTGAAAAAAGAAGAAATGCAGCAAAAAAATATTTTGAACTATTAAAAGATATTAAAAGTATTCAATTACCGATTGAAGCAGATTATTCAAAGCATGTATATCATCTTTTTGTCATTAATGTGAAAGCTGGTAAAAGAGATGAATTGCAAAGGTTTTTAGATAAAAATGAAATTTCTACTGGACTTCATTATCCAGTTCCATTACACTTACAGGAATGTTTTGCTCATTTAGATTATAAAAAAGGGGATATGCCTTGTTCAGAAAATATATCTGAAAATGGATTATCATTACCAATATATCCTGAAATAAGTGATAATCAACTACAGTATGTTTCTGAAATAATCCATCAATATTTTAAATAAAGGCGGTTAAGTAAATGAAAGTTGGTATTGTTGGACTCGGTTATTGGGGTCCTAATCTTGTTAGAAATTTTTCTGCAAATCCAGATATTGAAGAAGTAGTTGTATGTGATCTTCGTCAAGAAAGATTGAATTTAATCAAGGAGAAATTCCCAGCGTGTAAAAGTATCAATAGTATTGAAGAATTATTTAAGTTAAACTTGAATATTGTTGCTATTGCTACTCCGGTAAGAACTCATTACTCAATTGCTAAAAAAGCACTTGAAAATAATATTAATGTTTGGTTAGAAAAACCATTTACTTCAACTTCAGATGAGGCCAAAGAACTTATTAAGATTGCTGAAGAGAGAAATCTCAAAATATTTGTTGACCACACATTTATATATACTGGGGCAGTTAAGAAATTAAAAGAGATTATTGATGCAGGTGAACTTGGAGATATTTTGTATTTTGACTCAGTAAGGATTAATCTCGGTTTGTTTCAACATGATGTGAATGTCATTTGGGATTTAGCTCCTCACGATTTTTCCATTATGCATTATTTGCTCGATAAAAAAGTAAATGCAGTTTCAGCTCACGGCATTGCAAATTATTATGATCACGCTAACCTTGCGCATGTATCGTTACATTTTAAAGATAATTGTTTTGCTCACTTCCATGTTAATTGGACTTCTCCTGTAAAAATAAGAAAAATGCTGATTGGCGGAAGCAAGAAAATGGTTGTATTTGATGATATGGAAAATTTTGAAAAAATTAAGATTTACGACAGTGGTATTGAAATGAAAAATGATGAATCAATTCATCAGGCTTTAATTCAATATAGAATAGGAGATATGTATTCTCCGAAAGTTTTACAAACTGAAGCCCTGGCTTTGGGCGTGAAGGAGTTTATTTCTGCAATCAGAGAAAACAGGCAGCCGCTGACAAATTGTTATGATGGTCTTAAAGTAGTAAAAATACTTGAAGCTGCAGATAAATCCATACATCAAGATGGAAAACTAATTGAAATATAAGAGGAAATAATGGAATCAAAAAAAAATATAAATAATGTTACTTTAGGTGAAAATGTAAAAATATTTGATTTTGTAAATCTATATGGATGTAAAATTGGAGATAATTCAAAAATAGGTACCTTTGTTGAAATTCAAAAAGGTGCAACCATTGGATCTGATTGTAAAATATCTTCACATTCATTTATCTGTGAAGGTGTACATATTGGAAACAGAGTATTTATAGGACATAATGTAACCTTTATTAATGATAAATATCCAAAAGCTGCAAATGAAGATGGCAGCATGCAGACTGAAAAAGATTGGGTTTGTATTGAAACAGTTGTTAAAGATGGCGCTTCAATTGGTTCATCAGCAACTATTTTATGTGGTGTTACTATTGGTGAAAATTCAATTGTTGGAGCAGGATCTGTTGTTACAAAAGATGTTCCGGATGGAACTACGGTTTTTGGTAATCCAGCGAAAATAATGTTAAAATCTTAGTGAAACTATGCAAAGTTTAATTATATAGTGAAAAAATATGATGAAAACAAACTTGCTTATTTCGGTATTTATGATATTTTTATCAGCTTGTTCTGATAAAGTTGTTGATAATATAGATGATATTTCCCTTCCACATAGCGAAGAGAAAATTTATGATTATGTGAAGATTAATGATTCCACTTTAGTTTTTTCCCAAATTGTTGATAGTCTTGAAGGTTGGAAAATAATTGATGTTACCTCTGATTATGGAGAAATTGAGGTGTATGCCGATAAGGTTAAATTCAAGTCTCCAAGCTATCCGGGTATTTCGAATATTAAATACACAATTGAAAATAATAATAAGACACGTTATGTCGATTCTATTAAAATAGTAGTATTTAGTCAGTTATTATTTTTAAAAGCTGATGATATAATTAATGAAGATTACAAACCTATTTCTGAAAAATGGGAAAGGTTTATAAATTTAATAATAAAAAAGAAAGCAAAAGCGAGTTTAGGAATTATAGCTAAGACTTTAGATTGGGGTGGATTTTATTATGAAAGCTATCTTAAAGGTTTAAATGCGACAGGACAATTTGAAATATGGAACCATGGATTTGACCACTTTGATCCTCATGTGAATTCAGATGGTATTTTTGTCCATGAATTTAAAAATAGCTCATTTGAACAGCAATTAGAACATTTAAGATTAGCACAGAATTATGTTAAAGATAAGCTCGGAATTACTATGCATACATTTGGTGCTCCGGGTAATGCAATTGATAATAATACTATTAAAGCTCTTGATGAGATTGAAGAAATTAAAGTCTGGTATTATGGTTTGCTTGGATCATCAAAGTTGGTACTAAATCGTACAAACGAAATAGAGATTACTACATTCAATCCAAACTATCAAAAATTTATAGAAAATTATAGTTCTGGATCAGAATATCTGGCTCTTCAGATTCATCCAAATGCATGGGATAAAAATCAGTTTAGCGAGTTTGAAAAAATATTGGATTTTTTAATTGCAAATAAAGTTACATTTATGAATCCTTACGAGTATTATTTGGTATTGGAGAATAAAAGAATATTAAACTCATTGGTAAAAGAATAAATATTATTTTGCTCATTTATATAATAAAAAGTTAATGAAAAATACATATTATCATACATTTTCAATAATCATACCATCTTTGAATGAAGAAAACTATATTGCTGATTGTCTCAATTCAATTCTTAAGCAGGATTACGATACTGAAAAAATAGAAATTATTATTTCAGATGGTTATTCAACCGATAAAACACGCAGCATAATAGCTGATTATATAAGAACACATAAAAATATAATTCTGGTTGATAATCCTGAAAAGAAAACACCTCAAGCCCTTAATATTGGCATTAAAAATTCACATAATGAAGTAGTTGTTATTCTTGGAGCGCATACTAAATTAGATAATAATTTCATCAAATATAACAACTATTATTTAAACACTAAAAATGTAATGGTTTCAGGCGGCACACAAATTAATGTTGGCAAAACTTTCGTTCAAAAGTTAATTGGTACAGTGATGGAAATACCGTTTGCTTTTGGTAGCGCTAATTACAGGTGGAGTACAAAAGAACAATATGTGGATACAGTAGTATATGCTGCCTATAAACGTGAGTTATTTGATGAAGTCGGTTATTTTGAAGAGAGAATGACAATAAGTGAGGATGCAGAATTTAATTGGAGAATAAGGCAAGCCGGATATAAAATCTTTTACTCTCCCCAAATAATAAGTTATTACTATCCTAGGAATTCAATTAAAAAATTTATAAAACAGCTTTTCCGATACGGGATATTAAGAGTAAATGTCTTAAAAAAGCATATTGATGCAATAAAAGTAATGCATTTAATTCCTCCTGGTTTTGTCCTATTATTAGTAACTTTTCTTACTGCAAGTTTTTTTTCAGTAACAGCTCTAAAGATAATTTCTGTATTAATGTTAGTATATTTTGCTATAAGTATATTACTGACTCTAATTAAATTACCTGCAAAAAAAGTTGCATTTCTCCCGATGATACCAATACTTATTTTTTCGATGCACATTGCCTGGGGTACTGGATTTCTTGTCGGTTTATTTTCTCCAAAGAGTAAAGAATACTAATATTATTTAGAAGAAATTCCTCTAAACTAGAAATAAAGCAAGACGACGCACCGCATCGTCTCTACAAATGCAACTAAAACTTAATTTAACCTGAGTTCGATATAAGAATCAAGCAAAAACAAGTTCATTAGAATAACCGGACAAATCAATTTTAGGTTTACGATCTTTTAGTGAATAAGCCAGCAAACCGGAAAGCAAATTAACAAAGAAGT
>JAAYAN010000217.1 GCA_012719345.1 Ignavibacteria bacterium | reverse complement strand
TTTCTACAGTAGGCAGAGAGCTTCCGGAAATTGAAGTTAATATATTGGATCCCGAAACCGGAAAGGAATGTCCTCCTGATGTTCAAGGCGAAATCTGCTGCCGAGGCTACAGTTTGATGAAAGGATATTACAAAAATCCGCAGGCAACCGCCGAAGTTATTGATAAAGAAGGATGGTTGCATTCGGGCGATTTGGGTGTTAAAACAAAAGATGGCTATTTTAAGGTTACAGGAAGAATTAAGGATATGATTATCCGCGGCGGTGAAAATATTTATCCTCGTGAAATTGAGGAATTTCTTTACACTATGCCAGGAATAAAGGATATACAAGTTGCCGGTGTTGCTTCCGAAAAATACGGCGAGCAAGTTGGCGCTTTTATCATTAAAAAAGAAGGTGTAAATATATGCGAAGAAGATGTTATTGATTTTTGCCGCGGAAAAATATCGCGCTTCAAAATTCCAAAATACGTGTTTTTTGTTGAAAATTACCCGATGACAGCATCGGGAAAAATACAAAAATACAAACTCCGTGAAATGGCTTTAGAAATATTGAAAGAAAAAAAAATTAAAGTTGTTTAATTTCGAGCAGGAAATTTATTCTCTTCTGGAAACAGAACTTATGAAATAAAGCGGATAATCCTTTCCGCTTTTTTTACCCAAAAAGAATATTAAGATTAACCCAGAGATTGAAATGAGGCAAATAATAAACCCAAATCCGTCATTTTTTTCTGATTGAAGGATTTGGGTTATAATTACAACAGTATATATTGACTAAAAAAAGGATACCCTTTAACAGGATATCCCTTCTGTAAATCATAAATACAACGGGCTTAGTTTACTTGAGTAACACCATTTTCTTAATTGAAGAAAAATCGCCGGCATTTAATCTGTAAAAATATACACCGCTCGCAAGATTATGAGCGTTGAAAATTGCTGAGTAATGACCAGCAGATTTTACGTCATTAACTAAAGTAGCCACTTCCTTGCCTAAAATATCGTAAACAACTAAAGATACTTTAGCAGCGCTGGGAATTGAATAATTAATTATTGTTTCCGGATTAAAAGGATTAGGATAATTATTCGAAAGAGAAAAGCATGTAGGCATATCCGTAACATCTTCAACTCCAACAGGACTTACAGCTACTGTATCTAAATAATCGCGTAACCAAACTAATGAAGGTCTTTCTGTTCCGTTCTGGTTAACCAAGTATGCTCCTTCGTCATTTCTCCATAATCCGGGTCTCCAGCCCCATAATGTAATTCCTGCAACTCTTGAATGCTGGTACAATAATGGGAATATTCTCTTGTAGCTTGTAAGCTGTGTATTATCATCTAACCCGTCAATATCCAATTCTGTTATATGAATAGGTAATCCTGTTTTAGCTAAAGTGTCAAGATTTCTTCTCATAACAGTATTAGTTGCTGTTGTTGTAAAAGCGTGTCCTTGTTCACCGATTACATCTATTAAATTTTCTTTCTGAAGCAATTTAATTATGGTCATATATGTAGATGTAGCAGAATAATCATTAATAATACTAAAATCATTAAGCATTAATTTTGTATTAGGGAAAGTGGCACGCGCCATTCTAAAAGCGGTAAGAATCCAATCCCATCCGGTTGTGCCGTTACCGCCTAAGGCTGTTTTGTAGTTGGCTCTGCCATTCTGACCGTCAGGTGGATTATGACCATTAAGCGGTTCATTTAATACTTGGAGAACATCAATATCAGGGTATCTAACAGCAACAGAATCAAACCATTCCTGAATTTCTTCAAGTTGTTCGTCTGCTGTTAATTCATTAATCCAAGCCGGCTGTTGAGCGCCCCAAAGAAGTACGTGAAAATTATAAGGAAATCCATTATCCTGAGCCAGTTTATAGGATGCGTCTAATTCAGCCCAATTATATACATCTCTTGTTCCTTCAACGCTACCCCATTTACCTGCATTTTCTGCAATTACCTGATTCCAGTATGAAGCAAAATTAGCTTTTTGAGGAGAACTGTAAATATTTCCCACAAATTTTGGTTGATTGCTTGCCAACGGCGGACCCTGCCAAATGGTTGTAGGATCTACAGCTGTACCAGGCGTACCGTTGTCAAGATTATCGACAGTATAAAATAGGTATGATTTACCGAATGCAATTTTATCTATATCAAGTCCGTCTTCTCTGCCGCCAATCTGGAATTTTTGAGTTAAACTGTCTTCATCAACAACAAATGTAACTGATTCACTTGGAAAAGCATTTCGGGATAAGTTTATCCATTTCCAAACACCTGAACCTAATCCGCCTGCTTCTCTTACGACTTCTTCAGGTGCCGAAAAGCCGGCTGTTGCTAATCCATTTGCGAAAATCCATAAAGTATCAACAGTTGCTTCTTTCTCACCGAATCCGTCTCCATAAAAGAAACTGTCGTCATCAAAATTGCCAGAGCCCACGCGGATACGTGCAAATAAATCGTAGCTGCCTGAATCAGGGAAAGTAACATCAAATGTTATTACTCTGCTTGTATCTTCAGGGTTATATGTTGAAGAAGTTGTTTGAATAGTAACATAGTCAACACTGTCCTGCTGTAAAAGATTAAAACCGCTGCCAACAACTCCTGATTCTGCTTCAACAATAATCGGGTTTAAAGCCGCAGTATTATCTTTAATTGTTAAATTATCAATGTAAATTTCTCTGCCGACATTTGCAGCTGAATTAAAATGGATAGGAGCTCTGATGATTGTTTGCCCGTCGCCAACTGTAAAATTTATTGTAAATTTCTGCCAATCGGTTGTTAGTGATGCAGGTCTAATTGCACCATACTCAGAGTAAGAATAATTTCCTACAGTGATATTTACCTCGGTTCCGCTTACATTTGCTTTAGCCCATATTGTATAAGTGTAGCTATGACCAGGAATAACATCAAGGCTGTCTCCAACCGCCTGAGCTGACCATGCATTCGTTCCTGCTGTATCTATAACAATTTTTAAAGATTTATTTCCCTTTTGAGCATCACCTTCAACAATGCTGAAATCGGCTATTGCTCCATCGGATAACTGCATTAACCAGCCTTTAATTCCAGCTAAATTACTGGCATAAGAGCCTGTGTCAGATTCTTCAAAACTTCCATTTGTAACAATTTGCGCTTTTAGCGAATAATTTGCTAACAGAGCAGCAAAAAGAATGGAGCTAAAAATAAAATTTCTAAATAAAGTAATTCTGTACATAAATAATCCTCCAATTTGTTACAAGATTAGTTTTTTAATAAGTTATTCAAATAACTTTTAGTTGTTATTTGCAAATAGTAATCCTTAAAATGATAAAATTATAAACCTCAAAATTATAAATCACCGGAAAAAATCAGTTACATATTTCTGAATTTTGAGTACCAATAAAAGATAAAAGAATAATCTGGTTAAGTTTATATTTTTTTCCAATTTATTGATTCCAATTTCGGATGTAATATAAGAAAAAATTAATAAAGGAATAACAAAAATCTATATGCTGAAGTAAACTTAATTTCTAATATTTCTTTAGAGAGGGAAGTAGAAGAAGTATAAAAAGAAAGATACATATTGGAAAGACCTAAACAAATCCGGCTGCTTTTTATTTTACAGATATGAGTCGAAAAAACCCGACCCATATCTGTAAAAATTTAATTCTTATTTTTAGGCATTTTATTCACGAGTTGTAAAAATCAAGAATAACAGCTGCAATTTAAATTTTATTGTGATGCTCTAGTTAATTTCATAATCATTTCATTTTCCATAACAAGAGCTTTTACTTCAATTGAGTCGTCTGGCATATATTTGCATTTGTGGCTGATTACCATTCCGCCCATATCAACATCAAACGAAAAATCATTTCCGTTAACAACACCATTAGTTAAATCAACTTCACCCATATCTGATGAATTTTTACCGGTTAATTTGTTCCCATCAACTGCAAATGTAAAAGTAAGTTTAAATTCACCTTGAGGACTGCTAGCAGTTCCATTCCACTTTCCGTCAATTTTGGATTTGTCAGAAACTCTATTTAAAATCATACCTTCTTCCATCATCGGGTTGCTAATTTTAATAATATCGCCTTCAAGTTTTCCTGAATTGCTGAAAACACTTCCATTAATATTGATATCATAAGAGAATTCATTTCCATTAACTTTTCCGTTTTCAATAGGAATTGAACCCATTGCAGATGTAATATCTCCAGTAAGAGAAGCATCGGTAGCTTTAAAATTAAATACGAGTTCCATATCGCCGTTTGGTGTGCTTACATTTCCTTTCCATTTTCCGTTCAAACCCTGCGCTAAACTAAATGACCCAAGTAAGATAACTAAAAACAGTGTGATACAGCCTTTCATTTTTCCTCCATATTTATTTTGAATTTCCAACATTTGTTATGCATTAAGTTACAACTAAAAGTCGGAATATTCAATCAACAAAATATTATCCAAATTTTTTATTTTGTTTCAAAGTAATGCTTTTACAGGGTACGGTATGCGGAAGGAAAGAAAAAAGCACTCTTTTAAAAGAGTGCCTTTTGGAAAAACATTTATGGAAGTTTAAAATTCCATTTTGCTCTGTCGCTTTTCGGATCAAACTTTGCTAAAGTCGGTGTACTGTAACCAACTGCAGTAAGAGCTAATTTCTCATCTGAATTAGGAATCTTTTTAGGCATAATACGATAAGAACCGTCAATTAACTGATCGATTTGCCAAAGCTGTTCAGGAGCGCCTGTAAAAGATGGGACAGTTGTAACTTCTAATTCAGCAGTAGCTGCCAAAGCTCTTTCTGTTCCTTCAATAGTTATTTTATAAAACGGTGCGCCAAAATAACCGCCAGCATTTTCAACCGGAGTTATTGTCCATTTCTGGTGTGGTCTATTCATAAAATCACCGATACGAACTTCAATATTTCCTTTTGACCAGCCGCTATCAACATCAGCAAGAACCTGAGGAGCAATAGGTTTAATTGGAGCGTTTTTATCGCGTCTAAAAAAGCGCATCCCGCCTTGAAGTCTAACAAAATCAACAGCAATTTCTAATCCGTAACCGCTGCCTTCTGACTGAATCTGATATGTTCCTTGTCTGAATTCATCACCAGCTAATGGCCAGCCGTTTTTCCAAAGAAGCGGACGGATTGCTAAAACACTTAATCCGTTTCTATCTAAATCTGACTCGTAATGGAATGAACATTTTTGAACATCATCACCAAGATCAACTAAGCCAAAGTGACCTGGACCTTGGTATTTCCCGACTGCAGCAGCAACAAGTTTTCCGCCGCCTTTTAACATTGGGATTCCCAAATTATCAATGTAAGGACCTGTAATTTTTTTAGAGCGACCAACACGAATGTTATAAGTTGAGTTAGGACCATCGCAGCAGGTTCCGTGAGTACCTAATAAATAATACCATCCGTCACGATACATCATAGCTGTAGCTTCGCAGTCAATAGCAATATCAATTGCTTCATTGCCAGGCATTCTTTTTCCGGTTTTAGGATCGAGTTCAATAAGTCTGATAAACCCGAAATAAGTACCGTAACTTAACCATAAACGTCCATCATTAGGATCAAGCAGAAAAGCTGAATCGATAGCATCGCAATCTTCAATACCATCGGATGATGCTACAATTGTTTCATCGTGATAACCAAAATCAGGTGAAGCAGGATCAAGAGTTTTTGTCCACATTACATAAACGTTACTTGCATGACCTCCAGCTAAACCTCCGCCGCCTTTTGCATAAGTAACATAATAACGGTCACCGATTTTAATAATATCGGGAGCAACACCGCCGCCGGGACGAACACCGCCAGAATTCCAAGTCCAGCCGTCTTCTGAAATTAAACCGCCGGCACCGGTACCGAATGTATAATATTTCCCATCACATTCAGCAATTGTTGATGGATCGTGAATATATGGGTCTCCAGTTTGAGCAAAGTCCAAACCGGAAAATAAAACAAAAAGAATAGCGGTAACCGCTACCGAATAAATATAGGACTTCATTTAACCTCCAAATTCATATCATTTATTTAAAATTATTTTCAGTTTATTTTTTATATGCTGCAAAGTCAACTTTTATGTTTTTAACCGGATTTCCTTTTTCGTCGATAAAACGCACGCAGAAATCACTCATTCCCGGACCATTAATTACCATGCCGCGTATAATATTAGCGCCTTTTTTAAGGGTTAATCTTTTTGATACGCAATCGTCCATTACCATTCTTCTGTCGCCAGAAAGTATAACAGCTTCCTGTCCGTTAAGCCACCACATTGAAGCAGAGTTTGAACCAACAGCCATTCTAACATTTTTCATTTCTTCAGGACAATCTACAACTGTTATTGCATAAAAAAGAA
Source organism: Ignavibacteria bacterium (assembly GCA_012719345.1). Lineage (GTDB taxonomy): Bacteria > Bacteroidota > Ignavibacteria > Ignavibacteriales > Melioribacteraceae > JAAYAN01. The sequence goes on along the minus strand of JAAYAN010000217.1, from coordinate 33,990 downwards.
CACCGTAAATTGGCTTTTCTAATCCGGCAGCAAAACGAAACAACTTTACATTGAAGTTTTGTGCATCCAATGCATGCCATTTTAGTTCTTTTCCTTCAACAGTTATTTTGTCGCCGTCTTTTGGCATTACTGTAAATTGTTTCGGGAAGTATTCTTTAGTAAGATGTTCGCGTAAATAACTATCTACAAATACAGTGTTAGTGCGGTTTGGTTTTTCAATAGGTTCAAGCAGAAGCCATCTTTGAAGAAAACCATCAGCATCTGTAGCCAAAGGTGTAGATTTGGCGGGAGCAAAATATGGTTTTAGAGCATCATTAGTAACCTCATCTGCGGTTAATGAATACCCTTGAAGTAAAAAAACAATCAGAAGTCCAACGACCGGCTTCCAAATTTTCTGGAACATTTTCATAATAGATCCTCATGTAATTTAGGTTGTTTTGTAATTTTAAATGGGCAAAAATCCCATTTTTTATTTAGATATTTCTCATTAAATATTTTCAAAAAAAACAATAAGCAAAATAACAATTATGGTTGATATCTTTTACCAAGAATTAACTTATCTCCGGAATCGTCCACTTCATATATTTGAGGTTTACGCGGACCTTTGTCTTCAGCATGATGTATGATGAATAATCGTTTTCCTTCAAATGTGGTGAACAACATCCCATGACCGGAATTATCGTCCTTAAATGGTTCGTTTTCTTGTATCCACGGACCTTTAATAGAACCGGATTCGGAATAACAGATTCCTTGCAAATAACGTTTAACACCCCAAGTAGCCCATAACATTCCTAATTTTCCGGTCTGCGTTCTGAAAAGCTGCGGACCATCTGTAACCCAGCCGGGCATTTTCATACCAAAAGTAGCCTCGCCGATACTGTTCATTTCTTTTGACCAAGAGGCTTCACTTGCACGGAATATTGTAGTCGGTTCGGCAGTTCTTCGTGTAAGGTCTTTTGAAAGAGGCATATAATCCATTGTTCCGTCAATAATTTGTGTCCATTCGTGAACAAATACCATATATGTCGTATCATTTTCTTGATACAGAGTACCGTCGATAATATCCCAATCTTCAGGACCAAGACAAAAATCATACTCTTTTACTAAAGGAGAATAAGGACCTTCGGGTTTATCGGAAACCAATAATTGTGTCTGATTACGCGGAACATTGTATCTTCTAGGTATATTTTCAATCGGATTACTGTGATCATTCCAAGTTCCGGCTAAATAATATTTATCACCGATATGATGTATTTCAGCGGCTGCTACAAACTGCCCGTCCATCCAAGTGCCGGTTAAATCGATAATTTTATACGGACCGGTCCACATTTTCAAATCTGTACTTTTATAAAGACGTCCGCCTGTTCCTGTTAAATAATAAGTTTTAGTTTTTTCATCAGGAAAAATAAACGGGTCGCTCATATTAATATCATCTAATGAAACCGTAGCTATTTGGGGTTCTTGCATCCTTGGTCTCATCGGACTTCCTGTTGGAGGCGGTCCTCCAAAATTCTTTTGACCCGGATTGGCAAGCGGCGCCTGCTCTCCGCGAATAACTTTTTTCTTTTCTTTTACTGTCTGTGCTTTTAGTGTTTCAAGCGGAAATGCTACTGCAAACAAAATAAAAAGTAAAATTACTTTTTTCATTTGGCGATACCTCACTATTTTATTGGCAAATCAAGTTTTTTAAGTATTTAATTTAAAATTTCATTCCTATTATAAAAAGATAATGCTAAAAGCTATATTTAAAAATAGAAAAATCATTACCGACAATTATTAAACTGCTTTTTATACTTACTAATGACTGTAAATTTTTATCCGATACTTTTACATATTTGTTACAACGCGAGCAGGACGGCAAACTTAACAATTCCCCGTTATTGCAAGCTAAAATGAATTGATCATTTTCATAATCAAAGATAACATCGTTTGGTTTGGATGACAAATATTTTATAATGCCTTCTTCATCATAATAAAAAGGGAGTCTTTCATTCCAAACATTGCCAAGAGTTGAGAGCAGGATTGCCGGTGAGCCGTCATCGTGAACGCCGATTATAATTATGCTGTTTTCGATTGCAAGAATTTTTATGAATTCTGTATAAGGAATAAAGCCCGCATAATTTTTGTTAAAATTTGCAACTTTCCAATTAAATCCGTTTCCCGATTGAATTATCTCGCCCTCGTTTGTAACCCCGATAAAAATTGAATTGTTTGCAGAAATTGAAATAATATCTCCGGCAGCTTCTGTTTTTAAATTAGTCCAAATTTTTCCGTCTTCCGAAATCTGAATCTCTCCTTTTTCGGAACCTGCTAAAAATATCCCGTTTTTATAAACAATACTGTAAATATTTTTATCAGTTTCGGTTTTAGCAGATTCGAATTCTTTCCCATTATTTGAATAATATATAACTCCCTTATTTCCAGCTAAAATTAAGATTTCATCATTTGCTGCCAGACAATTCAGTTTTAAATCGTCATTTTTAAAAATTGTGTTTTTCTCGCCGTCGTTTGAAATAATATCTATTCTTGAATCGGCGCTTAAAGTAAATATTGTCTCCTGAAACTGGATTATCTGCCTGTAACTGTTATTATCATTCTCCGCAAAAACTTGACTGATTGCAAATAGAAAAACGATGCAGAATGATTTTCTTTGAATCAAAAACATTTCAAAAAAGCGTTTAAGTCTCAAAATCATTTAATTCCACTGTTGTTAATATGGAAATAATCAACTGAAACTTCTAACGGACTTTCGGCAGTTTCCTTTTTCCCTTCGTTTCTCATATTCATAAAAAACGCCATCCGCGGATCAGGAATTCCTTCGCAGGCGATTATTCCGGCATTTAAATTCTTTAACAAAATTTTCGTGCTTCCTGCATTTTTAAAGTTTTTATTATCTGAGGAATATGAAGCAGAGTAGGTTTCTCCAACTTTTTCCATCTTGAAATAAATTATGTTATTTTTTAAGAAATCTGCATCCAAATTAATTGTCTCAATAGTTTTCATATTCCCGTTTTCTTCGGAAATTAAATAGACTGAACCGCTTTGATTACCTGCCGGACCTCTTAATCTTGCCCCTGCACCGTAAACGAGCATCAAGTAATTATCATCATCCTGATATGCAATTACGCCGGAATGCTGCGATAAACCGGATGGTATTCGGGAAAATTTAATTTTTGTTTCAACTGTCCAGTCCGAATTTGCGTTTTGTAAGATTAGGTTTTCAGCGTTATTGCTGGTTTCTTTTAATCCTCCGTCTTTCACTGAAATTGTAAGATTTCCTTGATTTTTACTTAAACTCCAATTTCCTTTATTTTCTCTAATCCAATTCCATTGGCTGTTTAGATTATTTGAATCAAACTCATCATTAACCGAATTATAACCGAAATTGATTAGGTATGTTTTCCGTTCAAGAGAAATTTTATCAGTTAAAGTAATTACTGTCGTCCCGGGAATTTTTTCTGCCTGTTTAATATCAACAATAATATCTTTATCCGATGCTGAGGCTTCAACTTTAGGAATATTTCTAACCGTAGAAGGGAAGAGGTAGCTGTAGCTGAATTTCTTTGTATCAAAATCTGGTATGTTTTTACCGCCGACAGTAATTTTTGACAAACTTATTTCCGGCAATACTTTTACCGGGAAACTGCCTGAAACTGTTTTGCCGTTAATTGTAACATTAGCAGTAATAGTTGCTACTCCGGTTTCTTTTGCTTTAACAAATCCGTTTTTATCTGCTTCTGCAACATCAGGATTATTATTTGAATAGGTTACAGACGCTTTAGAAATATCATAAAAGCTGTCGTCAGTCATTGCGGCTGTTAAAGATATTTGCGAACCGGCTCCTTTTTTAAAAACTATTTTACCGCAATCTGCTACAACAGTTTTTAACTCAGGGATAAATTTACCGCTCATTGTTGCTGAAACTTTTCCTTTAATATTTTTTGACGAACTTCCGATTTCAAAAACATATTTTCCCTGATCAAAGGTCATTTTATCTTTTCCCATATCCCAAAACCAAAGGTCGGCGCAATTTATTTCAATATCAACTTTTTTAGTTTGACCCGCAGGTATGGTAACACGTTTAAATCCTTTCAATCTTTTTATCGGTCTTTGCAGTTCTGCAGGACTTTCGGGTGTTGTCATATAAATCTGAACTACTTCATCTCCATCATATCCGCCTGTATTTTTTACATAAGTGCTTATTGTAATTTTATCATTCGGCGTAATTGAATTCTTACTTATCCTGAAGTTTGAATATTCAAAAGTAGTATAAGATAAGCCGTATCCGAATTCATAGGATACCTCTTTATCAAAATACCAGAAAGTGCGCCCGTTTTTTCCTTTTCCGCCCCTCAATGTGTAATCAGTAATTTCAGGTAAATCTTTTACAGATTTGTACCATGTGCCGTTAAGTTTTCCACCGGGATTTGCATCGCCGAAAAGAATGGAGGCAATCGCATCACCTTGAGCCTGACCGTTATAACCTGTCCAGATAATTCCCGGAATATTTTTAAGATTTTTAAATTCTTCAACTTCAACGCAGCCGAGAGTCTGCATAACAACAACAGTGTTTGGATTAACCGCAGCAACAGCCTTAATCAGTTCTACCTGATTCCCCGGCAATAAAAGTGTAAGTCTGTCGGCTTCTTCTGTTGCGGTTTTTTCATCTGTTCCTACAAAAATAATTGCAACATCCGAATTTTTTGCCATATCAATTGTTGCTTCGTCAATTCCCTTATTTTCGGGAGCTTTATAAACCAGATAGAGAGTTTGCGGTTCGTTATATCCTAATTTATTAATTTTGGCTTTCATTTTAGTTCCGGTTCCGTAAACTCCGCCGGCTTTTGCTCCGGAAGCTACTGAAGCATCTAATATTGTAAGTAGATTTCCTTCCGGCGAGCCGGTTCTTACCTCAACAAGTCCGCCTTCAGTAGGTATATTAAGATTGATAACAATTGTGTCAACATCTGTCAGATCAACATTATTATAAGCCGTCCAGGAGCCGTCGTTTATTGTTCTTACCTGATTTTCTTCACCCATTCCTGAACCGATTGTTATTCCGTTTGCGGCAGAACTGAACTTGGTAGCATCAAATTTCGTTAATGCTCCGCTTGATTTTTGCAGTGAAAAATCTGCGATATAAAACAAATTGCTCTTGTTTGATGTGTTTCCGCCGGATGAATGAACAATTTCAGTTTTGTATTTTCTTTCTGAAAGATATTTTGTTATTCCTTTCAACGGAGAAATTAAATTTTCTTTTGAAGGTCTGCCGGAATACGGTCCCAATTCAACATCATCCGACTGAGGTCCTATTAAAGCTATTTTATTAAGATTAGAAGGATTTAACGGCAAAATCTTTTTTTCAGATTTTGCAGAAGTTTCATTTTTCAACAAGACAGGGGTTTTTGTGGCAATCTCTTTTGCTAAAAGTTTATTTGCAGCAGACCCTATAATACTTTTTTGATAAAGTGAATAAGGTGACTTTTCCTGCGGATCGAATTCGCCTAATCTCATCCTGATTGTAAAAATATTCAACAAAGCTTTGTCGATATCGTCGATTGTAAGAAGTCCTTTTTTCAAAGCATCAATTGCGCTTTTTTGATAAACGCTTCCGCAGTCGATATCAACGCCTGCTTTAAGTCCGGCGGCTGTTGCTTCTTCTGGAGTTTTAACAAAATAGTGACCTGTATAAATATCCTCAATTGCAGCGCAATCTCCTGTAATATATCCGTCAAGACCGTAAGTTCTGCGTGCGAGTGTATCAAGATAAAATTTGCTTGCCGAAGTAGGCACGCCGTTAACTGCATTATATGACGACATAATTGAAGGAAGATTATCTTCTTCAATTAACTTTTTGTATGGTTGAAGGTAAAATTCTCTCATATCCCGGCTGTCCATATTCGAGCTGCTTACGTGGCGGTCGAACTCACTGTTGTTAGCAAAATAGTGTTTTCCGCAAGGGACAGTCTTCAAATAAATGTCATCGTTTCCCATCATTCCTTTAACAAAACCGGCGGCAATTTGCGAAACAAGAAACGGATCTTCACTGTAAGATTCACCTGTTCTTCCCCAGCGCGGGTCGCGGATAGGCTCAACAACAGGCGACCAATAAGTTAATCCGGTAATAACAGGAGAGTTTAAAGCTCGCGCTTCATCAGAAATAGCGCTGCTTTCTCTTTGCATCAAATCAGGATCCCAGGAAGAGCCAAGTGCAACACTGTTCGGAAATGAAGTAGGCGAACCTTCGTTCCGGTTCATTCCGAAACCGCCCATAACTCCGTGTAGAGCTTCTCCCCAAACATTAAATGGTTTAATACCTAAACGGGGAACAGCAGCCATACTGTTCCCAATAAGACTTTGTTTTTCCTCGAGCGTTAATCTCGAAACAAGATCAGCGGCTCTTTCCTTAAAAGAATATGAAGTGTTTAAATATATCGGGATTTTCGCATTTTCACTTTTCGGAAAAAATCCCGTTAAAAATATTCCGCATAGTACAAGAGTTAATATTTTGGCTGATTTCATTTAATTCTATTTCCTGATTTATAATTTCAAATAATTCATATTCTTACAGTTCGTTACCGCTGTTCTCAATTCTGAAATAATCAAAATATACTTCAAAAGGTGTTTCCGGTTTTGTTGTATCGGAATCGAACCAGAATGTACTTTTCATATTCTGAGTTATAATACCGTCACAAACAATTAAACCCGCTTTAATATCTTTTAAAAGTATATCAGCAGTGCCTAATTTTTCGAACTTTGTTCCATCCAATGAATAATAAGCAGTGTAACTGCTGCCATTTTTTTCAAGTTTAAGGATTAAAGGTTTATCTTTTGTAATTTCAGTTTTTAAATCGAATGAAGCCGCCGATTTTGTTATGCCGTTTTCTTCCATAATCAAATCAACTGTTCCAGGACGAATCTGAGGAGCATTACCTCCGCCGAAACGGGTAGTTTTGATTACTGCGCGATACATAAGTTTTACGAAATAATTATCATTTTCGTAAGCAATAATTCCTGAATTCTCAGGCTGAGATGGAATTCTAGAACTGAAAAGTTTGGTTTCGATTACCCAGTTATTGTTGGCGCTTTGCAGCAAAATGTTTTTTGCATTATTTGTATTTTCCGATACATCACCTTTTTCGCTCACAATATTAAAGGTTCCATTTCCAAACGAATGATTTTTTGAATTTTCTCTTAACCATTCCCACTGGCTGCCTAAAGTAGCTGAGTTAAATTCATCGCTAATAGATTTCATATCAAAATTTACATAATAAGTATTTTTTTCAAGCGTAATGTTGTCGATAAAATTTATTACCGCCGTTCCGGGAATTTTCTTAGCTTGAACTATATCGACAGTTATGTCTTCTCCGATATTCGAAGATTTTACTTCGGGAATTGTTTTTAAATCTTTCAATAAATAGCTGTATGCTTTAATTGACGGGTTAAATCCTTGCATTTTCTTTCCGTTTACAATCAAATCTTTCGGAGTTAAATCAGGAAGAACTTTAACCGGGAAAGATGAACTGACAGTTTTCCCGTTATAAGTTACGTAAGCAAAAATGGATGCTGCGCCAACGCCTTTAATTGTAATTTTTCCTTTTTCATCAACGGTTGCAACTGAATTATTATTGCTTTTATATTCAACCTTTGTATCGTTGAGGTTTATAAAACTATCGTCAGATAAAGCTGCAGTAACACTTGTTTGAGCAGTGTTCCCGGGTTTAAAAACAAATTTCCCGCATTCGGCTGTTACAGTTTGCAGAACAGAAACATATTTTCCGCTCATTTGTGCTTCAACAGTTCCTTTAATATCTTTTGATGAAGCACCGATTTCAAAAATGTATTTACCCTGGTCGAATGTGATTTTATTGTTTTCAGAATCCCAGAACCACAAATCGGAACAATCTACATCTATTGAAACTCTTTTTGTTTGTCCGGCAGGTATTGTTACCCGTTTGAAGCCTTTTAATCTCTTAACCGGACGTTGTAAAGAAGGATTGCTGTCAGGGGTTTTAACATAAATCTGCACAATTTCATCGCCGTCAACATTGCCAGTGTTTTCAACATCGGTGGTAATAGTAACAAATTCATTCGGGGTAATATTTTTCTTGTTTATCGAAAAATTTCTGTAAGCAAAAGTTGTATATGATAATCCGAAACCGAATTCATAAGAAACATCTTTGTTGAAATACCAGTATGTTCTTCCGTTTTTACCGTTTCCGCTTCTGAGTGTATAATCATTAAAATCTGGTAAATCGTTTACAGTTTTATACCAGGTTATATTCAGTTTGCCGCCTGGGTTTACTTCTCCGAAAAGGATTTTCGCAATTGCAGTTCCTTGAGCTTGCCCGTTGTAACCTGTCCAAATTATTCCGGGAATATTGCTGTTATTTTTGAATTGTTCAACTTCAACCATACCCATAGCCTGAATAACTACAATGGTATTCTTGTTTACTTTGGCAATTGCTTCAATCAATTCTTCTTGATTTCCTGGTAATTTCAACGAAAATCTGTCTGATTCTTCTCTGCCGGTATTTTGATCGGTTCCTAAAAACAAGAATGCAACATCGGCAGAAGAAGCCATATCGAGCGTATTTTTATCAGTTGCAGGAGATTCAGGTTCGCGGAAAACTATAAAAAGACTCTGCGGTCCGGAAATACCCAAATTATTAACTTTTGCAGGAACAGTTACCCTGTTTCCGAAAAAGCGATTGCCGCCTGTTTGAGTGCTGATAACTTTTTGCGATGCAATAATATTACCGGTAACAGAACCGACTCTCACTTCAATTGCTCCGCCGCTTACGGCAACATTAATATTAAACTTTATCGAATCAAGATTTGTTATATCGATACCGTTAAAAGCAATCCAATCGCCGTCTTTAATTCCTCTTAACGAAAGCTGACCAAATCTTTCGGAAGCTATAAGTCCGCTTGCAGAATTATCATATTTTGTGGCGTTGTATTCTTTTGCTGAGCCGTTTTTTTCAACAGTAGAAAATCCCATAAGTGTGTAGAAATCATTCCTCTTTTCGGTATTTCCGCCTGAGCTTGATACAACTTCGATATCAAGATTATGTTCTTTAATATAATTTTGAATTCCTTTTAAAGGCGATACTTTAAGTTCGGGTTCTACTTCTCCTGAATAATCGCCTAATTCAACTTTGTCTGCAAACGGACCTAAAACTGCAATTTTCTTAATGTTCTTAAAGTTTAACGGAAGGGATTTATAATTTTTATTTGCTGCATTTATATTTTTTAAAAGTACCGGGGCTTTTGTAGCAACTTCCAATGCTAAATCATTATGCGAAGGATCGTTGATAACACTTGGTTTGATTCCTGAATATGGAACTATGTTTGCAGGGTCAAATTCTCCCATCCTCATTCTAATTGTAAAAATGTTTATTAAGGCTTTATCAATGTCGCTTTCGGTTATCAATCCTTGCTGTAAAGCTTTTATTGCACTTGCCTGATAAACGCTGCCGCAATCGGAATCAACGCCGGTTTTAAGTCCAAGTGCAGCTGCTTCTTCGTTGGTTTTTACAAATTTATGTCCGCTTATCATATCCGAAATTGCGCCGCAATCGCCTGTTACATATCCGTCCAACCCGTAAGTTTTGCGTGCAATTGTATCAACAAGCAATTTATTTGCTGAAACAGGTATTCCGTTTATTGCATTATAAGCTGTCATAATCGAAGGCAGTTTATCATTCCTGATTAATTCTCTGTAAGGTGTGAGATAATATTCGCGCATATCTCTTTCTTCAAGATCAGAACTTCCGGTATGACGGTTAAACTCCGTATTATTTGCAATAAAATGCTTTCCGCAGGGAACAGTTTTAAGATACTTAGGATCATCTCCCATAAGACCTTTTACAAATGCACTGCTTATTTTTTTTACAAGAAAAGGATCTTCACCGAATGTTTCAGCGGTTCTTCCCCATCTGGGGTCGCGTGTCGGTTCAACTACCGGCGACCAATAAGTTAAAGTAAAAATTACATCGTGATTAAAACCTCTGGCTTCATCGGCAATTACAGAAGTTTCTCTTTGAATAAGATCAGGATCCCAAGTTGCGCCGGCAGCTACACTGTTTGGGAATGATGTTGCAGTCATTCCGCTGTTGTTATTTCTTCCTTGAATTCCGTGTAAAGCTTCTCCCCAAACATCGTAAGAGCGAACACCCAAACGGGGAATAGGAGGCATTGTATTACCAAGCTGACTTTGTTTTTCCTCAAGCGTCATTCTCGAAACAAGATCCGCAGCTCTTTCCTGAAATGAATATGAAGTATTAAGATAAATAGGCAGCTTGGCGTTTTTGCTGCTTGGGAAGAATGCTGTAATTAAAAACATACAGCCGATTATTAAACTTGAAGATACAATCTTTTTTTTCATCTCAATTTTCCTTAATGATGTAAACCTTATTTTTTAAAATTCTAATTATTTTTATGGATAAAAACGTTGTCCTGATTTTACTTAATAAAAACCCCGTTGTTATTCTTTACTATCATTTTATCAACTTCTGATATAATTCTTTATCCAGCAATTCCAAACCGGTAATGCTATGCAAATGATTTACAGAAATCCACGGCAGCCAGAATCTGTGTCCGCCTCTTCCTCGTCCCGATCTTCCGGGACCAAGATTCCAATGTTCCTGCTGCCAGCCCGGACCTTTCATATCATATAATCTTCCAGGCATTGCAACCATTGCTTTTGTGTTATGAAGAAGTATTCGCGCTACATCAAGATAATGCTCGTCATTTGTATATTTGTAAAGTTTGGCATAAGATGGTGCTGACCAATCGAGATACTCGTCAACACCGCCCGGTCCTCTTGCATTTATACCCTGCAATCCGACTGTAGGCACTCCTTTTTTCCAATGAAGATCTTTATCATCTGCATCAACCGGCATCGGAACGTTCCATATCCAAATCCAGGTTTCGGTAAAATCCGCAGCTGCTTTTGCTCTTTCAAGCCATTTGGAATCCTGAGTAGCTTCGTAAAGGCTCAAATAAGCTTCCATACTTAACATCCCGGCTTCTTTATCGGTAATGTTCGGGTTGTCGCTTGTTCCGCCTGCAAATAGAGTTTTCTTTCCCCAATTTTCCCAGATATATTCTCCGGCTTTAAGAGCGGAATTCAAATATCTTTTATCTCCTGTTTCATTTCCTAACTGAACAAGAAGCGGAATCGGGCAGTAACTTGTAGAACCTGTTTCTTCAGCAACTTTATTTGTCCCGGATTCCCATCTTCGCGGGAATGAGCCGTCTTTACGCTGTTGAAATAGAAGCCAATCGGCATAAGTTCTCACCCAGTTTAACCATTCACGCTGGGTTCTTCCTTTTTCAGGCTCGCGCGTATAAGCCCACATTAAAACACGCATATCTTCGGTTGCATTTCTTAACCAGGGCGCTAACCATTCCTGATTATTGCCCGTCCATATTTTTCCTGTTGCAAGATCATAGCCTGTTGCTTCAATAGGAATTTTGGAAAGCGCATTTATCATTGAAGATATTATTGATAATCCAAGTGAACGCATTTTTTTACCGCGTTCTGATTTATCACGATCTCCTTCTATAAGCAATTGATTTGCGGCTTCAAGATTTTTACTTACAAATCCCATTGCAGTCATATTCCTGTTCCATTGAAGCTCGGTTGTATCGAAAGTTGCAACCGCAAAAGGAATACCTGAACGTCCGTCAATTGTTGATGCCTGCGAAGCAAGATGATCAATCAAAACCTGGCGCATTTGTTCAACATCAATTTTGGTTTCTGCCGGAGAAAGAGTGCTCCAAGTCCATCTCCAGGAGTTTTTTATTACTTCCTGAAAAGATTCGTTTTTGCCGAATCTTAAATTAATTCTGTAACTGTGAGAAACATTTTCATTTATCGGATGAAACCTTCTTACCCAGCGTGGATTATTTGATGCATTTGGACCGAAAGGATAAAAAGTCATTGTTCCCGGATATTTAAAACCAAATTCAACCGGATTATTTGGAGTTTGCCAATAATTCAAGGATCCGAATTTGATTTGTGAATCAATCAATATATCTTTTTTAAGACTTGTTTCCTCGACGGTCGATTCTCCGTTTGGTTCAGGATTAATCATTGAAACAGATAACCCGTTTGGCAAAGAGAGAGCGAGCAGGGGAGCGGCAAGCATATCTTCGCGGAAAATAATTCTTTTTGCAGCATAATTCATTGTTCCGCCGGGCGAACGGTCGCCATTGTAAGTAGGGTCGCCATATAAAGCGCCGGGCAGCATACATTGTATATCTTCCCATTTAACTGATTTATCAATTGCAAATGAAATGGAAGAATTAAATCCGTCCGAAGAATTTCCTTTAACTGAAATATTTCGAGCGAACAACACAATTCCGTTACTAATTTCCCATTTATCGTTAATGTTAAAAATTACATTTTTATCGTAAGTTATTTCTGCGTTTGCCTTAACGACTACTCCCGACTTTTCAACATTTTTATATTCGGAAGTAAGACTGATAATTTCGTTTTCATTTTTACAAATTTCTATGATAGCAGCAATGTTCTGCGTTATTTTCAAATTTTTATCGTTTGAAATCTGAACGCTCCATTTATCATTTGATTTTGGAATAAATGATAAAGTTAAATCACCGCTTTTTAATTCAACAGAATTTGGATGCTGAGCAAACGAAAATGAAAACAGAAATAAATATATAAGGAAATAGTACTTTTTCTTCATTTGATTATTCCAATATGATTTTTTGATATTATAATTTCAGTTAAATACTAGTTTATCGTTTAATCAATATTCTTTTTCTCAATTCTCCAGCCGGGCATTTGGGATACGCCGCAATTTTCTCCGATAAACATTTTCTTTGCAGTTTGGTCATCCTTAAGCTGCCATTTAAACCAGGCAGAAGCTACAATTGCAAAATCGCCTCCGTGGGGCTGGCTGTAAGTTCCGCCGTGACCGACATTTAGATTTGTTGCGCAGACAGGCAGGTTGTTTATTTTGCTGAAATCGTCCATTCCGTTATTGTATGCAATATCAGTTTCTCCGCCAAGTATATAAATTACAGGAGAATGCAATTTTGCCAAATGATCTTTTGTAAGTCCAGGCATTCCCGGCATTCCGGCCCCGGGTGTTGGAAGAATTCCGCTGTTGCAAACCATAACTGTGGAAATACGCGGATCGGGAGCAACTTCTAATGTTTGCAATCCTCCGCAGGACATTCCGCTGACTGCAATTTTTGTTATATCAATTTTATTATAATACTGGCTCGATTTATCATTGTTTTGAGCGATTGCCCAATTAATTGCATCAATCATTTGTGCCGATTCACTTCTTCCGCCGCCGCGAACGCCTTCTTCAGGCATTGGACCGATTGCAACAACAAGAAAACCGTGCGATGCAACTTCCGATAAAAAGTTTATGTGCTCCCAGGGAGAGTTTGCGCAGGCGCCGTTACCCCAGGCAATAATGGGGAGTTTGTTATTACTGTTGAATTTGCTTAAATCCTGCGGTCTGAAAACGGTATGAGTTTTTAATGTTGAATCTGTAACCATAACAGCTTTATAAATTCCTGTTCCGCCATCTTCAACAACTCTTGAATTTATTTCACTATTACCTGCTTCGTTAGTATTACTGAACAATTGAAATCCGCTTAAAAAAACAAACAAAATTAAAGAAAGAGCCGAAATTGAATACATCTTAAACTTTTGCATTTTTTCCTCGTTGTAATAATTATTTGAAATTATAAACTCATATATGTATTATTTTTTAATTATCAGTACTGCGTTTTTTACTTCATCATTTATTTAAGAAATTCATACCTTTCAGCCAGTCGATTATGGGTTTTGTCCATACTTCGGTTGGGTTGCGCAATACAAAACCGTGATTTCCTTTGGGATAAATATGCATCTCTGCCGGGATTTTGTTTTTCTTTAACGCGCTAAAATATTTTACACTATTTTCAACATCCACAACAAAGTCGTCGGCAGCGTGTGTTATATATGCCGGAGGAGTTTTTGCGTTTACCTGTAATTCGTTTGAGAACAAATCAACAACATCCATTGTCGGGCTGATTCCCAGCAAAGCTTTTCTTGAATCTGCGTGTGTAAGTTTTCCCTGCATACTGATTACAGGATAAATTAAAATTTGGAAATCGGGACGTAAATTTACATTTCCGGCATTTTCAATTACTGGTTTTTCAAAATGAGTAGCCGCTGTTGATGCCAAATGTCCGCCAGCTGAAAAGCCCATTATTCCAACCTTATTCGGGTCAATTCCCCATTTTGCAGCATTTTCCCGCACAAATCTAAATGCCTGCTGAACATCCTGCAAAGGTCCTGTTTTTTTATCTTTCATCGTTGAATCATTTGGAATTCTGTATTTAAGTAAAAATACAGTTATTCCGTTTTTTGCAAATTCCTCAGCGGTTTTTTTACCTTCAGCCTCGTAAACAACAACGCTGTAACCTCCTCCGGGACAAATAACAATTGCTGTCCCATTCGATTTTCCGTTATCAGGTTTGAAAATTTCTAATGTCGGTTTTGTTACTTTTGAATACATCCCTCTTTCAAAAGCAGGGTCTGCGCGGTTAATTTCAATTGAATTTGGAATTTCACCCGGATAAAGATTTATTACTTCTTGTGCATTCAAGAATAATGTAAAAACCAATAACGATAGTAATGCTGATATTTTAGTCATTTTCTACTCCTTCTTTTTCTGTAATTCTTTGTTGAAAAAATCTACCATCATATTTAAGTATTTTTCAGTTTGAACAACCGGTCCGTGCTGACCTTCGGGGACTAAGTGAAATTCACACTGAACGCCATTTTCTTTAAGTTCTTTATATAGTAATTCACTTTGGCAAAATGGTACAACATTATCTTTATCACCATGGAAAATCAGAAAAGGCGGATCATTTTTATCGATATATGTTGTAGGACTTGCCAGCAAACATTTGGCTTTGTGTTCTTGAATCGGACCGCCGATATACAGAGAGGCGGGTGAGTCAGCTGCATTATGTGTAAAAACGGTTCCTCCGCAGGAATCCATTACAAGCATATTTGTAGGGCCAAACCAATCAACAACTGCATCAACAGAACTGCTGTAATTTGTAAAATTTCCGAGGCTGCCTTCAATATCAACAGTTACTTCTTCAAGTGTTTGTTCTTTTACAAATCTGGTAGTTCCTGCCATTGCCGCCATATTCCCGCCTGAAGAACTTCCGGTTATTCCGATAAATGAAGTATCAATTTGATACTTTGCTGCATTAGCGCGCAAGTATCTGATTACAGCTTTAATATCGTGTATTTGTGCTGGGAATAATGCGTCCTTGCTGGATCTGTGATTAGGAGTTACAACTGCAAAACCGGCATCCAATAAAGGTTTCCCAAGAACTTTTAAGTCAGACCCTTTCATATTATTAGCCATCCAGGCGCTTCCGTAAATAGAAATTATAACCGGATAAGATTTTTTTTGGGTTTTAGGCAGGTAAATATCCAGATTATGATAGGTGTTTGTGTCTCCGGCATAGTTCACATCTTTCCAACTATTCGAAAATTCCTGACCATAACTGGTTAGCACAAAAAACAAAGAAATAAATGAGAAAAAGAGTTTCATTTTAGTACCGTATTTTATTAAGAAAACTTGAAATCTTTCTGACAAATAATATTAACATCATTATTTTTTATATAAATCTATCAAATAAACATTGCGGAAAATCTATCATTTAATCACTGACAGATATTCCGCAAATTTAATAAATATTTCTCTGGTAAATATTTTTAAATTATTCTTCCTTCACAGAATATTTACTTATCATTTTTAGTTATATCCAATACTGCGTTTACAAGAAAAATATAATCAGCGCTTCCGCCTATTGTAACTTCGTTTTCACCCCAAAGGAAAGGCCAGTCATCTTTGTTTTCAGGGAAATCAGGTTTAAGTACTAATATTCCCGGTACAATTCCTCCGGCAATTGTTGTAAAATCTGCGCGGTTATTTCCGTATGCAACTTTTTTAGATTTTGTTCCAACAGCGTTTACAAATGATACGTTTGAATACGGATGACATCCGAAAATATAATTTAATCCCATTAAAACATCTTCTTTACTCATTATTTCGGGATAAGCTTTGTATGCATAATAATTAGCAATTGCCGAATTTACTATGCTGCCGCTGCCGCCCCATCCGCCTGTTGAAATTGGCATACCGTAAGGATTTTTCTTTTCCAACTCTTTTATACCATCTTTATATTTTATCACATATCCTTTAAGTTTTTCTTTGTAGTCAGCATTCATATAAGGGATAGCAATAATAGCAGTTTTAAGACCTCTTCCTATAAGAAATGATGAATCAAAACCTCTGCTGTTCATTTTGGGAGGTTCTATTGTCGACCATATTTTTTCAAGAAATTTATCTGCATATTTTTGCTCCTTTGTTGTGATGTATAATTGTAATAGCGCATTAATATCTGCACCCCAGCCCCACATTCTCATCCAATCTTCGCCTTTCTGGGGTTTTTTCATTAATTCATCAGCTTCTTGAACTAATCTGATGGCGCTTTTAAGTGCTCTATCTGCGAGATCATCATTATAACCTTTTAATGCGCGGTATGCCTGCGCTAATGTAGCTGCAGTTTCATAATCCATAAACGGTCTGCGTGTTGTAAATGCCCATCTGTCATCTAAAGTTCCGCTTGATAAACCATCCGATTCGTAAGGTTTCAAATTAGGGTTATATGGTAAATTATCTGTTTCGGTGCTGGCATCGCCAAGGTGGTGGTATTGATGCAAATTAGGAACAATAATTCCCTGAACAGGATGCCCGATGTTTTCGCATTGAGCTACTAAATTTAAAGTACCATGTTCAATTTGCTGTAATAAATCAGGTTTTCCGTCAGGTCTGTGGATATCAACATATTTTGTTTTTTGATCTATATAAGTCTGATCTCTTTCAATTTTGAAATTTTCCCAGGCATCAACAAAAGTTGAAACAACTCCGTTATGCGAACCTGTTTGAATATCAAAATCACCGGCGTCAAACCAGCCGCCTACAGCCATATTAGGAATACGTTCAAGCGGTTTGTATTTTGTATCGGTTGTATCGCCCATTTCATATCCGTCATAATGAATATGATTTAACGGAGCTTGAAGACAATCATCCAAATATGGAGCACCATGCCAAATACGGTAAGCTTCATTAACAGTCATATGATCCATCTGTACAGGAAACCAAACGTCCATTGTAGGATGCCATACATCTGCATAAACATCAGGTTTTATGGTAAATGTATTAGTTTTATTGTTTCCGTATTCTATAAAATAAAGACCTTGTTCTTTAACAGAACTGAAATCGAATTTAACATAATTATAACGGAGGTATTTTCCCCAGACTTCAATATTGCCGGTGAATTTTTCTACTGCTTTTCCGTCAGGCATTATTTGAAATATTTTTGCGGTTTTCAGAGGTTTATCGTTTTTATCAAGTTCAATTACAGCTATTTTCTGCTGATCAGGCATATAACCAACTTGGGAAAATCCAATATTCGGTTGTCTTACCCAATTTGGAACTGAATTTGGCTCAAGATACCATTCTAATACTTTTCCGGTTTTGTTTGCCGGCAGAAGACTGCGAACAATAAACCAGCCGTTTTGAGCTAACATTCTTCCATCAAACAGCATCAGTTTTGAATCCAATGATTCAATTTTCACCAATTTTTCAGGATCTTCCGGAGCAAGTATAATAGTTTTTCCTTCAGCTAATGGCTTAGGAATAATAAATTCGTTTCTGCCTCTATCATCAAAAGTAGAATGTCCTGCAAACTGTGCGATTTTTTTACTTCCGCTCTCAATTATAGAATTTCCTGCAGGGTATCTTGGTAAATTTCCTGGAACTCCATCAGCCATAAATGTTTTTTCGAAATAAGATGCTGGTAAAAATTCCATATTCAATCCGGCATGACCTGCAAGCTTTTCCGGTACAGGTTTATCGAGATAAACGCTTATTAAAACGCCTTTATCTTTTGAAGAAACTATAACCCGCGAGTTAAAATCCAATTCTTCGTAGCGTAAAACAACCTCTATACTATTGTTTTTTGCATCAACTTTTCTTTCTACAACGGCAGGAACCAAATCCCATTGTTCAGGCGTGTTTTGAAGTCTAATTGCGCCTCCGGTAGATGTTCTTACTCCGTGATGGATAAGTTCAATTCCAGCGGTTTTTTCATCAAAAAACATCCCGTTATATTGATTATGAAACACAAGAACATTAACACCGGTTGTTTCAAAATATTCCTGTTCATTTATTTTTAATAATTGACTGAAAATGCTGTTTGTAACTATAAACAAAATAAAAATAATTTGTAATGATATTCTGCTTGTTTTTCGACTAGTAAACCTTTGTTCCGCCCGCAAGTTATTTTCACTGCACTTTTGTATATTTTTGCTAATCATTATTGTTCTTCCTTAAAATGGTTTAATTTTTAATAATTTAATTATTTATTCAGTAAATAATTGCGGAAGTGAAGTTGCTAAAAACAACTTGCAATTCATCCATGTATGACCGCCTGGAACTATAAAAGGTTTAATGTTAATATTTTTTTCTTCGAACATTGCAATATTAGATTTTACGCTTTCATACAGGAAATCTTCTGTTCCAACGCTTATTGTAAATAATTTTAATTGTTTATTTATCTTTTCAGCATCGGGCAACCAATTTGTAAAATTCTTTTTGAATTCGGGAGTTGCTGTATAAGGTGCATACGAGCAGATACACGAGAATTTTTCCAAATTTGTGAATCCGATATTCAAAGTTTGTCCGCCGCCGACGGAAAATCCTGCAACCGCGCGGTTTTTGCTATCGGTGTAAACCGGAAAATTTGATTCGATAAACGGTATTACATCATTTACAACATCCTTTGTAAAGCTATCCCACTGACCCGGGAAAACATTTCCGTAAGGCATAACTATTATCATTGGTTTTGCTTTTTTTTGGGCAATCAGGTTATCCGCAATTAAATTAGCCTTTCCAACTTTTGTCCAAGTTTCTTCTGTATCTGAACCTCCATGTATTAAATATAGAACCGGATATTTTGTATTGCTGTCAAAAACATCGAATCCCGGAGGAGTATAAACTAACAGTCTGCGGGTTCTTCCTAAAGTTGAAGATTTGTAATAGCAATATGTAACTTTTCCGTGAGGGACATCCTGCAATTCGTGAATTAATGGTTCATCTCCCGGAATTTCGACAATGCTTCTTTTAAATCTTTCGTTGGCAAAAATATAAGTGTTGTTCGGGTCGGCAACCTGAATTCCGTCAACAACAAAAAAATACGGATAAATATCAGGTTTAATCGGGTCAACCGTAATGCTCCAAACTCCGGTTGAGTCCTTTATCATTGATTTTGGAGAAGTTAAGAATTCCGCTTCCAAATTAATACTTTCAGCCTTTTTCGAAAAGAATCTGAACGTAACACTTTTATCTTTATGTACTTCGGGAGAATTTAAAAGAGGTGCTCTTTGTGCATAATTAATCCCGGCTAAAAAAATAATTATTTGAATAAAAAATAGTTTTCTCATATCGATATCCTTTATTTAAACAGCAATTGAACTGAAGCGTTAAGAAACTTCTTAGTATTCATCCAGGTATGTCCGCCTGTAGTTACAAGACTTTTATAGTTTATATTTTTCCCTTTCAGATAACCCATAAACTCCTCGGTTTGTTTGTAAAGGAAATCTTCATTTCCGACGCTTATCCACAATAATTTTAAGTCTTTGTTGGTTTTTTCAGGATTATCAACAACATTTTTATATTGCGCTTCCATTTCCTGAGTTGATAAATATGCGCTGAAACAGCAGATTGAGCCAAATTTATCCATATTGCCGAAAGCGGTTCTAAGCGTTTGTCCGCCGCCGCGCGAAAAGCCGCCGATTGCCCGGCTGTTTTTATCGCTGATAACGTTATAATTTTTTTCAATGTAAGGAATTATATTATTTATCATATCCTCAGAAAAATTCAATGCTCTGGTAACTGCTTCCTTATTTTCTCTTCCAGAAGGATCTTCTGGTTTTGCTCCGCCTGTCTGCTCGGCAATCCGCGCTTCAATATTTCCGTAAGGCATTACTATTATCATAGGCACAGCTTTGCCTTGAGCAATGAGATTATCCATTATAAAATTTGTTCGTCCGACTTTATACCAATCTTCTTCTGTATCAGTAGTTCCGCTGATAAGATAGAATACAGGATATTTTTTCGAAGGATTTTTTTCGTAACCGGGCGGAGTATATACAACTAACGAACCGGTTGTCCCTTTTACCGAGGGATAATACTCATATGTTATTTTTCCGTGAGGCACATCCTGCATAGAATGAATGAGAGGAGTATCACCGGGAACATCCAGCAGACTTCCTTTAAACCGTTCATTCGGGAAGTAATCAACATTTGCCGGATCCATAACTGATAAGCCATCGACAATAAAATTATATGGATAAATATCCGGTTCAATTGGTCCGACTGTTACGCTCCAAATTCCAATTGAATCCTTTTTCATCGAGACCGGTTTTTTTTCGAACTGTCCGCTCAACATAACTTCCTTAGCTTTTGGAGCTAAATAACTGAAAGTTACGGTTTTATCAGTGTTAATTTTAGGTGAAACCACCATTGGTCCTGTTGGCGGCTGACCTTTTAGACCTATGCTATTCAATAGCAGAAACAAAAAACATAAAGATGTTACAAAAACTTTCTTAAACATATTTAATCCTTAATAAAATTAGTAAGTATGGTTCACAATTCTTTCAATATACTACTTTCAATCTCGGAAAACCGATTTAAAAAGTTTGTTTGAATTCAGGTGAAACTTTAATGTGTATAAGAACAAATAAAACAATAAATAAAAAATCAATTATTTCCCGGAATTGGTACGTTTGCAGGTAAACTTGCTGCCGGTTTTCCAAATACAGTAAATTCAATAATACTTAAAGGAACTGACTTTGGCCAGTTCGTTATTGTTAAACGGACAAACCTGCATTTAACCGGTGAAATTTCTTCAAAAATCGTATTACGTGAAATGTTGTTTTTAGTCTGGTCAAGAGCGGTAGTAAAATTATCGCCATCCATCGATACTTCTATTTTGAATTTATAAATAAATTCTGAATTAGCTGATCTGCTTGACCATCTGTCTCCGCTGCTAAACATCAACCGGGCTGCATCAATATTAAATAATTGAACAACGTCAAATCGTGTTGCCGGAGAAAGTTCTATCGTTAACGAAGGAGAATTATCACCAGGTTCAGGCTCCCAGCAAGTTCCGTTTGAGTTGTCAGTTGCATAAGCGGCAAATCTTCCGGGTTGCTCTGAAGAGAATTTGGACAGTGTATTCATTGATTTAATTTTGTTTATCGTAACAGGCAAAGAACCGCTGTTTCCATTTGAAACATTAAAATTTGGGCTTGGCGCCAATTGCGGAGTTTCTGTAACTTCAACTGACATATTGCCATTTTCATCAAATTTGATTCTATCCATTCCAATTCTTCTTCCTCCAGGAGGATTTGAAAGAACAATTGTATAAAATTGCCACAAATTTCCATCCGGACCTTCAACAATACTTCCGTGAGCGGGGCCTGTTACAATTCCTTCTGTTTTTCGGAGTAATGGATTATTGGGAGCGTAAGTAAATGGTCCTAACGGGGATTTTGATGTGTAATATCCTTCAGCGTAAGTTTTCCACTGTGTACCGGAGGCAGAATATTGCAGATAGTAAGTTCCGTTGTGTTTTTGCATCCAGGGACCTTCAATCCAAGCAACGTCAGTGTATTCATTCATTTCGCCATAGCGTTCCCAAATATGATTACTATCAAACTTAAATAAATGTTTTACTTTACCTACAAATTTTGTAAGATCATTCGGGTCAAGCTGAACAGCATAAATTCCGCTTACACCTCGTCCCGGATAGTATAAATAAGGGGTGTTGTCATCATCAATAAAAATATCCATATCGAACGGTTCGTTCCAGCCTCCGGCAACATCAGGTGTGTTTTTCCATTCACCAAGACTTGTATATGGTCCAAGCGGATTATCTGCTTTGAATAACGGACCGTCATTTCCGCACATATAAAAACTACCGTTGTATTTTACTACGTGAGGAGCAATCGGAACATTTTCTACCCGCTGGAAAGTCCAGTTAACTATGTCATCAGATATCCATGCGCCGCCGCCGGTGCAAAACATATAGTACTTACCATTTTCTTTTATTACTGTTACATCTCCGGCTGCATTACCGCCAGGATTAATAACCATCGGTAATGGATTACAATATCTTGGGTTTTTCCCGATTTCCGGGTTCTGTGCATATAAAATAAATGCACTAAATACAGTTATAATCGAGAAAATAACACTAAAGTTCTTTTGCATAAAAACTCCATTTTCGAACATTTTTCTTATTACGAGAAAAAATGTGGACATTATCATTAAATCTATTTAAAAAGTTTTTGAGCGACAGTTGACAAAAACAGCTTGCAATTCATCCACGTATGTCCGCCATCAGATAGGAAACTTTCGTATTTAATATTCTTTTCATCCAATATTTTATAATAATCTTTTAGTATCGTATATACGAAGTCATCCTTTCCTACTCCCATCCAGAATAATTTAAGGTTTTTATTTGCTTGTTCAGGATTGTTAAATACTACTTCGTTGTTTCTGTCAAATTCATCGGTTTTCATCCCGGGTGCAAAACCTATGACCCATCTGAAATAATCGGGATTGTTTAATCCTAAATAAAGCGAAGTTCCGCCGCCGCCCGAAAAACCTGCAATTGCGCGACTGTTATTATCTTTTTTAACTCTGTAATTTCCTTCAACAAAAGGCATCAGATAATTGAAGAAATCTTTTTTGAATACCTGAAGATTATCCCAATTTCTTAAACTGCCCGAAGATTTACTGATTACCGGATAACCTCTCCCGTAAGGCATTACAATAATCATCGGTTCAGCTTTGCCTTCGTTAATCAAATTATCAAGTATTATGTTTGCTCTACCGACTTTAGTCCATGTTTCTTCAACGTCAGTAGTTCCGTGGAGAAGATACAAAACAGGATAATCTTTATTAACATTTTTTTCGTATCCGGGCGGGGTATAAATTACAACCGGGCGGATTCCAAGTTCAGGATTATTATAATAGTGATATGAAACTGTACCGTGCGGAACATCCTTAATTGTGTGAACAAGCGGTTTATCGCCTGTAATCTCAACTAAGCTGTATTGAAATCCTTCATTCGGGAAAATAGCAGTGTTCTTTGGATCTGCTACGTTTATTCCGTCAACTTTAAAGCAATAAGGATACATATCAGGCGAAACCGGACCGACTTTAACGCTGAAAACTCCATCCGTATTTTTTTCCATTAAAACAGGACTTTTAAGAAACTGTGCATCAAGCTTTACTTCGTTTGCTGTTGGCGCATAAAACCTGAAAATTACTGTGTTGTCTTTGTTCACTTCCGGAGAAATAACTTCGGGAACTCTTGCCGGCTGGCTAAAAATAAACGCCGTAAGAAATAAAAACCAATAACCAATTAGAAAAACTTTCGGATACAACCTTTTACTTTTCATAATAATTCCTGATTAATTTATTAATAGATTATTTTCATTTATTCGATACACGGTTAAAGAATTAGCCGGTATGTTTACTGTAAAATCTTCCGAGACTAATATTTCTGATATAACAGGTTTTATAACGGGTTCAACGCCGTCTTCGTTAACAGAATCGGCGCTTGTACCTGTGAGCAGAGTTTTTACTGCTTTAACATTTTTCTTCGATTTTAATCCTTCCAAAACTAAACTGATTTCTAAAGATTTGTCTTCTCCATTAACAATTTTAATTATCAAATCTTTAGTTTTTGAATCGCGTACAACAGATATGGCAAGCTTAGTTTTTTCAGGAAAAGTAATTTGTGATTCGATTAACATATCGCCGCCGTTTTCGCCAAAAAGTTTTTGAACATAATAATTTGCAGAAAGATATGTATTAACGCTGTCAAAATAAATCATATCGGGATGCCATTGCGTATGTTTTCTTCGCGCAAGTAATGGAGCGTATGAGGCAAATTCTACAATATCTCCGTTTCTTTCAAAACCAGTTAACATTGCAGCTTCCGCAAGCGCTGTACGCAAAGTGTTTTTTCTATCGTTTTCGTGCGCCGCATATTCACCTACATAGACCTTTGAATTATTTCTCGAATATTTATCATACCTGTTCAAATTATTCCAAAACCATTCGGGATTTACATAATAATGCTCATCAACCATTTCCAGTTTAAGTTCTTTTGCAAATTCCCAGCCGTTATCATAATCAGTTCCGCTGTGAAAAGGACCGGTAGTGCCAATAATAACTATTTCAGGATGTTTTTCTTTCAAAACATCATAAATCATTTTAAAACGCTCTTTAAAGATTGGGGTGATAGCGTCTTCGTTTCCAATGCCAAGGTATTTTAATCCAAATGGTTTTGTGTGACCTGCTTGAGCGCGGATCGAACCCCACTTAGAATTTTCCGGACCGTTTGCCCACTCGATAAGGTCAAGAACGTCCTGAATATAATCAGACATTTCTTCTAAAGGCAATCCTTCTTGTCCGCGTCCTGGAGAGGAACCCGCGTGCTGGCAGCAAACTCCTGCTGTTACAACCGGCAGAGGCAGCGCTCCTATATCTTCGCAATACTGGAAAAATTCAAAATATCCCAAACCTCTTGTCTGGTCGTATCCCCACAAATTTCGTCCCGATTTGCGCTGTTCAATCGGTCCGATGCTTTCTTTCCAATTGTAATATTGATGAATTCCCTGTCCGTGTACCAGGCAGCCGCCGGGGAAACGTATAAATTTTGGCTTAATGTCTGCAATTGCCTGAGCTAAATCAGCGCGTAATCCGTTTGGTCTGCTTTTAAAAGTTTTTTCAGGAAATAGCGAAATCATGTCAAGACAAATACCGCCTTTTTCGTGAGCAAGAATAACTAAACGGGCATTGCTTACATTTTTAGAAGAAACAAAAGTAGCCGAAAATTTAGTCCAATCGCGTCCTTTAATTTCAAATTTCTGCTCGCCTAATACTTCGCCTTTCATAGTTTCGAGTCGTAAAGTTACCGGCATTGCTTTGCTGTTATCTCCGCGTCCCCACATTTGTCCCATAAAAGCCTGATAAGCCCAAAATGATGCAAAATATTTTTCACCTTCTTTTATCGGAATGCAATCAAAGCCGCTGTTTGAAATCCCAACGCCTTCTCCGGGAGTTATGACTGTTAAAATTGCATATTTAGGATTATTTTTATGAATTGGGCGTAAATCAGATACCGTAACATTTCCTTCGCCGCCGCCATGCTGCTGTAAATCCCAATATTTTAAAGGATGCCAGTCAGGTTGAAGTGTAGGACTGTACTCAAAAGAACGATTTTGAATAAGTTCGGCATAAAGACCTCCGTCTGCTGCATAATTTAGATCCTCAAAAAACACTCCTAAAATATTAGGACTAATCGGTTTCGCTGGTTTATCAATTTTTATCGTGAGTTTATTTGAAGAAGGAGGAGTCATAAAAGTAAACAATCCGATAAAACATAATCCGATTAAAAATGTTACCGATTTTATTGACTTAAAATGATAGCGGTTATTCAATTTTCTCATAAATATACTCTTAAAATTTTGTTGAAATTATCAGATAATTAAAATCATTTATTTACTTAAAACCGGAAATCTGATAATAGAGACAGAATTTCCCTTAAAAGTTTGCGTTAAAGTATTTCCAGCGATTGTGATGTTTTCATTTTTTGGAACTACTTTTTCAGGTTTTTCCAAAGTATTTTCATCTAACGGACTATCCGAAGAAAGCACGATTATTTTACCGTTTTTCGCAATTTTCTTATTTGTATTAAGCTTAATTTGAGTTTTCAATGATTTTGAATCGGCGTTAACAACTTTTACAATTATTTCTCCTGATTTTTCGTCGAAAGATGCGCTTGCACATAAGCTTTTAGCGCCCGAGCGTTCGTCGCCGACTTCCTGAATAAGTTTTCCGTCAAGATAACCTTTTACCGAACTTCCATTGATTTCGATTTTAATATCGTACCATTTTCCAATTTCAATCCCGGCAGGTTTGCTTTGCGAAGTCACTCCAATATCTAACAAGTAAACCGAATTTGTATATCCGCCAAGATCCCAACGGTTACGCGACTGGTGATCTTTGTTCCGGAAATATATTTGGAATCCGTTTTCACCGGCTATTTTTCTTGCTTTTAAAGTTATTGTATAATTTACCCAGGATGGATCGCCAACAAAAGCCGTTACATTAGGAGCGATTGCTGATTGCTTTAATACTCCGTCTTTTACAGACCATTCGCCGTTTCCAATTTTTCTCCAGTCATCAATATTTTTTGAAAAATCTGTTTCGAACAATACTTTGCCTTCGGGAGATACAACTTTCAAATCCTTAAATTCGGCAGAATTATTCCAAGTGCCTAAACCAATGCTTCCCGAAGAATAAGGAGCTTGTATATTCGGAGCATTTTCAATAGTTAACGGCAAAGATACTGTTCCTTGATTTGTTGCAAACATTTTCTGAACATAATAACTCGGAAGACCAAACCAGCGGTAGCTGTCGTAGTTAATTAAATTTATAGGCCAGCGTTTATGGTTTGCATTACAAAAAAGAGGGGCATAAGCGCTCATAACAACAATATCGGAATTCCTTTCCATTCCTGTCATCCAAGCTGCCTCGCCTATTGCGCCTCGCAAATTTCCATTCCCTGAGCCGCTTGTAACTGCATACTCGCCGACAAATATTTTCGAACCGTTTCTATCATAATTATCATATTTATTCGAATTCCAAATAAACCAATCGGGATTATTATAGTAATGTTCATCAACAATTTCAGGTTTCGGATTTTCCGGATGTCCGCCAGCCCATTCGTTTGCAAGAAGAATAATTTCGGGGTATTTATCTTTAATTGCTTTTACAAAAACTTCCCATCTTTCTGCATACGGAGCCATTCCGTTTTCATTTCCAATTTCAAGATATTTTAAATTAAAAGGTTCGGGATGACCATTTTTAGCGCGGAGGCTTCCCCATACTGAATTAGCAGATCCGTTTGCATATTCAATTGCATCAAGCGCATCCTGAATCCATTGACCCATTTGATCCATCGGCACTACTTCTTTGTGAGAAATTCCTGCATTTATGCAATACAATGGTTCTGCGCCAAGATCCTCGGCAAGCTGCAAATATTCGTGATAACCGAGACTGTTTGTTGCATTATATTCCCAGATATTCCAAAGTGGAGTTCTTGAGTCAACATTGCCGATTGTATTTTTCCAATGATTCATATGTTCGAAATCATCGCCTTCTACCCAGCAGCCGCCCGGGAAACGGAAAAGCGTAGGATTAAGCGAATCGATAGCTTCAGCAAGATCAATTCGTAATCCGTGGTTCTTCCAGGTTTTTTCAGGCAGTAATGAAATCATATCAAGATATAAAGAACCTACGCCGTCGCCGTTAATTTCAAGATATGCTTTCGGATCGCTTCCTTTAGCCATAATATTCAGATTTGAATATTTCCAATCGAAGCCGAACTCATTTATTTCGCACGAACCCAATTCTTTCCCAGCTTCACTTAAAATCCTTACATTTAGTTTTCCCTTAAATTCATTCGGCGTGCGTGCTGCTAAACTAAATTTATAACTTTCGCCCGAGACAATATTCATTCCCCAATAGCCAAAATTCTTCAGTGAAAATTTTCCATCCGCAATAATATTTAATGATTTACGATTAAACGGATTAAGAGGCGGTACAGGAGGTCTTGCTTGAACATCAGCTTTAATTACCAAAGCAGAGTTTTTGCCGGATTTGCTTTCAAACTTCCAATTCTGTAAAGTATCTGCATCTTCGAAAGAACGGTTACGGATTAACTCCGGATAAATGCCTCCGTCAGCCGAGAGATTAATGTCTTCGAAAAATATTCCGAAAAGTGTGGGAGAAATTTTATGCCCGGGTTTATCTGCATCAACAGAAATTGTGGGATTTTGCGCTTTAATTGAAACACAAATAAAAAGAGCTATCGAGAATTGCAGCAAGTATGCTTTCATTTATCAACCTTTAATCTAATTAAAAAATCATATCTAATTAACACACAATTTAACTAATTTATAATTGAAACTTTATAAAAACTTTAATAAGAATTTTGCTTCTCAAAAAGCTTAAATATTTGTAAACCGAGTTAATGATCAAACTAAATATCATGGAAAACATCTGCTATTATTTCTCCTTAATACTATCGGTTACATCGAAAAAATCAAAATCTGCATAACCGCCGGGGGTTTTTGTA
This sequence comes from Ignavibacteria bacterium, assembly GCA_012719345.1. GTDB lineage: Bacteria > Bacteroidota > Ignavibacteria > Ignavibacteriales > Melioribacteraceae > JAAYAN01. Next base: position 5,649 of record JAAYAN010000217.1, on the reverse strand, counting down.
GCATAATTGAATAACCCGAAACGATACCCTACAAAATGAGGCAAAGTATATTGCATGTGAAGTTCGTTGCCAATCTGCTTCCATATTTTTCCGTCGTAGCTGAAATAAAACTTTGCCAAATCAACTCTTTCTTTAAAATCGCATTCTGCTTTAAGGTACATATTATTTTGCAGAATAGGAAAGCTTTCAATTATTTTCGGTTTGTCTGATTCTGCATTTATCATTACCAAAGATTTGGAGCCGTTCTCAAATTTAATCCCGATTATTCCGTATTTCTTTTGTAAAAGACACAATCCGGCAAAATCGCCTTCTTTCATATTCGAAACATCAATTGATGTGGCTCCCGAGCATTCCGGACCGATTGTCCGCTGAGTAAGTGTATTTTTTGCCGTTAAAAATAAAGTATCCACTCGTCCGGTTGTAAGACGAAGATAACCTTTACGCTGCGAAATTGACCAATATTTATTGTCGGGATTATGATTCCATTGCCACACCAACGGCAAAGCGGGTTCGCCGGGTTTTCTTTCAAAACTGTCTGAGGCAACAATCCCGGGAATCAAACTTTTATTTTTCGGTAGGTTTAACTGAACAGGAGCTTTTCCGTCAATCCCAATAACAGGCCATTCGTTTTCCCATTTAACCGGGACAAGATATGGTATCCTTCCCACAGAACCGTGATCTTGAAACAAATAAGCAAACCAATTTCCTTCAGGAGTGTCAATCAGTCCGCCTTGCGCAATTCCCTGATCCTGCAATCCGACAATTCCTTCATACGGTCCATTAATTTTATCAGCGCGATGAATGATTACCGTGCGCATTCCACCTCGAGGCCAGGAAATATTAAACAAATAATATTTCCCTTTTATTTTAAAAAGCTGAGACCCCTCGGCAGGCAGCATAATGTTTGATCCGGATGGAGCCGTTGCATTTTCGATTAGAACTTTTTCAGTACCTTCTTTTATTCCCGACAAATCATCTTTTAATTCTGTAATCATCAGCTTGCCGGCTCCCCAAATCATATATATTTTTCCGTCGTCGTCAAAAAATATTGTATGATCGTGATAAGAAGGTTTGAAAGAAATTTTCTTCCAAGCACCTTTTTCAATATCATTTGTTTGATAAATATAAGTTTTCCCGGTAGTCTGGGCGAAAGTGCTCAAATAAAATATTCCGTTATGATACCGCAAACAGCTTGCCCACGAGCCTCTTCCGTAAGTGAATTTGCCGTTATTCAAATCCATTTCATCAACATTATCAAGAACATCGTAAGCATAATTTACAATTTTCCAATTCACCAAATCTTCCGATTTCATTATAGGCACGCCGGGACTAAAATGCATTGTTGTGCTGCTCATATAATAAACATTGCCGACGCGGATAATCGACATATCCGGCACATCAGCGAAAATTATCGGATTATTGGCGGCTCCGGTTTGAGCGGATATTGAAATGATGAAGAAAAACGCGCAAAAAACAATCATCAAGCAAGAATTTGTTTTCATATTTTTTCCTATTGCTTAATCCAAAAAAAGCAGGATTTAATTCCAGATTAAATTAAAGACATATATAAGAAATATTTGCAATTGTTGCAGAAAATATTCCGAAGTTTCGAAGCAATTTTGATTATTGCATTTTCACTACCATTAATACGGACAAACTGCTAATTACCCGCATCTGTTTATAAAAATATTTATTGTTACTTTTTCAGCGGTTGCAATCTATTGGGCAAGATTTTTAACCTTTCCTTTATAAAAGGGGAGGATGAGTTTAGTGAATTGAGCTGAAAATGTAAAGTAAGGGAGTATGAAATATTTACAAGGGATGATTTTGTTTTTTAAGTTTTAATTAAAAAAAGTATCTCGGAACAATTCAATAGAAATGAGACAAAAAAGGTACTTAAATTACATTGTAATATTTAACCCAAATCCGCCATTAGAAAACTAAATAATGGCGGATCTGTCAAAGCCGGACGGGTCGGCTAACAAAATCAACACATTCCTGAAAAACATCCCGATAAACCGGGATAAGTCGGGATTACACAAAATCGACAATAATAAAAGCTCAAACATAATATTGTTTGTTCTAATGACTATCTTGGGTTTAATGAATATTACTAATAAAAGGAAACCGTTTCATTTGTTGTTAACATTATTTACTTTGGACTTTTTATTATAATAAAATATGCCGGCAGCATTTTACTACTGATTTTTTGAGATTTAGATGACCTATTTTTAAACGGAAAAAATGATCCGGTCGTAATACTTTAGGAAGTCTATCCGCTCAGTTACCGGCTCTTCTTTTAATAAGGTTTAAGCTCAGTTACCGGCTCTTTAAGCTATATATCCGACTTATTTTCTATAACTTCCGGTTTGTAATATTTGGAATGTGTATTATTCATACATTCCGCAAAATTTTTCAAATCAGCGGAAAATCCTTTTATCAAAGCCTCTTTCTTTTTTCTGCTCCATCCTTGCAATTGCTTTTCACGATAAAATGCTTCGTCAATTCTTTAATATTCTTCAAAGTAAACTAACTTTACCGGAAGTCTCTTTTTGGTATAATTTGCGCCTGAATAATTCTGATGCTCCCATAGTCTGCGCTCTAAATCATTTGTACTTCCCGTATAATAGGAATTATCCGCACATTCAAGTATGTAAATAAAACCTTTTGGCATTATTCTATTATTTAAATTTATTTACATAAATACAAACTTTGCAAATACAACAATAAATAGAAATGAAAACATTTAGAGATTTACCAAGTTTTTGGCAGATAGTATTGAACGATTCTGCACAAGATAGAAACTAAATACTTAATTTCTCAATAAGAATGACAATGTGAAATTTTCTTATTAAATCTTCACCTCGTAAATGCGGTATTTCCTGTAAAGTTCGCCGCCCATCATTTCAGCGCCTTTGTTCATCATTATGTTATCTTCAAGTATCCAGCTTGCTTCGCCAAGAGTTATTCCCTCATCCTTTGCTCTTTTTGCAATTTCGTAATAGAAAAGAGAATCCAGCCCGCGTTTTTGATACTCAGGGATAACTCCGAGAATAATTATTCGTAAAAGATTTACTTTTTTCTTTTGTGATAAAAGCTTAATAAATCCGAACGGGAATAATTTGCCGTTCATTTTCTTAAATATCTGGTTATAATCGGGGACTGCTAATGCAAAACCGATTGTCTCGCCATCCTTTTCCATAAATAATACAACATTTGGATTAATAATCGGTTTGAAGTTTGCGGCAAGGTCGTCCATTTCTTCATTTGTAAGAGGTACAAATCCCCAGTTCTTTTCCCAAGCTTTATTATAAACGTATTTTACAAGCTGTAATTCGTCATTGAAATTTTTAAGATTTAAGGGACGAATAGTAACCCCGCTTCTTTTTCTTACTATTTCAGCGCCGCGCACTAATTTTTCCTGCTTTACTAATATTTCATTTCTAATAATATAAGCATATAAATCTTTAGCTTTTATCAACCCGTATTTTTCCAAAAGATCAATATAATATGGCGGATTAAACGGCATAGATATTACAGGAGAACAATCGAAAGAATCAATTAAAAGTCCATATTCATCATTTGATGAAGGATTTGCCGGACCTCTCATTTCGGTAAAACCTCGTTTCTTCAACCAGTCTTTGGCTGTATCCAGAAGAATATTTGCTACGCTTTGGTCGTTAATGCATTCAAAAAATCCAAAAAAACCAACAGTATCGTTATGAGTTTTATTATGTAATTCGTTGCTTATAGCTGCAATTCTTCCTACAATCTTTCCATCTCTTTGTGCCATAAAAAGCTGCATTTCGGCATGCTGAAAGAATGGATTTTTTACTTTATCGAGAACGTGCATCTTATCCATATAAAGAGGAGGCACCCAGGCATCGTTGCCTTTATAAATATCGAATGCCATCTTTAAAAAAGTTTTAATTTCAGATTTCGATTCAGCTTTAAGAATTTTAATATCGCTCATAATTTCCCTTAATGTAAAAAAAGCATACCGAGCGGTATGCTTTATATTTAGAATTTTAGATCAGACCTATCTGGCTTCCAACCTTTTTAAAAGTATCAATAATTTGATCGAGATGCTCATCTTCGTGAGTGCTCATATAACTTGTGCGCATCATTTGTCTTCCCTGGGGAACGCCAGGAGAAATGAATACATTTACAAAAACACCTAAATCGTAAAGTCCTTTCCACATTTTAAATGCAAGTTCATCGTTGCCTACAATTACAGGAACAATAGCAGTTCTTCCCTGAATTACATTAAACCCTGCTTCTGTTAACGCTTTGCGGACTTTTGACGTATTGCGGATAAGTTTGTCCACGCGTTCAGGTTCTTTTTCTAAAACATCCAATGCTGCTAATGCCGAGGCAACAGATGCCGGAGTGGGGGAGGCACTGAAAATAAGCGCGGCTGCGTGATGTTTCAAATAATCAATTACTTTTGCTTCTCCGGCAACAAAGCCGCCAAGCGATGCAAATGTTTTGCTGAATGTTCCCATTGTCATATCAACTTCATCTACCAAATCAAATTCGCTTGCTGTTCCGCGTCCGCCTTTGCCTATTACACCTACTGAATGAGCATCGTCAATAAGCAGACGGGCGTTGAACTGTTTAGCAATTTTATTTAATTCAGGAAGATTTACAATTTCGCCTCCTGTGCTGAAAACACCATCGCTTACAATTAATTTCGGGGTTTCAACAGGAATTTTACTTATAACTCTAAGAAGGTCTTCCATATCGTTGTGTTTATATCTTAAAAGTTCGGCAGTAGCTCCGCGCGCCATAAGGTTTCCGGCAACAATACAAGCGTGGTTGTCTTTATCCGAAATAACATATTCGCCGCGGTTAACTAAAGTAGGAATAATTCCCTGCGCTGTTTGATACCCGGTAGAAAATAAAAGCACGGCTTCTTTTCCTAGAAACTTTGCAAGCCTTGCCTCGAGCTCTATATGAAGTTCAATTGTTCCGGTGAGGTACCGCGAACCTGAGCATCCGGTCCCGAATCTTTCAATTGCTTTAATTGCAGCTTCTTTAACGTGGGGATGGCGTGTAAGTCCGAGATAATTATTTGACCCTGCCATAACTACTTTTTTCCCTTCAATAGTTACAACCGGTCCGTCATTATCTTCAATCGGTCTGAAATAAGGGTAAACTCCTGCAGCTTTTATTTCATCAGCCCGGGTAAATTCATAGCATTTTTTAAATAAATCCAAATTAATCCTCCCCAAAATTTATCTTTAATAATATTTTTTTCTATTTTTGAACTCAAAATCAAAAACGAAAAGTATAATTAAAATAAAAGAAAATCAATCAAATTAAAATCAGAAAAAATATGAAAGAAAGATTAGTATCTGTTGTTACCGGAGGCACCGGTTTTGTAGGAAGTCATCTGGCAGATTTACTTATTGCCAAAGGACATAAAGTTAAAGTTATTGCCCGCAACACCAGCAGTATGAAATGGCTTGAAGGAAAAGATATTGAAGTTGCCGATTGCGGACTTTTTGATAAAGAAAAACTTATTCAAGTTGTTAAAGATGCAGATTATGTTTTTCACGTAGCAGGCGTTGTTAAAGCCAAGGAATGGGAAGATTATCTTAAAGGAAATGTTGAAACCACCAAAAATGTTCTCGATGCTGTATCCGA
>JAAYAN010000216.1 GCA_012719345.1 Ignavibacteria bacterium | reverse complement strand
AAAAATGGACTATGCCTATCCAAAATTGGGCGATTGTTCTTTCTAATTTTTCTATTTATTTTGAGGATAGATTTAATAAATTTGTTTAACTGATTTTTCCATTTACACAAAATAATTTACAGTCTCAGGTACATCCCAATATGATTTTTTACCTATCTATTTTAAAATATTAGTTTGGTTCCTCTTTTTTATAATTATTCTAAATTTCGTAACTGCTGGACTTCACGCAAGAAATGTTGTGACAGCCTTGCAAGGTTTTGCACATCATTCAATTGGAAGTTTTTTTCTTCAAGACAATTATAAAATTAATATTCTGATTGAAAAATATTTAATGAGCGAATACAATTCGTATCTTAATGACGTAAAAACTACGTATTTACGCTTCTCTCATTCGTATTTCAAATTCAGTTTCATAATTACTGTTTTAATTGCTCTCCTATTACCGCCCGCAATAATGTTAGTTAGTAGTTCTACGGCGAAACCGGATAAGCAAACTAAAATAGAAAACATTAATGTAAATAATAGTTATAACAATCAACTAGATATTTGTGATTCAAATAAATTGAAATCAGATACAACTAAGGTGAAAATTACACATAACAAGCAAATCAACCGGACGCCATAATGTGTTCGGCATTTTTGTGGTTCTTAAGTTTAGTGAAATAAAAAATGTTGCTGTTCGGCAGTGTACTAATAAATTAAATCGTTGCAACCGATTTGTACGGTTGAATTTACAAACCGGTTGCTAAATTATTGGCGTAAGTTGTAAATGTGGTATTCCTATTCTGGGGCGCCGGTTATTTGCAACGCCGTTATATGGCTAGCAAAGGTAAAGCAAAATGAAAAGTATTGAAGGAAAATGGGCTGGAAGAATTTATGGAACAAATACTGGTAATATGTTCTGTGATCTAAAATTAGAAAATGATCAAGTTAACGGAACTGCAAGATTAAATGATGATGCTTTTGGTTTGGTAGTATTTTCTGTATCTGGTAAACTGAATACAATTTCGGAAATTAAACTTACCCAATTTTCTGAAAAAGAAGTATTAAATGACCCTGCCATAATTGATGTTAAGATAAAGTTACAAACTAATGGAAATATTATTGGCGAATGGATTTCAAAAAATGGGCACGCTGGAACGCTTGAACTTTTTCCTCATAAAAATGTTGATTCAAAAGATGGTTTATTAGAACCTAGACAAATATTTAGTAAATCCATAAAATTAGGGTCACTTCGTCTTTTTAGAAAAGATATTGAAGAAATAGTAAAATATATCAAAAAAGATTTCCCAGACAGTAGGTTAATTGTTTCATATAATAAATATGGGAGTGAAATAATAAAGTTCGCTGATGATTTTATAAACGAGCTTGATGAGATAAAAGAATTAAATGGTATTCAACTATCAATTCAAGATGTTCCTTCTAACCAATTAAATCGTGGGATTAATATAGATTTGTTTCAAAGAACTGATAATGAAATTAGAATCTCTGGCCCAAACGATTCTTGGGTTCTCGGTAAAGCAGAGTCAGTAAAATTGTTGTTTTCTCAGTTTACTAATAAAGTAATAACTAATTATAAAAAATATGGTCTCACTCTTAATTCGCTTATATTTTTTTTAATGCTAATTCTAATTCCTGAAATAGATACTATAATTAAAAGATCAATCTTTGTAGGTTCAGTAATTGTTCTTCTATCGATTTTGTATTTAGTTCACAAGAGATTCATTCCAAACACTGTAATATTTTTAACTGATTTAAAACCTAGTATCTGGAAAAGAATGTGGCCATCTATCCTTTCTTGGATAATTTCCGTAACAAGTGCCCTATTTGCAAGTTGGTTGTTTTATTATTTAACAAATTAATTAAAAGCCATATAACAAGTTGCTCAAGCCGACCGCTTCTTACGCATTCGGCGTTTGTTTTTTTTATTATGTTGCGTTGTAAATGTTAGTTGTTTTTTGAATGTAATAAACAAAATGAATTGATAAATAATTATTGGCAAAGTTTTACATAGCTACATTGCTATGTTGGGCGGCTGCTTAAAAACAATGCCGTTAGTTGTTCAGTAACAAAAACTTAATGGGATGTCAAAATGTTAATTGATTTTCACGAAGAAGCAAAAAAGAATTTTAATGCAAAAGCAGATGAATTATTGCTTCAACTTAATCTTAAACCAAATGTTATTCGTGCTGATGAGTTTAAGTCTAAAGTACCAGCTTTTGAATTAAAAAAGGAAGATATTCTTTCAGACTTTTTCGGTTCAATTCAAGACCCTTCTGGCGAAATAATTGCTGTTTATTTTCTTAACGAGGATAAAGAAATCGGCTTTATTGATGAACCTTTCAACAATTATATCCGCCTATGTGAGGGAATTCAGAAATCTCATTCAATAAAAAATATAGTAAGCCAAACTACTATTAGGAATATTGTATTTGAATGGTGTAAGGATAAATATAAAGGAAAAACTAATGACAATTTAATTGAATATATAAAGAAAAAAATCGAACCAGAGATTTTAGAAAGAGAAATTTGGATCCCGATTTTTCAAACAGAGGTTGAAGGCGATATTATATTCTCCAATGCAAGAATCACAACCCTAGACAGCAAAATATTTGAGAAATGGTATGAAAGCGTGACCCAAGACAAAGATGAGGATTCGAAACAAAAAATTAGCTTCCAATTTGAAAAGGAAAGAGAAGAAATAGAAGGATATGCAGTTGCTGTTGTAAAAACCATTGCAGAACAAGAAAGAGCTTACGAAATTGCTACAAATGAAATAGAAGCAGTATTGGACTATATTCGTTTTTTCTCCGCAGCAAATTTCTATCCAAAACTTACTTCCCAATTGACTGAGTTTGGAAAAGAACATCTTCGAACTTCAAGTTATTTTACAGTTATTGATAATAAACTATGTTTTACTTCGAAAAAGGTATTAGATAAAGGTTTTATTCCTTGGCGTATCAGCAGACAATTTTATGAAAAAATATTAATCGATGGATTAAAATGCATTGAAACTTTGCATTGTAATAGTGATAGAACCGAATTCCAAACTAAAATTCTTGAGGCCTTAAGACTATACAGTAGCAGTTTATTAATGCATAATCTATCTAGTCGCTTGATTTATATATTAACGGCAGTTGAGGGCTTATTACTTAGAAACAATACCGAATCAATTCAAGATAATGTCAGTCGACGTTTGGCATTTACAATCAGCAAAGAAAAATTAGAACGTCAAAAAATTGCAAGAAATTTTAAGGAAATATATTCAATACGTTCTAAATTTATCCATCACGCCGAACAGATCACCCGAGATGAGTTCATAATCTTAACGAAATTTATTTTGAATGTTTGGAGATTTTTTATAGTTATTTTGCACTCTCCTCAAATTAATACTAAGGAAGAATTTATTAATCGACTTGAGGATAGTATTTTTTCTTAAAATGATAATGAAATAAAAATCACAAATAATTAGCAAATCAAGTGGATGCCGTCTTCGCATTTGTGTAATTATTGGCAATAATTGTAATGGCAGGAGTTTTCTCCTGCCAGATTTAGTAGAAAGTAACGAGAGTATAATAAAACGGACAATGACCAAGTTCTGAAAGGAAGAAAATAATTTAAAACCTTTCAGGTTTCAAATTCCTTCAACTTTGCTTACTTCCATTTGCTCTGCCGGGTAGGGCACGCATTTATTAAGGTTTTCTTCCAAACTATTACTCAGGTATTTATCATTTGCAGTAAGTATTACTGCCATACGGTTTTTGGAGTGGTATTCTCTAACAAGTTCATTTGCTTCGCAGGTAATAAGGCTCACAAAATCTTCGCCTTTTTCAGTTTTCAAAATACCGGGCACGTAAAACAGGTTTTTTGTTTTCAAAGTAAACAGGTAAGGGGTTTTGTCCTTCCATTCAATAAATCCGCTCATAGGCACAAGGCAGCGGCTTTTATCGAACAGATTAAGCCAGTAGGCGCTTTTACGAATTGTTTCAATCCGGCTGTTAAACTGGAAGAATGATTTATTGCCGACTTTTGTAGTAAAGCCCCATTTTTTGTAAGAAAATACGGGAGTTTCTTCGGCGCCTGTAATTACAGAAATTTTATCGGACGGGCAGATATTAAAAGTTTTCAGCGCTTCTTCGCCGGGTGTAAGTTTTATATACGGGAACTGATTTTTCAGGATTTCAAGTGTCAAAGTCCAGAAATATTCCCCATTAAAAACAAAATAAGTCCAGAAGTATTCCCCAAGCGGGGTCAGAAGTAATCCCCAGTCAGGTTCAAAAGTATTCCCCACCCCTGGATGTAAACAATTTTTT
>JAAYAN010000215.1 GCA_012719345.1 Ignavibacteria bacterium | reverse complement strand
TTTTCTTCATTAGTTAATCTTAATTTGTATATTGTTTCAATTCTTTCAAGCATTAAAATAAGATTATGAGTGCGGGGCGGATTTTGCCTGAGGTAATAAACGTACAAACCTTTGAATAATTTTTCGAGCGCCAAATGAGCCATAAAAACCGCATAAATATATCTTCCTGCATTTAACATAAAAACTGCCGTTTCAATATCATATTCTGCTTGTATAATCCACTCTTCAGCCGGTTTATGTATTTTCTCGTTATCCATAGTACAAATTTAACATTTACATTTTAATAATGAAATATTTTGGTCTTTTTCTCAATCTATTCAATCCCGGCGATAAATCACCGGGCTATTATTAAAACTAACCAATGGTTTTCGGCATTATACCTGCCTGCCGGTTTGTAAACCTGGTTTTTGACTGGCAGGCACGCATTCTACATTTTACCTGCCTGCCGACAGGCACGGCATTATAAATTATACATTAACTTCCGCATTCATTAAGCTTTTTGAAGAACTGCTCTCCGTCAGGTGGCAATAACTGATGAGACAATAGAATTGGTATATACTACTCAACTCTAATACTCTTAAATATTTTATTTGCAAATTCTTGGCTCAGATTTCCGTTAGAATTTAAATACTTATTTGCTAAGTTATAATATTCTCTATAGTATTTAATTCCTCTTATTTTTGGTGTTAAATTAGCATAAAAATCATATTTATTTTCTATTGTATCTATTGAGTTTATATTTTTTTTAACATAACCATAATTACTTTCATCAATACCTTCTAACTCTTTTTTAATAAATAAATAATCATTGAATCCATTTGATTGCGCTATATGATAGAATTTCTTTGCATCATTTAAGTTTTGAGTTTTAACTGAAATGAAAAAGAGAAATATATTTGAATAATCATAGTAATTTGATTTTGCCTCTATTTTAAGGAATGATTTTTTTGCATCAGAAAATCTTTTTGCATAATAGTCAATTAATCCATCAGTGTAATAATATCTATCATTTTCTATTAAGTTCTGCTTAACATATTTATCGAAATAGAATCTCGACTTTTCAATATTATTATTTATATTAACTTCAACCGGATAATAATAGGAATCTCCGAAATGCTTTTCTTTAATATTGGAAGAATCCATTAGGAAGTTGATGTTTTCTTCAAGGCAAATCATCGCAGAATCAGCCTTATCTACAATAAGTAAACAGTCAGCCAATATAATATAAAGCAGTTGCCTATTACTTATAAATAACTCCATATTTAACATTTTCCTCAAAATTAAATCAGCTTTATCATAACGATTCGCCTTGAAATAGCTAATAAGCAAAAGAAAATAAGATTCGAATTTTAGACTATTATTTCTAGTTTTTATTACTTTTTCTAAAATAGCAGTTGTTTCATCCATATTCTTATTGAGCTTTATTCTTAACCAAGCTACCAAATATTCCAATTCTTCTATATGATTTTTTTTAGTTACCATTTCTAATTTAATTAAAGCATTTTCATAATTACTATTTTCGTAATCTTTTTTTGCTTCCATCACAAGATCATATAACCTATCGTTCTCATTTTTCCTATTGTCGCAACCGTTGGAAACAAACAAAAATAATAGCGCTAAAACAATATTTATTTTTTTCATTGTTTTTTCCTTAAATCAATCTTAGTGGTATCCTTGTATTTCCAATATGCATCAAATGCCGTCTTGTCTGACACTATATTTGGCCTATCCATCGCGATTCTTTTTATGTTTTCAGCCATTGCATCACGACCGTTCCCAATTTTACCATTATTGGCATCATAAATAAGTTTAGAGTTTTCATTAATTTTCTTTTGTAGATCTACTGTCTTTTTAATTTGGTTAATACCTTCTCCAGTTGGGGATCCGCTTCCAAATGTTGCTTTAGTACAATACTTCAAGTTATCCCAAATTGCACGCCCAACCCAAGAAAAAAAGTTGCCAATTGGATTCAAAATATCATCGTACCAGTATATCCGTTCTCCAGTAACGAGTATTTCGTTATCTAATTCCCATATTTCGATATTGTGGGTTTCGTGATTAAAAACTGGATGATAGGTTATTGGTTCTTCAACTGCTGATGATGCTTGACTTCCGTCTGGTTAATAGGATCATTACCAACATAACAATAAGGTGAATGAAACTCATCTGCGGGGTCTCCCGATTTCATTCCATTCATCGGGACAGGCTCCGTGTGCCACCTCCTCCGCTTCGCTGCGGCGGGCAAGGCATATGCCAAGGGCGGGGTCCCTGATAAAAAACATCGGGACAGGCTCCAAAGCGGGTACCATTATTTTTTCTTCATTATAAAAAGAACTTTTGTGAAAATAAGCAAATGCATTATTTTAAGCAACCGGTTTTTCCTTACTCTTACTTCTTACTCTTGTCTCTAGATTTATTCCTGATGAAAGCTTTGTCCGATGAATTTAAGCCCGTCAATAATTCCAGTTCGCCAGTAAGTCCAATTATGTTTTCCATCTCTCACTCTGTATTCGTGCGGAATCTCTTTCTCAGTCATTAAAATATGCAGCTCCGAATTCCCTTCCGAGAGGAAATCACCATCTCCGCAATCGATGTAGTATCTAACAGATTTAAACTTTTCGGCATCGCCGTTTTTAATTATTTCAAGAGGATTATAGGAAATCCAGTGGTCTGTTATTCTTTCTTCACCCTTTAAATCGGGACCGTAAAGAACAGATTCAACTTTCTGCCAGCGGCTTTCGCTAATATTTTTCACAAATTCTTTTGTGTAAATGGCAGCGCTGAAAGGTGCGCAGGCCGAAAACAAATCGGGATGTTTAAGTGTATATATTAATGTTCCGAAACCGCCCATCGATAAACCGGCAATTCCTCTGTATCTTTTTTCTGTTCTTACACGGTATTTTCTTTCAACTTGCGGAATAAATTCTTTAATGAAAAAATCTTCGTACCTTACAGAATTATCAAAATTGTTGATATACCACGAAACGCCGGCATCGGGCATAACAATAATCATCGGAGTAATTTCTCCGCTTTCTATTGCATCGTTTGCCAGGCGGTCAATTTCTCCGAACTGCACCCAGCCCATATCGTTATCTGTATAGCCGTGAAGCAGATACACAACGGGATAGTATTTGTTTGAAGTGTCGTAATCGTAAGGCAGATAAACAGTATAGCGGATATCTTCTCCGAGAATTTCACTTTTAATTTTTATTCCTTCAATTATTTTGCCTTTTGAAGATTGGGCGAAAGCTGGAAACACAAATAATATAACAAACAGTATAAAGACATCTTTTTTCATAGAAACTCCGTTTGTTTTAAATTCTAATTTAAGAACCAATTTTGCCATATCTCTGATAATCGGAAAAATAAATAACAAAAAGGTCTTTGCCTTTTTTATAAGGGAAATAAAGTCTGTAGTTACTATTTTCCTTTATGAATTTATGGTTATGATACTCTTTTATAAAAACATTTTTCAAATATTCGTTTTCTTCTTTTGAACAGCTAAATATATGATCCTCTATTTTTGAACTGCTGAACCAGTTTGTATTTTCTTGGATATTTACAAATATGTTCCTGCCGTTTTTATTAATCATATATACAAAAGATATTGAAGGGAATTCATTAAATTCGCCGGAAACGATTTTTAAAAAATCGCCTGCATCATTTACGCTAACCGAATCGAATTTTAAACTGCAAAACTTATTGATTTCGTTTTCATTTTCTTTAATTATGTATTCGGCAGTTTCCACCAGCTTTTTTTCTTTATCGGCCGAGGAAAAGTAATCTCCTAAAAACAGGAGTCCGAAAATAACCGGAAATGACGCAATAAAAAGATAAATAATTATTTTCCTTAAAGACCGGTTCTCTGATTCTTTGTTTTTATATTCGCCGCTTACAACATCCGATATCTTTGTAAGATTAAACATTACGTTAACAATTACAGCGCCTGCAAGCAGCGATAATATCCCGAGAATACTGAATGAAAATATTTCCGTAGTATTTTCACGGAAAATTTTAAGATCGAAAACTTGGACAGAGATGAAAATAAAAACCCAGTATAACAGCAAGATTATACTTGTAAGCGATATAATGTTTGTAAGTT
>JAAYAN010000214.1 GCA_012719345.1 Ignavibacteria bacterium | reverse complement strand
TTTTAACGTCTTTTTCGGAAAGTAAAATACAGGCGCTGATTAAACAATTTTTCCCGATTTCAATATTTCCTTTACAATCAAATTCTATTGGAACGTTAAATTCCGAATTATCTTCAATAATAATGTTTCCGTTAACAAGTATTTTTAACCCGAAAAGTTCAGGATAAATAACCTTTCCATTTATATGTAAATCGCCTTCAATAATTATTTGTTCTGCCGAAGCCCAGTTTGATAATTCTGCGTTTGTTAAATTTAACGTGCCGCTAATAGTAATGGGTTTACTCTCATCCTCTGGCTCATATAACCGGTTATCAACTAGAGGAAAAAACAATTTCACTTTTAAGCTGTCGCTTATATCTCTTGCGCCTTCGTGGAAAATATCACCATTTTCAGGGAATTCGCTTATTTGTCCCCGCGTGAAATTATCAGTGGCGGAAAGTATATTTCCGTCAATCAGCGTGGTGCCGGCAATTGCGGCTTGAAGGTTGGGATCGGAAATTACAAGCCCGTTAGTGAACTCTTTACGGCATTTTTCTGCAAGATAAAAAACCGCACAAGCCGAATCGTTTGAGTTCCCGGCTGTAACTTTTGCCTGATAGAATAATCCGTATTGTTTCACTGTTATCCTGATAGTCGTGCTTCCCTCAGTTGTTATCCGGTCTGCGGTTTCCGGTCTCCTTTGTTCCGCTAAAAGTTTATTAATTGCAGAAACACAGGCAAGCTCAAGCTTCTTTTTGTTAATTTTTTTTGAAGCAATAAAACCGTTAAAGGAAATGATTGTTAACAGAGAAAAAAGCAGGAGAGTTATTAACGAGGCAATCATTAATACCGAAGGCAAAGCGTAACCATTTTGTGATTTATAAAGTTTTCTTATTGCTTTCATTTTTAAACAATTTTATGGCATTGTATTCTTATACATAAACCTGCAATTAAATTACAATATTGAAAGTATTTTAAATATTTATCAATAAAAATATAAAAAACTTTACGGAACTATTGACTTTTTATTTTTTCGGTTTTAGTTTTACAACCGGAAAATGTACTTGTCTAATATTCTGCATTTTCCGGGAAACAGTCGGCGGACTGATAAAAGGTTGTTAAAAAATAGTTTTTATATTAATTAAATAAGCTTTACAAAACAGACCATTAAAAGAGTGAATTTCTTTGTTTATTCAGTTTCTTTTATCCTGAACAAAGAGAAATAATGATTTTAAAGGTGCTTGTAAATTTTTATAATCTTTTATCAGGAGGGGAAGTTGAAAAAGGCAGTAGGTATTATTTGTTTAGCAGCTATTTTTATGTTAAACATTTTCGGGCAGGAAAATCAGGAAAATATTGTACCGTTAACATCTGCAGCAAAATATAATAAACGAGGTTATTATGGGAACGAGGATGTTAAGAAAAGAGCTAATGTACTTATAAGTGATTATGATGGAAATATAATGGTTCAATATTCAGATTATTTAGATGCTTTGGCTGATTTAGGCGGTGATATTACTACAACTTATAATTTGAATGTAGAGCATAGAGTATTTCAATGGTTTAATTATCCACGTAGCGAAGCTATTAATCATCCGGAATGGATTATCGGTTTTAAAGGATTTGCATTGCAAACCTTAAATTTCTCTACTTATTTTTTCCTTGACGATAGGATGTATAGAGGGCAAGCCATCCCTCCGTTAACAGGGAATGAAGTACCTTTAATTATTCCAGGTTATCACATTTGTAATGATATGGTAACCTTTTATAATACAGTTCATTGGGATGAAATTTCTATCTTAAGAGCTGATGGTTCAAAAATGATTTTACAAAACACAGATAATTCTGGTCCTTATCGGGAAATCGGTTTATATAAAGAAATGGGATCAAATTATGGATTTGCATACGTCGAATATATTGACAATTATAAAAACTTAAGGAGAATATATTATTACCCTGGTGATGGGCTAAGATATGTTTTTGAAGAGGAGAAATTACAATGTCCGGATTATTTTCAAGGAGTGAATATTAAAACAATTTATTTAAAGAAAATTGATAATCTTAAACTTAATATGTCATTAGAATTCAATTATAGTGATTTATGGGGACATTTAACATATGGACGCAAAGTAATATCGGAAATTAATTTCTTAATAAATGATGTTGCAATGTATAAATGTTATCAATTTGGGGATTTGGTGGATGGCAGCATAACAGAATTATCGATGAATAACTGTTTAACAAAACAAAAAATGGTGCTCAAATTAATACCATTTTCTGAAAGTGTTAATTCCACCTATAGAGATAGAGACTGTTCGCAAATATACAGTATTGAATCGGTTACAGATAATCTTGGAAGAACAGATAAGTTTACATATACTAAACAAAAAAGACTGTTTGGATACCATGAGGTGCTCGATAGAATTGAGTACGAATATAAATCGTTATTGCAAAGCATTGATTATTATAATGGCAAGCGAACAGAATTCTCTTATTTTGATAAGAATTTTCCAACAACAAAAAATGCTGAAGAAATACTATGGTTTACTGAAAATCCAATGTTACCCTGTGAACATCATTCGCCAAATTATTTAGTGAACGGCAGAGACTGTTTTACCAATTTTATGTTAAAAGAGTGCAAAACATTTAATAGAAATAATGGAATAAATAGTCAATTGGAATTAGTAAAAACTGAAAAATATGACTATTTATGGGGTGCCGGAACTCCGCCATTCTTGTCGGAATTAACTGATGAAGAAATAAAATTGCCTTGTATTGATACTTACTCAAAACGGACTTCTATTACAACTATTGATCATATATCTGGCACTCTTAAATCATCAACAAATATGAAAACATACGATGTCTTTTTAACTGAGAATCTTGATAAAAATGGAGGCATTATTGGATCTCTTGATTATGGGAAAGTAATAAAATTAGTATCTGAAAGTATTTCTGAACCTTTTGATGATTCTGAACTTAAACTTGGGAGTACAAATAAATCATTGGAAATTATATATACTTATGATGCAATTAATACAGAAGGTAAATATAAAGGAACATTCAACCCTACTTCGGTAACTGAAAAGTATAAAAGTAACCTGAATGAAATAATAAAGAATAGATATACAAATTATACATATGCTACAATAAAATTAGGGTATATTCAAGAGGAAAGAAAGATAATCCTTTCAAAAAAAGACATAGATGAAAAAGGCAAAGAAAAAATAACTTTTTTTAAAAATTATATTCCTAATTATAATAGCTCAAATACAATTCTATTAACAAAAGACAACATAAAGCCCTACAGTGCTTTTTATAAAATTGAACTTCCTGAAGAATCAAAAGTATTAAAAGGAAATTTAATTGAAAACTGGGAAAAAAATTATTTTGACGATAAAGGGTTCGTTACAAGGACTGAAACTAATTTGACGGCTGGGAAAAATGAGAAAACTTATACTTATAATGCACTCGGACTGTTGGAAAAAAGTATAATAAATAACAGAATATTTAAAGATATAAAATACCCTGCAAGTACTTTTGCGATACCTTATCAGGAAGCCATTCCGTTATCAACCTTATGCAAATTAGCAAAACCTAATAAAACTGAAAATAATATAACGGTAAAACATAACGGGCATTATTTTATGCCATACGAAACAAAATTAAGCACTAGTGACGGTAAATCTTATAGCAGTTATACTTCATTTGGCTGGGATGGCAATCTGCAATATGAAATTGACCCGCAAGGATATTACTACGAATACGATTATGATGAAATTGGAAGGGTTAAATCGGTTAGTTTGCCTGGCAGTTTCATAAACGGAGTTGCAAAATATGATGTAAGTAATTTTATAAGTTCAAATTTATTTTCTTGGGATGTGAATAATCGTCAAATAAACCAATCAAAAATAGCAGTTAATTCGTTTTACTCTAAAATGGGTGTGTTTGAAAAGGGAGTGTATGAAAAGGATATTAAGGTGACAACTAAAAACAACCAAGACTTTTATTTCTTTAGTTCCGAAGGGATTTCACTAAATGGTTATTCTGATAGTCAAATAAATAGATCACCGCTATTACTAAAGTTGAAATTTTCCCAAGTTGTATCATCATTCGGAGGAAAAGAAATAATTATCGGCGCTATAAACAGAGCTTTTAATAAAAATGAATTGCCTTATGTCAGTAATGCTAAAATTAGTATAAATCTTGAAAGTCTAAATGTCGGTAATGATTATTCTTTAGCAATTGATATATCTTCAATACTAAAGCAAATTAGGAATAATAATGATAAACTTTATGGGTTTGTTGTTGCAGTAAATAGGGGGGATGTTTTAATAACAAACATCGGCAATGGAATGCAAATAAGCGAAGCAACATCAAGAATTGAATTTAAGGGTTATCCAAGAATTATTTTTGATAAATTCAATGAAACAATGCCATCATCAGGGTATAAAATTATTAGCGATATTGAGAACGGACAAAACACTGTTGCATATGATTATTATGACACAGAGAATAAAGTTGCAATTAAAAACATATTAAATAACGACCCAAGCGCTCTTAAGATAATCGAAACCCAAAACCAGTACGATGCTTTAGGGCAGTTATTAACAACCTCGCGTAAAAACAGCGCAGGAGCTTTAGAGTTAAAATCAAAAGTAGGATATTCCTTTAGAGGCGAGTCTGTTTCTGGTGAAGACGGCGAAGGAAGAAAAACCAAAACTGAGTATGATTATCTCGGACGACCTGTTAAAATAAAGTATCAGGACGCTAACGGTTTATTTACAATTTACAAAACAATAAATTACAAAATTGTAAACGGACAAGAAGTAACCGAAACAATAGATGAAGAAGGTAAAAAAACAGAAACCTATTATGATTTGGTCGGTAATGTAGTAAAGGAAGTAAAAGGCGGAACACTGACAACATTATTTACCTATGACGATATTTACAGACTTACAAAAGTTACTTCTCCTGCCGGAAAAGAAACAAAATATACTTACGATGCATTAAATAATATCCAGACAAAAGAAACACCCGACGACGGAAAATTTGAATATGCATACGACAAATACGGAAATCTCCGTTACACATTCCACAAAACCGCATCTCCTAAACAAGTTTTATTCAACAGTTACGATTGTCTTAACAGGCTTGTTACTTCCGGAATTGTAAGCACGTCTGTTTCAACTATTATAAACAGTACTTCATTTAGAACTGATGTAGCAGAAACTTTTGAAAATGACGACACAACGAAAGTACTTGTTAATATGTATGATAGCATTACCAAAACCGGAGTATTTTCGAACTTAAAATTTCCGCATACTTCAAAATTGAGAAATCAACTTGGAAGGTTAGCGGCAACTGCATTCAGGGATAAACCAACAGATCCGTGGAAATTCAAAATCTACTCGTACGACCACCTTGGACGTGTAGAAAAAGAATACATAGCTAATTAATTTATCCTAAAAATGAAAAGTTGAACGGAGAAAAAATGAAAAACATATCAAAATATATCGTAATAATATTACTGTTAAGTTGCGAAGTGTTCAGTCAGGCATTGGTAATGGGTGGCACGGCATCGCCTGCATCGGGAACGGCAAAGGTCACTACAAACGTAAGCTGGAGCGTATATGCATTAGCGGCTGGAACAATTACATTTAAATTAGATGGTGTTACAAAAGGAAGCATAACTTTATCCTCGTCACAGTCCGGGTCATATACTTTTACCGGTGTTACTCCCGGACTGCATAAATTCCTGGCGGTTCATTCTGTTAACGGAAGCACAGCCAAACAGAATTATCTGGTTGACCAATGGTATCTGGTAGAAACCGAATACGACAATCTCGGAAATGTGACAAAGCAGGTTATAAACAACCAGTATACCGAATTATACACTTATGATGTTCAGGGAAGGTTATCAGAAGTAAAAGCGGGAACAACCGCAGCTAATGCAACAGTGCAGGCAACTTATACCTATAATAAAGCCGATCAGGTTTTGGGAACAAATTATAACCCGATTTCGAAAAATGTTGCAAATACATACGATATACGCAGAGGCTGGTTGACAAAAGTGGAAAACACGGGGAACTTTACTGAAACTCTAGGTTATTTTAAGAACGGAAATGTTAAAACACAGGCTGTAATAAATAATCAGTTCTCAAGCTCCACAGCTACTTCAACTTATGCTTACGATGCATACAACAGACTTACAGAAGTTACCGGTGCAAACGTGGAGACTTTTGGCTACGATAATGATGGTAATTTATCACAAAAGATAGGAAACAGTAAATATTATCAATATACTTATTTGGCTGGCACAAACAAACTTACAACTTTATACAATATAGGCGGCACACCCAACAGCTTTGCCTACACTTACGATGCCAAAGGAAATATGCGTACCGATACCCGTAACAAAGTTACAAGCATAACCTACGACCACCGCAACCTGCCGCTTACAATGGTTAAAAACGGAACAACAAGCAAATACGGTTATGATGATCAGGGAAACCGCATAACCAAAGAAACGGGGAGTTTGAAAGAATTTTACCTGCGCGACCATACCGGCAAAGAACTTGCAATATTTACACCGGGTACCAACACTATAAAAATGGTTAACCTTTACGGAAACGGGATAATAGGCAGAGTTGAAGGCAGTACTTTTGCAACAAAATACTATTATGTGAAAGACCACCTTGGCAGCATACGCGTTACGCTTAACGGCAGCGGAGGCAGAGTAAGTGCGCAGGATTACTATGCATTTGGCGGATACGCCCGGAGTTGGAACAGCGGCGAAGCAAACGGTAAATACAAGTTTACCGAAAAAGAGCGTGATGCCGAAACCGGCTACGATTACTTTGGCGCCCGCTTTTACGATAGCGAAATTGGCAGGTGGCAAAGCGTTGACCCGCTGGCAGTAAAGTACCCCGGCTGGAGCCCGTATAATTATTGCAAAAATAATCCATTAATACTAATTGATCCGACTGGTATGGGTGATGAAAATGCAGACGAAGAAGAAAAAGAACGAGATAGATTATTTTATTGGTTATATAGTGGTCATACTGGCTTCCCACCAGCTAGCTATAATCCTGGTAATAATAGTAGTGCAAGCCATAGCGTATATGCTTCAATGGAATATAACCCAGGTTTAGGGATTGAAGTGTTCACAGAGACCACTACATCTACATCAAATGGAGTAACAACAAATGCGACAATCTCAGCCACAATTAATAGAAAAGGCCATGTAATGTATAACACAATAACAAGTGTCAATGGTGAAAAAACGAGTAATATTAATAGCGGAAGTCTAAGTAATTTTTCACCCTATATGCAAGAAAAAATAACTAAGACTTTAGGTCTTAGGGCTATGGGGAAGGATTGTTTGACTGTACAAATAGCAAAAGAATATAATGTTGCTAGACGAGAGACAATGAGGCGAGAAAATTACTTCAATGCAATTACAACTCCAATATTTTTTTATTTGGGGGGCGGTTTTAAACAACTTTTTACAATGCCACAAAATATGATGCAAGCAGCAAATCAGTGTTTAGGAGTGGGTGGAATAATCCAATCAGGATTATCTTGGAATTTTAATTCGGATAAAGACGAAGTTAATACTAATAGTTATATTTATCAAAGGATTAAATAAATGGATGGTCTTTATAAAAGGACATTGACATTTCTTCTGTTCGGAATAAACTTAGTTAATTATGTAAAAATTACATCTAAAGAAGATGAAACTTTAAATAATTTGGGATATTATTTTCTGGTTATAATATTATTCACAATATTTATCTATATCGTAGTAAAGAAAATAAATTCAATAAAAATAATTAAGCCAATACAAATTTTCGATGCAATTTTCGTATTTATAATATACTCAGCTGTTTTTTATGATTTATTAACAAGTGATGTAATTAACTATGAAAATACAATATTATTATATTTCACAATACTGTGTTTTATTTTGCTAACGCTTTCATTAGCGTTTGAATTAAACGGTTAGTCTCTTTATCGAGTCAGGACTTTTCAGTCGGGTCAGGTCTTACGACCTTGACCCGTTTTTAATTCTGCACGCCGTTAACCAAAAAGCGGGAAAGCGTAATTTAACCTGAGTTCGATATAAGAATCAAGCAAAAACAAGTTGATTCGCATAACCGGACAAATCAATTTTGGGTTTACGATCTTTGAGAGAATAAGCCAGCAAACCGGAAAGCAAATTAACAAAGAAGT
>JAAYAN010000213.1 GCA_012719345.1 Ignavibacteria bacterium | reverse complement strand
TTCTATAGGATCATCAGTCCGCGTTTGCGTCATCACCGGTGAGTTTTCTGTTAATCCGTATGCAATGGTAACATCCTTCATATTCATTTTTTCAATCACTTTGCGCATTACATCAATAGGACAAGGAGATCCAGCCATAATTCCTGTTCGCAGCGAACTGAGATCGAACATCGGGAACATCGGATGATTCAGTTCAGCAATAAACATTGTAGGAACACCGTAAAGTGCCGTTGCTTTTTCCTTTTGAACCGAAGCAAGAACCATTACTGGATCGAATGATTCTGTTAATATTGTTGTTCCACCATGAGTTAATATTGCCATAACACCTAAAACTATTCCAAAACAATGGAAAAGCGGAACAGGCAGACACACTCTTTCTTTATCTGTAAATTTCTGGCACTCCCCTATTCCAAAACCATTGTTAAGGATGTTGTGGTGAGTGAGCATAACACCTTTAGGAAAGCCCGTTGTGCCTGATGTGTACTGCATATTTATTACTTCGTGGCAATGCAGATTTTTTTTACAGGCATTAAGCTGTTCGTCATCAATATGTTCGCCTAAAAGAATAAGCTCCTGTGTGTTAAACATTCCGCGGTGTTTTTCGGGACCGATAAACACAACATTTTTAAGATATGGGAATTTTTCGGATACAAGATGTCCCCTTTGATGTGTTCTAAGTTCCGGAACAAGCTCGTAAACCATATTGACGTAATCGCTATCCCTGAATCCTCCAATAATGCACAAAGTATGCAAATCGGCATTGTTTACAAGATATTCAAGTTCGTGTGTTTTATAGTTGGTGTTAACCGTTACAAGTACAACACCTATCTTAGCAGTTGCAAATGCAAAAGTAAGCCAATCAGGAACGTTAGTAGCCCAAATTCCGAGATGATCGCCTTTTTTAAGTCCAATTGCCTTCAGACCTTTTGCAAGGTTATTTACTCTTCTGTCAAATTCCGAATAAGTAAAATTAAGGTTTCGGTCGGAGAAAATTATAAATTCTTTATCAGGCCATTTACGGACATTATCTTCAAGAACTTCGCCAAGTGTTTTTTCTATCATCTGCATAAATTTTTCACTTTAAATTGGGATATAAACAACAGCAAGAATTTTTGCATCACTGCCGCCTGTTGCATGAACATGATGCTGCACAATTGAATCGTAATAAATTGTATCACCTTGCTTAAGAATATACTTATCATTTCCGTAAACAACTTCAATTTCACCTTGAAGAACATAAATAAATTCCTCACCTTCGTGCGAAGATAAAATATATTCGTCACTATTCGATTTTACGTCAATAATAAAAGGTTCCATATGTCTGCCGGTCTTTTTTGCAGCCAGCGGAAAATATTGCATTGACGTTCTTTCGGTTGCATTATTGTTCGAAAAATTAATTGCTGCGCAGCATTCACCGTTTTTGCATATTGTAGGACCAATATTTTCGTGATCTTCCATAAAAGTGCCCAGCCGTACACCAAGCGCACGGGCTATTCGGATTAAAGGTGCCAAAGAAGGAATAATTTTATTATTTTCAATTTCCTGCAACTGAATAGAAGTTACAGAAGCTCTTTCTGCTAATATTTCCTGTGAAATGTTAAGATTTTCTCTCAACCGGACAATTCTGCTGCCTATTTGTTTTTCCATAATTTTCGTATTCTGTTTTTATTATGTATTTAATTTCTAATCATTTCTTTTTAGGAATAATAATATAAGACAATTGAATCTTTTAGTAAACAAAACACTTTTATTTCCTTATAAAATTTCATTGGGGTTTCTATAAGAAATGAGCTATTTAACTTTCCAAAAGAAGATTCTTTAAATCTAGCTCAATTTTTTCATCGCAGTAAAAAGGTTCGCCGTAATCTTTTCCTATTTTAAATCCTGCTACCTGCGAGCGTGATTCGAGATATTTGATAAACCCGGGATGGCTTATATACGTTACGGGTCCTTCAACCTCAGGATTGTGAAACTGCGATGAATAAGCTTTAACGGCTTCCATTTTTATATTGAATGTATCGGAAATGTCAACTATAAAGCTCGGTTCAAATTCCCAGGACTGAGCAAAATAATATAGTTTTTTAGGACGGTACGGCTCCTGTTTATCTCCTTGATATTCAGTTTCGTATTTGTAAACACCCGAAAGAAACCACGCATTTTTAATAGCTTCTGCCGCTCCGGTATGGTCGGGATGGCGGTCGTGTTTATGCGGTGCAAAAATAATTTCAGGTTTGTACTTCCTAATTGAAATTATAATTTTTTTTATAAGCTCTTCACTTGGTTTTACTTTGCAATCAAGATGATTCAAATTTTCTCTGATAGCAATGCCTAAAATAGCCTTTGCCTTTTCTGCTTCTGCATCTCTTATTTCAGCGCTTCCCCGTGAACCCATTTCTCCGCGTGTTAAATCTATTACTCCTACTTTTTTCCCTTCTTTTACGAGCCGCGCAACCGTTCCGCCCATTGCAAGTTCAACATCATCAGGGTGAGCACCAAATGCAATAACATCAAGTTTCATTCATTTCCTTATTATTTGATTTTATCAAATATAAGAAAACTCAGAACGAAAAAGTTCATTCTGAGTTTATAAAAATTCTATTTTTTAAAATTTATTTTAAAAGCACAAGTTTCTTAGTTGAAGAAAAATCTCCTGCCTGTAATTTATAGATAAACTCCTGATGCAAGATTCGAAGCATCAAACTTCACTTCGTAAGTTCCAGCTTGCTTTTGTTCATTTACAAGCGTTGCAACTTCCTGACCGAGAAGGTTGTAAACTTTTAAGTTAACCTGAGTTCGATATAAGAATCAAGCAAAAACAAGTTGATTCGCATAACCGGACAAATCAATTTTGGGTTTACGATCTTTGAGAGAATAAGCCAGCAAACCGGAAAGCAAATTAACAAAGAAGT